>JAQYVU010000059.1 GCA_030145385.1 Desulfococcaceae bacterium
TAATCAGCAATGCGAGTTTTGTTTTTCCATGAAGCAGCGCAATGGTGCTTAGGAGTAAAAGCAGCAAAATCTGCCATAACGGGATCACCGTTTCAATCGAATAGAATAAATCAATCAATCTTTTATCCCCTTTTTGAAGCACATTCCAGCCGAGTCAGACATCGGTCATTCAAGTTTTTTTATAATAAGAATTCGTTATAATTATCGCTGCGTTGCTTCATAGTCAATGCAAAAACATATGAAAGCATGCTGCTGCAGATAGAGGAAAATTGACATTGCCGATACGGTGAAATGGAAATCCCGGCCATCAAATTTGACATGCCCGCCGAATACTGCCATAATTTTATAAAATAAACGGCAAATTATCGTCTTTTAATGTGTCAACAGCCTGATAAACCCCGGAGGTTTAAAATTGGCGGATAAAAGACAAAAACCACTGGCCGAACATGTCGTTCCCAATGAATGTTTAGGGCTTGGTTCGGACCCCTGTATTGCTGCGAAAAAGAGAATCCTGTATTTTGCCCCTTCTGAAAAACAGTGCAAGACATTTATTCAGGATCTGTCCCGGAGTACCGTGGTTAAAGTTTTGCCTGACTGCCTGACCCACCAGTTTGAGTTTCAGGAAACGCGGTTGTGCTGGCTGACGGAGCACAAAATTAACGAGGTTGTCAAGCGGCTGGGGGAATATTATGTCAGCCTGTTGTTAATTGATATTCGCTGGTCTGCCGGTAAAAAAATAAATGAACTTGTTGCCGGCGCGCGAGCCCTGCTGGCGGCCTTGGACAATGCGGGCAACCTGGAGGCGCGATACGGATTTCACCGGATTATGGTGCTGGTTTCAGGGGCGGATTCTGAACGCATGGATCAATTGATAGCAGAACTCGGGGCCAAAGGAGTTGGTTTTGTTCTGCGTCAGCGGCCCCGGAAAAATTTTAAATCGATTGATGATCACGAAGCCACGCAGTTTAGCGAGCGGGCAGTGGGTGAGGCAATGCGCCTGGTGCTTGATCGGAAGCCGGGGAAAAAAGCGTTGTGTGCTTCCGGCGGGGGCATCACCGGGTTGTATTATGAGATCGGTGCGCTCAAATGTATGGATGACTGTTTTTCTCCCGGAAAGCTCAATTCCCTGGATATGTATTTTGGCATCAGTTCCGGAGCCATCATCAGCAGTCTGCTGGCAGTCGGTTATTCCGTGGATGAAATTATGGCATCTGTTGCCGGCGAAAAAGGGGGACGCCTGCCCGCATTCAGTTTGAATCTGCTTCGCCTTGCCCATGTCAATCGTGCTGATTTGATGAATCGCATCAGGCAGGCGATTGCGTCCGGGGTTAAGGGCATATGGCAACGGACCCGGAAAAAGTCCGCCTTCGGCATTGAAGATTTTTTTTTAGAGTACTCCGACCTTTTCGGTCCGCCGTTTCATACCCATCGGTTTGAGAAGATACTGGAAAAAATATTTTTGTTTCCCGGTGCCGCCAATCGGTTTGCGGACCTTTCCCGGCCGCTGTTTATCGGGGCAACCGATCAGGACTCCCGGCAGCATGTGCTGTTCGGATCGGAAGATTGTCCGGTGGTTACGATTTCAAAAGCCATCCAGGCGTCAATCAGTATCAACCCGGCCTTTGCATCCGTTAAGATCAATGACCGGTATTATATGGACGGGGCGGTGACGAAAACCACCAATTTTTACGCAGCCATCAAGCGCGGCGCAAATGTGATTTTCCTGATCGATCCGTTTGTTCCGTATATTTCCGAAAAACCCGGGTTTAATCATGACCGGGGGGTGTTTTATAATATTGATCAGGATATCCGGACCATTACCCATAAACGGTTTGAAAACACGCGCAACTGGCTGCTTCGAAAACATCCGGAAGTCAGCGCCTATACATTTATCCCGGCAAACAATGTGCGGAAAATCATGTCGGTCAACCCCATGGACCACCGACCGTACATGGAGATATGGAAGGGTGCTTATATTTCGACCTTGAAGCGGATTGTTGAACTCCGGCACCGCATGCGCGGCGATCTGCTTTCCCACGGGATATCCATTGATACGGATAACGCGGAGAACGTGGCTGCCCGGCTTGAAAAAACACTGTCTCCTTGTTTTGCTGATTTTTTTCCCGAACGCCGGATCCGCATCGCCACCCCGCCCCTGTGTCTTGAAAACTAACGCAACTCTCCTGAAGGCGCCATCATTGATGAAAAAATAATGGTTGTCGAAGGCGGCGGTTGGGATAACAACACAGCAAAAATAGAATGCTGCCGCATAAATGATGATGCTTTTTTTATCTTCATGACATCTCTGTCGTTTAAATGCAGCTTGCAGGAAATCTCGACAACAGCAGCGTCAAAGGGCGGAGCGAATACAAGGTTCTCAATTTATCAAGATCTTACCAGAGATAGCCGCTGGCTTTTCTGCCCAGGATTTCAAACGTATATACTTTTCTGGCTGCTTTTGACGCAACCCCGTAACAAACATGCAGCGGCAGTAAATGTTCCTCTCTGGGATGGCAGTAGCGGGCATTGGGTGCGCTTTCCCAGTCAGTCAATCGCTGTTCCCGTTCATTTTCACTGAGCGTTTCAGTGGCGCATGTATCCATCAGCCATTTTTCAAACGATTCATTCATCGCCTGGGTTTCGTTTGTGGGCGGGGTGAAAAATGCTTTCATATTGTGAAAGGAAAATCCGGAACCAATGATCAGAACCCGTTCATCCATAAGGGCTGCCAGCGCTTTTCCGATCCGGATGTGATCAGCAGGCTTTAATCCTTTGACAAGAGATAATTGAACACAGGGAATCGACGCATCCGGGTACATGATTTTTAACGGTATGAACAGGCCGTGGTCAAATCCCCGCTGGTCTGAAAGCTCAGCGTCAATTCCCTGATTTGCCAGCAGATCAGATATTTTTTTTGCCAGTAACGGATTCCCGGGTGCCGGATATTTAATTTGATATGCTTGTTCGGGGAATCCCGAGTAATCGTATATCAGCGAAGGCGCCGAACCGCTGGTGATGGTGGGTTTTTCCGCTTCCCAGTGCGCACTGACCACGATGATCGCTGATGGCGTATGAAGGGTGCCTGAAACATTTTTTAAAAACGCAACCAGTTCCTGGTGGGATGGCTCTCCCAGCAAAGGTAAAGGGCCGCCGCCATGTGAGATGTATAATACCGATCCCTTTGCTGCATTTGATTGATCGTTCATTCTTTTTCCCATATTGGATGTGCTGTCCGACCTGATTTATCCGGATAATGTAATTTAGATAAAACTATAAGCCAATAAATAATTTTGAACAATGGCATAAAATAGTAAAGGAAAAGGCAAAATAAGACAAGAAAAGCCCGGACCGTTGTCACGGTCCGGGCTTGAGCATAATCAGAACTTAGATTTTTTACGAAGCCATTTTCCAATTTATAAATGTGAATTTTTGTCCAAGATCAAGGAAATCGAGGAATTGTGCGGAGGCGTAGTCCGCTACTCCGCACAAGCAATTCCAAAGATTGAAGCAGATATTGGGCAAAAAGGCCATTTAGAAATAGAAAATTATCTGATGAACAGCATCTCCTGATAAGTCGGCAGCGGCCACAGATCGTCAGCCACAACCCCTTCCAGTCTGTCGGCAATCTCGCGGATTTTGTTCATGGCCGGCAGCGTCTGCTCGCAGCAGGTGATGGCTTCATTCAGCGCATCATTACTCTTGTAGGCGATCAGCCCCTCTAAGGTTTTAATGCCGGCTTTTAATTCAATGATCAGCCCGGCGGTTTCCTTCAGGGCAGAGTCATCATAATCCACACCCAGGTTCTTCATCTTCAGGCAGGAGTCGGCCAGTTCGGTCTGGTAGCGCACGGCCGCCGGGTAGATAATGGTCTTTGCCATTTCCGCAACGGTCTTGGCTTCCACGTCGATTTTCAGGTTGTATTGTTCCAGGTATATTTCATACCGGCTGTGCATTTCTTCCGGTGAAAGCACTTGGTATTTGTTGAAAAGTGCGATCACATCTTTTTCGATGAGCATGGGCAGGGCTTCCGGGGTTGTTTTGAGGTTGGGCAGCCCGCGTTTGGCTGCTTCTTCCTGCCAGTCGTCCGTATAGTTGTCGCCGTTAAAAATAACCGATCCATGTTCGTCGATGATTTTTTTCATCACATCCTGAACCGCAGCATGGAGTTTTGACGGATCGCCGGAAGTAGCATTTTCAAGTTTTGTGGCAATATAATCAATGGATTCCGCAAAAATGGTGTTCATGGCTACCAGAGGGCCGGAAACGGACTGATCAGAACCCACAGCCCGGAACTCGAACCGGTTGCCGGTGAATGCGAACGGACTGGTCCGGTTGCGGTCGCCCGCATCCTTGGGAAGGTCCGGCAAGGCATCAACGCCGATTTTCATGACGCCGCATTCTTTTGAACAGGTGGCCCCGCCGTGTTGAATCTGATCAAACACATCGGCCAGTTGTTCACCAAGGAAAATGGAGATAATCGCGGGCGGTGCTTCATTGGCACCCAGGCGGTGGTCATTGCCGGCGGATGCAACAACCGCACGCAGCACTTTGGCGTATTTGTGGACGCCCCGGATGATAGCAGCGCAGAAAACAAGAAACTGGGCGTTTTTATGGGGCGTTTCGCCTGGATCCAGGAGGTTGCCCTGGGTGGCATTCCCAAAAGAATAGTTGCAGTGCTTGCCGGAACCGTTCACGCCGGCAAACGGTTTTTCGTGCAGCAGGCATTCCATGCCGTGCTTTTTGGCCACTTTTTTAAGGGTCACCATGGTCAGCTGCTGATGGTCGGTGGCCAGGTTGGCGGTTTCAAAAACCGGGGCCACTTCGAACTGGCCCGGGGCCACTTCGTTGTGTCTTGTTTTTACGGGGATTCCCAGCCGGTAAAGTTCGCGCTCCACATCAAACATGAACGCCAGCACGCGGTCGTTGATGGCACCGAAATAATGGTCGTCAAACTGCTGGCCTTTGGGAGACGGCGCACCGAACAGGGATCTTCCCGCAGCCTGGATGTCCGGCCGGGAGGAAATAAAGTTTTTATCAATCAGAAAATATTCCTGTTCCGCACCGCATGTCGCGGAAACGATTTTGCATGAATTGTCACCGAAAAGTTTTAGTATTCGCTGGGCCTGGGTGTTAAGCGCCTGCATGGACCGGAGGATCGGGGTCTTTTTATCCAGAGCCTCGCCTTTCCAGGATAAAAATGCCGTGGGAATACAAAGGGTGGCGCCGTTGGGGCTTTCCATGATATACGCCGGGCTGGTGACATCCCATGCCGTATAACCTCTGGCCTCGAAGGTCTGGCGAAGGCCGCCGCTGGGAAAGCTGGATGCATCCGGTTCGCCCTGGATCAGCGTTTTTCCTGAAAATTCCGCAATGGCATTGCCGGACAAATCCGGAACCAGAAAGCTGTCATGCTTTTCAGCCGTGGCACCGGTCAGCGGGAAGAACACATGGGCGTAATGGGAGGCTCCTTTGCTGATGGCCCAGTCTTTCATGGCATTGGCCACTACATCCGCAACCGAGGCGTCTAAGGCGGAGTAATTTTCAACCGTCTTTTTCAAGGATTTGTAGATATCTTTGGGCAGTCGTTGCTTCATCACGGACATGCTGAAGACGTTTTCCCCGAACTTGTTGATGGAGTTTTCTGTAATGTAGGGGATGGTTGCTTTTGCCGTTTTGATATTGTTGATCTTGGAAATCGCTTTTTCTCTTCCGTTCATTTTGTTCATCTCCAGGTAATTAATATTTTCAAAAAAAGTTGTGGTTAAATTTTATAATTAATTACTATTGCGATGCAATCCCTGTGCCACTCCCTTTTTGATTTTATATATATCTGTTTTTATATTGTATTTTTATTTTGGTATTTAGTCGGAAATTTCATGTTCTTACATTTTTGTAGTTGATTTGCGAAAAGATATTACATTTTTGTAATTTGTTTTCGTGATGCTGAAAATAATAAAGGCTTAAGTTGTCCTGTTTGAATGCGCCGATCTGATGATCGGCAAGTATTTTTGTTTTACGCGTTGGTTTTTTCCCCGCTGTTTTTATGGTATATTCAACAAATATTGAAGATTTAAAATAAATAAGCAAGTGTGGCAGTAATTTAACATACTCCTTTTTTTATTGCATGATATTAAACTGACTTTATCAAATAATTCGGAATTAACAATGAAATTGACGGCTTTTGGATCAACAAATGTAAACGTTTCGCCCCTGGGCCTCGGCATGGCAGCCCTGGGCCGGCCGGGATATATTAATATCGGGCACGCTCAGGATCTGGGAAAAGATTACCGTGTGTCGTCCATGAAAGCCCGGGCACATCGTGTGCTGGACGCAGCTTATGAAAGGGGTATCCGTTATTTTGACGCAGCCCGTTCCTATGGCCGGGCAGAAGAATTTCTGGGCACATGGCTGAAATCCCGCGATTTTCAAAAAGGTGTTGTGACAGTCGGGTCCAAGTGGGGATACACATATACGGCAGACTGGAAAGTGGATGCCAAAATCCATGAAGTCAAGGAACATTCCCTTTCAGTCCTGAAGCGGCAGTGGGATGAAAGCCGGACAAATTTGGGAAAGGAACTGGATCTATACCAGATTCATTCCGCCACACTGGAAAGCGGGGTTCTGGAAAATGCGGCGGTCTTGAACGAATTGGTCCGGATCAGGGAAAAAGGAACCGCTGTCGGGCTTTCGGTCAGTGGTCCGAATCAAAAAGAAGTCATTCGGCGGGCCCTGCACGTGGAAGTTGACGGGGTGCGATTGTTTGACAGCGTGCAGGCCACATGGAACTTGCTGGAACCGTCTGCCGGTCATGCACTGGCCGAAGCAAAAAACCACGGATTGGGTGTCATCGTCAAGGAAGCCCTTGCCAATGGCCGACTGTCAGTTCGGAACATGGCCCCGGATTTTGCTGAAAGCCTAAAGTTGCTGTATCAGACGGCCGGGCGGCTGAATACAACACCGGAAACCCTGGCTCTGGCGGCGGTTTTGGCACAATCCTGGGTGGATGTGGTGTTGAGCGGGGCTACCACCATCAACCATCTTGAATCAAACGTAAAAGCTGTGGACGTGGCCTGGGATGAGGATGCAACCTCAGCGCTTGAAAGTCTGGCGGAACCGGCAGGCATATACTGGAAAAACAGAAGTGCGCTGGCCTGGGATTAGTGTAAAATGTGTCCGGCAAAACGGTGTTTGGCAGATTGCCTTTTTAAAACCGTGGTATTTTTCGGCGTTCTTCAACCCAATCCACTCTCCTTCCCGAGTCATATGCCAGATGATCCAATGTCTCTTTAAGCATGTTTTCATTCATGAGGTTGCCGGCCTTGTAAGTAAATATTGCGCCGGGCTCACTCGCATGATAAAAAATAAGGTCTTTTTCCAGTTTATAGCCTCCCATATATATCCCCTCCTTATTATTGGTGGCTTTGTAAAAAGTCCAACTGGAGCAAAGGGCTGTATCCTTTGTGTCTTTAAGGTAGGAAAAGTACGAATCATCACTGTCTGACTTTTTACGGAACCGTCTTTTTAAAATTCTTTGAAAAATAAAAAATTAATTTTTCAGAACAGGGAACAGGCATTTTATTCTCAAGGAACAAAATTATTCTCAAGGAACAAAACAAATGAGAAACACATAGATTGAAATGCGTTATCAATGGATAAAAAAACAGGTCATTGGAAGTGGAATTGGAAATTGTTCAAATTTTGAGCTTTTGTTATAAAAATTATAGAAGGAAAAAACATTTTATGTCAATATAATATTCATGATTTTACAGGCGTGATTTTTTTTAAATATCTGTAATTAAAGTTTATTCTTGTTTCGGCAGGCTGGAAAAATCCCTGAAAAAAAAGGATATGGTGTTTTGTCTGGTGTAAAAATGGTGTGGTCGGCAGTCAAAGAACACAATTCGACAATCCTGGAATTTAAAAAAGAGAAGAATATATATTTATGAATGATTTTTGGAATAAGCACTCCGAGCATTATCTTGAGATGGCATTTCGGACCGATAGACTTGAAATCATATCAAATCCGGATGGTTATGGTAAAAATACAGGGGAGTGCGGAGATACGATTGAAATATTTTTAACTGTAAATAATGATCGGATTCAATGGGTTTCATTTGCCACTGACGGGTGCATGAACACCCGCGCCTGTGCCAATACGGTGGCCGAGATGGCTGAAAAAAAGACATTGGAAGATGCCTGGAAAATCATAACAGAAGATGTGATTGCGTATCTGGAAACACTGCCCGAAGAATCATTTCATTGTGCTGAATTGGCGGTAGGTGCCCTTTACCTGGCATTAACCAATGCCCGGATTAATCAGCAGGATCCATGGAAAAAATTATACCGTAAGAATTTTTCAAAATAACAGTTGGTTATTTAAAAATTTTCAATGTTTAAAGATAAATAACCGGATAAAGGACATGAATAAAAAAAATAATATCACACTTATCGGCATGCCCGGTGCCGGGAAAAGCACGATCGGCATCATTCTGGCAAAATACCTGTCGTTCGGGTTTCTTGATACGGATGTCCTGATCCAGATCAATCATCAGAAATCCCTTCAGCAGATTATGGATGAAACCGGATATTTGAATTTAAGAAAGATTGAGGAAAACGAAATCCGGAAAATAAATATTGCCAAGCATATCATTGCCACCGGCGGCAGTGCAGTTTATAGCGAAAAAGCAATGCAGCACCTTCAGGACATATCCACCGTCGTTTTTCTGAAGGTGGAATATGAGGCGCTGAAAAAAAGAATCCATAATTTTAAAACCCGGGGGATCGCTAAATCTGATACGCAATCCTTTCGGGAGCTCTATGATGAGCGGCGGGCGCTGTATACCGGATACGGTGAAATAATTATTGACTGCAGCACCCGGGATCAGGAAGAAATTGCACAAGCCATATCCGACAGATACTGGGCGATGAATCGACCCAAGGGTTAGACTTTTTAATTCATTATATATTTATTTTTTCGTATTTAACCCCATTAACGGTATAATCGGTCTCAAAGCGAGGACTTCTTCAACTAATCAATTCCGATTTTGGACAACATTGTCGTAAAGTACTTGATGATTAGGAATCAGAATACTCACAAAAAATACAGGATTTTTGAATGACCAAAGAGCTGGACAAAATTATCCGGATAATGGGCCAGACGCACGGCAGGGATATTTCACTTTATGACGATTCTTTTCTGGTGAAATCCATTGACAGGAGATTGGCGGACACCGGCATCAGGAACATCGGAAATTATAGCCGGGCCTTGTCAGAAAACAGCACAGAGGCGGAACTTTTTTTCCGGTCGTTAAATATCCGTTACAGCGAATTTTTCAGAAATCCGCTGACCTTTGCCTTGCTTGAACAACTGATTTTACCCGGCCTTGCCGCAAAAAAAGAAAAATCAGGACGCCAGGAGATCCGGATCTGGTCGGCTGCCTGTGCCGCCGGCCAGGAAGCCTATTCCATTGCCATACTCCTTGATGAGATGGCCGCCGCAGGGCCGAGCTCTGTGCCTTTTCGAATTTTTGCAACCGATATTTCTGAAAAAGATCTGCTGACTGGAAGGACGGGCGCATTTGACAGCGCAGCCGTTCAAAATGTTCGGATGAAGTACCTCCGGCACTATTTTACTAAAAATGGCGAAACCTATACATTGGTTCCGGCGCTCAGGAATCGGGTTGATTTTTCAGCTTATGACCTGCTGGAGGAAACTTCTTCATGCCCGCCGATCAGTATTTTCGGGGATTTCGATCTGGTCATCTGCAGCAACCTGCTTTTTTATTATCGGCCGGATGTTCGGCACCGTATCCTGGATAAAGTATACAATAGCATGTCTCCCGGCGGATATCTGGTCACCGGTGAGGCAGAAAGAGACATTGTGGTCAGGTTGGAGGGGCTTCGTGCTGTAGCTCCATTTGCAGCGGTTTTTCAAAAAAACTAAATTTAACGCCGGGTCCGTTCAGGCGTGAATACATGCGGCATCATTGATACATCAAGTTGGTGTTGTTTTTATAAGAGGTTATTTATGAAATTCAGGGACATGAAAATTGGTAGACAACTGCGTTTGGGTCTTGGCCTGATCCTGGCGTTCGTCATGATCCTCGGGGTTTTTGCCTGGAAACAAGCGGACCTGCTCTGGCTTCAGACCAGTAAGATGTATAACCATCCCCTTCAGGTTCGCAGAGCCATCGGTGTAATGGAGGCTGATGTCGAGCGCCTGTCCCGGCATATACGGGATCTGCTCATGGCGCAGAATGACCAGGAGAGAACTAATTCTCTGCAATACATCGAGATTACAGAGACCGAAACCGACCGTCAGATGTCCCTGCTTTATGATCGCTACCTTGGACCGCGCGAAGACCTTGTCAATCTTCATGATGATATCGTGAAGTGGAACACCCTTCGTGAAGAGACGGTCCTTCTTTTAGGAACCGGCAAGACAACTGAAGCCGAGGCCCGCGTTCTGCTCAGCGGAATCCAGGAGGCACAGGCGGGAGTTGTAAGGAGCCGTCTTAAGAGAATTGACGATTTTGCCCTGCAAATGGCCAACCGGCTCTATCGGACATCTGAAGAACAGAATAATCTTTTAAACAAACAACTGACCGTCTTTGTAGTGGTTATTCTGCTGCTTTCATTGCTGATCTTTTATGTCCTGCTGAAGGGAATCACGGACCCCCTGCAGCACCTGACGGCAATGGCTGATGAGTTTCGTAAAGGAAACATTGAGGCACGCAGCCAATATGTTTCCGCCAATGAATTCGGTAGTCTGTCCGCTGCTTTCAATATGCTGGCCGATACCGTTCAGGCCGAGCTTCAGGGCAAAGACAGTTCAGCCCGAATCTCCAGTGTCATGCTCATGGAAGGGGAAATGAGTGCATTCTGCCGTGAATTGCTCAATACCCTGATCCAGCATACCGGATCTCAGGTCGGGGCCATATATCTTCTCAATGAGACAAAAACCGATTTCGAGCATTTCGATTCCATCGGGCTTTCCTCCGCAGGCCGGGCTTCCTTTTCCGCTAAAGAACATGAAGGCGAATTCGGAGCTGCCCTGGCAACCCGTCAGATACAATATATTAAAGATATCCCGCAGGATACCCGGTTCCCCTTTGCTACGGTGACCGGTGACTTCCTGCCCAGAGAAATTATTACCATTCCCATTCTTTCGGGGGAGTGTGTTGTGGCAATGGTATCCCTGGCAAGTGTTCGTAGTTATTCAGCCCAAGCAATCCGGGTGCTGAACGATATCTGGAATGTGATGACTGCCCGCTTAAACGGGGTGCTGGCCCTCCGGCAGCTTCGCGAATTTTCAGATAAACTCGAACACCAGAATCGGGAACTGGATGCGCAGAAAACAGAAATGGAGGCACAGGCCAATGAGCTGACAGAACAAAATATGGAACTGGAGGCTCAGAAATGGCAGCTGGATGAAGCCAATCGACTGAAACGAACCTTTCTTTCTAATATGAGCCATGAATTGCGAACCCCTCTCAATTCGGTCATCGCCCTTGCAGGCGTCCTGAACCGCCGACTGGATGGCACCGTTCCTCAGGAAGAATACAGTTACCTTGAAGTGATCGAACGCAACGGCAAAAATCTCCTGGCGCTGATCAACGATATCCTTGACCTGTCGCGCATTGAAGCGGGCAAGGAGGAAATCGTTCTCAGTCGTTTCTCAGTCCGAAGCCTGGCCGCCGACGTTGTATCAATGATTGAACCCCTGGCCCGCGAAAAAGACATCGCCCTTATCAATAACGTGGGCAGCGACCTGCCTGATATTCGAAGCGATATTTCCAAATGCCGGCACATTCTTCAGAATCTCGTCGGTAATGCGGTGAAGTTCACCGGAAAAGGCCATGTGGAGATCTCCGCTGCAATCGCTGATGATGCGGTTAGAATTACCGTCACTGACACCGGCATCGGTATGGCCGCAGAAACGATTCGTCATATCTTTGATGAGTTCCGCCAGGCGGATGAAAGCACGACGAAAAACTATGGCGGCACCGGCCTGGGATTATCCATTGCCAGAAAATATGCCATACTGCTGCATGGAAGTATCGCAGTGGAAAGCACCGCCGGGAAAGGATCAACCTTCACGCTGACCCTGCCACTGACGATCGATTCACCGGAAACAAACGGTTCAGGAGTTGAGAATATTGAATTTCCCCTTATCGGCACAACTTCGGCAACTCCGGATGGAAATGGCAAGCAGATCCTGGTGGTGGAAGACAATGAAGCAGCCATTATCCAGTTAAAGGATATTCTTTACGGTCAAGGGTATCACGTGCAGGTGGCAAAAAACGGCAGGGAGGCTATTGCTCAAATCGCAGAAACGCTTCCTGACGCCGTGATCCTCGATCTGATGATGCCTGAGGTGGATGGTTTTCAGGTCCTCCAGAACATCCGGGGTATTGAAAAAACGGCCCTTATTCCGGTGCTGATCCTTACAGCCAAACATGTGACGAAAGAAGAATTGCGTTTTCTCAAGGGAAACCATATCCACCAGCTGATCCAGAAGGGCGACATCAACAAGGCCAATCTGCTGGCGTCTGTGGGTAAAATGGTTGGGCCGCGCACTCTGCCAAATAAGGTTGTGCTCCCTGCGTCCAGAAGGCCTCCAGTGAAAAGGATATCCGGAAAGCCGGTTATACTGGTGGTGGAAGACAATCCCGATAATATGCTGACGGCCCGGGCATTGCTTCAGGATACAAATACCTTGATCGAAGCAACCGACGGCCAAAAAGGCGTTGAACTGGCCAGAACACATGTGCCCGATCTCATTCTCATGGATCTTGCCATCCCGGTAATGGATGGATACAAGGCACTTGATGCAATCCGAAAAGATGAATCCGTGCGTCATATTCCGGTCATTGCCGTGACGGCAAGTGCGATGGTCGGCAATCGGGAAGAAATCCTCAAATACGGCTTTAACGAATACATCTCAAAACCCATCGACGAACAATTACTCAAACAAGCTATCAAGGAGATTCTTCGTGGACAAGCATGACCTGAAAATTCTGGCGATTGATGACACCCCGGATAATCTGACGGCGCTTCAAGCCGTTGTAGCGGATGCTTTTCCAGGCGTGAAAATGTCCACTGCCCTGAACGGAGAAAACGGCATCGAACTGGCGTTGGCGAAAGATCCGGATGTTATCCTTTTGGATATTGTCATGCCCGGAATGGATGGATTTGAAGTATGCCGCAGGGTCAAAAAAGACGAGCGCCTTCGGCATGTCCCGGTGATTTTTCTGACCGCCCTGAAAGCAGACCGGGAAAATCGCGTCAGGGCACTGGAAGCCGGAGCTGATGCGTTTTTGTCCAAACCCATCGATGAGCTTGAATTGACTGTCCAGATTCGGGCCATGGCAAAGATCAAGGCGGCCAACCAGCTTATCCGAATGGAGAAAGAGCAACTTGCAGAACTGGTGGCTGAACGAACAAAGGAATTGGAGCAGCAACTGACGAAGCGCAAACAGACAGAAATGGCTTTGCGGGCGAGCGAGGAACGTTACAAAATGCTGGCGAACAATATCCCTGACATTATCTATTCCCTTGATGACGAAGGAAATATCGTTACAGTCAACCAGTCGGCTTATGAGCAATATGGCTATTATGAAAAGGATTTCAAGGGAAAATCATTCCTTGATTTCATCCATCCGGAAGACCGTGACATTTTAATCAATTCTTTTTTAAAAGCCATCGAGGAGAAGCGGACAATCACGAACGGGCTGCAGTTTCGCATCATAGCGAAAGACGGTTCCCACCGATGGTTTGAGCTGAATGCCAGGGCCCGTTTTGACAGCCGGGGCAGTTATCTGGGCGAAGAGGGCATGTTGCGCGACATCACCGAACGCAAACAGGCGGAGGAGGCATTAAAGGAGAGCGAAGCTGCTGTTCGGAAGAAACTCGACGCATTAATAGAACCGGAAGGCGATATCGGCACACTTGAACTCTCCGACATTATTGACACCAAAGTGCTGCAGTCGTTGATGGAAGATTTTTATCGGCTTACCGGCATGTTGGGAGCTTTAATCGATCTTTCGGGAAAGATTTTGGTTGCTGTCGGCTGGCAGGATATCTGCACAAAATTCCACAGGTGTCATCCCGAAACAGACAAGCACTGCATTGAAAGTGACACCATTCTCACCCATGGAGTGCCGCCCGGGACCTTCAAGGCTTATCGCTGCAAGAACCACATGTGGGACACGGTCACACCCCTTATGGTAGGGGGCCGGCATGTCGGCAATATCTTTATCGGGCAGTTCCTCTACGAGGGCGAGACGCCGGATGTGGAGCTGTTCCGCGAACAGGCCCGGAAATACGGATTCGATGAGACAGAATACCTTGCTGCGCTCGACCGGGTACCGCGTTTCAGCCGGGAAGCAGTGGATGCAGGCATGCAATTTTACGCCAAGCTTGCCGGGATTGTTTCAACGCTGAGTTTCAGCGCGATCCAGCAGTCCAGACTGCTCACCGAGCGAAAGCGGTCGGGGGAAGCGCTGCGGGAAAGTGCACAACGCTTTCGAGATGTAGCCCACAGCATGGCGGATTGGATTTGGGAAGTTGATAATAACGGTAAGTACATCTATGCTTCAGGCACTGTAAAAAAAGTTCTTGGGTATTCACCAGAAGAGTTAATGGGAAAAACGCCCTTTGAGTTAATGCCCGAGGAAGAAAGGGCCAAAAACAGAGAAATATTTCTACAAATCGTTTCAAAAACTGAACCAATTGTTGATTTGGAAAACTGGAACATTACTAAAGATGGGACGAAAGTCTGTTTGCTGACAAACGGTGTTCCGATAATAGGCCCGGATGGTGAATTATCAGGGTATCGTGGTGTTGATAAAAATATTACAAGCCAAAAAAAGTTTCAGGAAGAAAAAACGGTAATGGAAGCCCAGCTTCAACAGGCCCAAAAAATGGAATCCATTGGCAACCTTGCCGGAGGTATCGCCCATGATTTCAACAATATTCTTTCGTCCATTATTGGTTTTACAGAACTGTCTTTGGATGATGTTGATAAAGACTCTTTAATCGAAGACAATTTACAGGAAGTATATACCGCCGGGAAACGAGCCAAAGACCTTGTACGGCAAATTTTGGCTTTTGCCAGACAATCAGAAGAAAAAGTAAAACCTATTCAAGTCAACGATATCATTGAGGAGGTTCTTCAATTCATCAGGTCTTCTATTCCAGCAACAATTGAAATCAGGAAAAACATCGATAGCGACTCTATTGTTATGGGAAATCAAACCCAGGTTCATCAAATTATGATGAATCTTTGCACGAATGCTGCTTATGCTATGGAAGATGAGGGCGGCATTCTGAATGTTGACTTGAAGGATACTGTCGTTGATAGGAACCATGCCAATAAACTTGACTTAGCATACGGCAATTACATCGAGATCTCTGTATCAGACACCGGGACTGGAATTCCGCCTGATATTCTTGGATCGATTTTCGAGCCGTATTTTACCACCAAAGAACCCGGAGAAGGAACTGGAATGGGATTAGCCATGGTTCATGGTATTGTTGAGAGCTATGGCGGTAAAATTACTCTCGACAGTACATTGGGGAAAGGCGCTACCTTCACAATCTACCTGCCTGTAACCCGCAAGCGAAAAACCCAGCGTCAATATGAACCTGAACAATTACCTTCTGGTACAGAAAGAATTTTATTTGTTGATGACGAAGCACCCATCGCCAAAATGGGTAGCCAGGGACTTGAACGGCTGGGGTACACGATAACAACAAGAACCAGCAGCATAGAGGCACTTGCGCTTTTCCGTTCCAAACCCAACGGTTTCGATTTGGTCATCACCGATATGACCATGCCGAATATGACCGGTGACAAGCTGGCGATTGAGCTAATGAAAATTCGTTCGGATATTCCCATTATTCTCTGCACCGGGTACAGCAAAAAGTTTTCTGAAGAAACAGCCTCGGAAATCGGTATCAAGGCATTTGCATACAAGCCAATAGTAAAGGCTGCTTTAGCTGAAACGGTAAGAAAAGTGCTGGATGAGGCCAAAGATTCTGTTCAGCAATAAGTATATTTGCCGGCGGATTTTATAGGTGCCGGCCCGGTTGAAAAATCACCGTTTTTGGTTTTTTGGGTTTTCCGGTATCAGGAAGTGAGACCTTCTAAGGGTTTTGGACTTTAAAAATCAGGAAAGGCCTGATTTACAAACCGTCTGCTTCAAGTTATAATAATAAGGAAATGTCATAAATTTTATTAAACTATCAAATTGGGGTCTATAATGAGATTTTCCGAAACAAAGCTGGATGTTTTAAAAACAGGAGACGGGCAGAAGCTGGATATTCATATTTGGGAGCCTGAGGCGCCGAAGGCGGTCTTAATAGCTATTCATGGCGGATTGGCGCATGCCGGTGATTATGTAACACCTGCTTTGTATTTTAAAGAAAGGGCGATTGCAACGGTTGCCTACGACTTGAGGGGCCATAAAGAGGAAAAGACCTTTATCTCCAGTTTTGATCAATATTTGGAAGACACCGCGGACTTTCTCGAATGGACGAAAAAAAACTATAAGGATATTCCGATTTTTGTAATGGGCCATTCCATGGGCGGACTGATTGCCACCCATTTCGGGATTCGATATGCTGACAATGATCCTGCCATTAAAGGATATCTATTATCTTCTCCTTATTATGGAAATGCCATTAAGGTTTCGCCCATAATGATTCCGATTATCAGGTTTTTGGGGTCCGTCATTCCCAAAGCCGTCATTCCGGGACCTGACCTCACAGAACTCCTGACCCATGATGAAATGATTGTTAAGCGTCATCGCAAGGATGAAGAAGACGGTATCCGGGGCACAAAGCCTACCATGCGGTTTGGAAGCGAATTGTTAAAAGCTCAGAAATGGGTGAAAGAAAATTTTTCCAATTGGCATCATCCCACGTTTGCCGTTGTTGCCGGAGCAGACCAGGTGGCGGATTCCGCTGAAGCCGAAGAACTGTTCAACAGCATGGACAAAAAATTGCTCACTTATGTCTGCCACAAAGATAATTTTCATGAAAACCTGAATGAAGTGAACCGGACCGAGACCTATGACAAAATGTATGCATGGATCTGGTCAATTATCGGTAAGTGATTTTTTTGCCGCAGCGCAAGACGGATCAGAAAATAAATTGAAGAAAATTAATCCGGATAGTTATAATGGAAAGACTGATAAAAGAAATTCAAGAATTGATCGACAAATTAGAGAAGGGGCTTTTCAGTGAGAATAGCATCGAATCTCTGGTGTTAAGTCATTTAAAACGCATTTTGAATGTCGCGGGCGGAGGATCAGATAAAGACAAATCAGTTGGAGCCCTTATCGATGACTTAAGGCAGTTCTGGCTGGATTCTGTTCCCTGGTGCTCTGAGCTTTCCAAAGACATTGAAAAACTGATTATTATTTACAGTGATCTGATGGACGTGAGGTAAATCCGAAGGTCTGCTGCAGCGTTAAAAATCAAAAAACTTCAGGCTCCCGGCATCACCGCAGGAAAATTTATTTATCGTATTCCCGGAATACCCCCTGGGAACGGCATATTCGGCGCCCGAGTGTGATGAGTGACGGAATATTGATCCCAAAAGGACAGTAGCAACGGGTGCACAGCACACAGTTTTCAAAGACCAGGTCCCGCATTTTTTCAAGCCGTCCGTTGCTGACTTTTCCCTTTTTTTTATATAATTTCCCAATGGAATTTAAAAATTTATATGACGGCATGTATTCCGGGTCATAGTCTTTGGACATGTATAAAAAACAGCTTTCAGCGCACATGCTGCAGTGAGCGCACATGGTCAGCCCGAGTTTAATCTGTTTTTTATTTTCTTTTAAAATCGACTGGATTGCCCTGGTGTCGATTTTGTTCCGGTTGTTATCGCTCATTTCCTGCTCCGAGAATTGGTGGTTCCATATTATGTACAGAATGGCTACGTTAAAAGTCTCATATGCAAGGCGTAGTGGTTTTTCAGGCTCGAAATTATACAAGTCGAATCTTGAGTGCCTGAAAAACTGCTACAACGCAGTAGATGGGACTTTTTACGACGCCATTTTAAAACTGCCATGACCGTTTGGGCGACCCCAGGCTATATTCATTGATAATCATGAACCGGCCGATAAAGAAAAAAATCATATGAAAGAATTTGGAAAAAGGGATCAATATCAGCAGTATTTCGCATGACAATATGTGAAGTAATATCATTGTATTGTAATCATATGCGTTCTGGTGTGCCAGAAAACCGGTTAAAAACGGTGCCAGGGCCAGTCCCAGAATCAGGTAGTCCTTGAATGTTGTTATTGCGCGTACCCGGCGAAGAATGATTCGCCGAAGTATGAAAAAAAACCCGCACGCCAGCACAACTCCGGTGAGGATGTGCGATGTCCGTGAAGAAAAGGAGTACAATCCGAACCCGATGAAATTTTCCAGCAGAACATTATGCGCCAGAAGAAACAGGGGGGTAACCAGCAGGCAAAAATGAAAAACCAGGCTTATTGTCACAAGAAGGGGATTGAATCCCACAACCGAAAGTTTGAAAAAAGCAAGTTTATAGAAAAAACGTTCCCATTTGGATACGGTTTTTAATTTTGGAATTTCTTTTTCCGGTATTTGTGGCCTATTCCTATGGATTTTTGTCATCATCGCGTATCGGTATGTCTGGATCATAATGCCCCCGGCAAAAATGATAAATGACAGCCAGACCAAAGGACCCTGAATGAGATCATATACTACTAATTTAGTCGGAATTATTTGCAAAATTAAATTATTCATTTGTCTATATATCTGTTTTCATAGCCTTTTTGAATTATTGTGCGTTTGACCTGGTTTTTCCATTCCATGGGGGGCTGGATTTTTAAGATATCTTCCAGCCGGTTTTGTTCTTTGAGCCGGTTGTATATCATCAGCCACGCACAATCGATTTCATTGCTGATTTCACATTTGTCACCGTTGGTTCCACCGCACGGCCCGTTGAAAAGTCCTTTGGCACATCGCGTAACCGGGCATATGCCGCCGGTATAAGCCAGTACGCATTCTCCGCATGCCCGGCATCTTTCTTCGTATAAACCGATATCCAGGTCCACGCCGATGGCAATGGTGTTGACGGCCGGGAAAACCGGTTTTCCCGGGTATCGTTCAGCAAGGTGCTGAACACCGGCACCGCAAGCCATGGAGATGATACAGTCAAAATCGGCGACAATGGGATCTAATTCTTCGATAAGATTGGAATTGCACTGCCTTTCCACCGTGTATCCATCCATATGTTTATTTGTGTTGGATTGCGAATGCGCCAGCGCCAATTCTGTTTTCAGGATATTGACTTCCCTCTGTCCGCCGGCCAGGCAAACGGATACACAGCCGCCGCATCCGGTGATCAGGATTCTGTCAAAGGATTCAACATAGTTTTGAATTTCTTCTAATGGCTTGGGTTTTGCTTTAATCATTTATTGCTCCGGGCGTCGGGCCATGCAATCAAGGGCCAATTGTATTCTGAGCCGGTCCCTGTTTTCATGGCTCATTAATAATAACAGCATTTTGCAGTAATCAATTACTGGCTTATAATGCAGTCACTGATATCAAAGCGTATAATATATACGCATTGTTTCTTTTGGTTTGTCCATGCCGGAAATGATATACCAATAAGCTAATATCACTTAAAAAATAATGATATTGATAGGACTTAAAAAAGTAACTTTTCCTTTTCCCACATTAAAAATATTTGTGTCAAGCAAAATCAAACAGTTTGAATATACTGGGAATTTTGAGCATAATTCCAAAATGGATTTGTTAAAAAATTTTGATTTAAAATCAAACAATTAAATCCGTTTGAGATCGTGCAGAAGCTTTTTAGTCTTTTTATTTAATCATTACAAGTGATTAAATTTTGTCTTGGATGGTTTTTGATGCTGCCACATTGTATTACTTACTGATAATAAAATGGATATTATACTTTTGAATGGATCTGAAAATTTTTTAGGATGATCGTCCAAACATCTGTAATGCAGGCTGATTAATAATCGTTCATACGGTAAGTTACGGCAGTGAAGTTCGCGGTGTCCGCAAAAGGCAAGTTCTTTAATAAGTAATCGATATGATGGTAAAAAAGTGTGGTAAATTTTAAGTTATTGATGTAATCTGACTTTTGATGGCTATCAGAATTACTTGTTGGATTTAAATAATGTTAAAAAACAAACCAGTCAATATTTCCTGTATGTGGGCTTATGAAACCGGATTTTAATAACATACTGAAAAATTATCAAAAAAGTGACTTTTTGCTTCAGCAGAAGGTGAAGGTCATATTTACGATTTGTTTGACTATGCTGGCCATACTGCCGGTTGTCATATTTTATACAGCTTTTATCATTAAAGTGACCGCACCGGGTATTCTTATGCCTGAAATAGTTGCTTTTTCTATGCTTTTATTTGCACTTTACCTGCTCCTGAAGGGGCATTTTTCGATAGCGTCCCATTTGATGATTTTTACATGCCTTGCGGCAGCATGGACGGTAATCTTTTGTGACCAGACCGGCCCCATCACGCAGCTGGACACCATTGGATATGTTTTAGCAATTCTGACCATGACACCGTTGATTGTGCATCAAGAGAAATGGCCGGTTATCGCATACTTTTTGGCGAATTTTGTCGTGCTGACGGTATTTGTGAAATTTTTTGGAAACCAGTTTAACTACACCGACTTTGATGCAATTGATTACTGGATGGATAATTCGGTCGCCATTTTTTTTATATGCATCACATCTTATAAAGTATTTTCAATTAATCGAAAAGCACTGGATAAGGCAGCTCAGGATATCGTTGAACGTCAAAATGCGGAACAGGCATCGGCAAAGGCAAAGAATTTTATGGAAAGCAGCCTTTCAAGTATCCCTGATGGCATTTTGCTGCTGGATGAAGAAATATGTTTGAGTTTTGCAAACCCTGCCTTTTTAAACTGGGTCGGACGAGGAAAGGAAGAACTCCTCGGCAAGACAATTGCTGAAGTTACGGCCATGTTTCTGGATCCCAGATCCGTCCGGCGGATTATCAAAGATGCAGTCCGCCGGGTGAAAAAGGGCAAGCCGATCATCGGCGAGGAACTTGAGCTTCTGGATGCAGAAGGAAAATATAAACCCGTTACGTTTACTGCTACTGCTATTTTGAATGAGGCCCGAGAGATTATTGGCGGTGTGGTGACTTTAGTTGATTTGACCGAACGCAGGCAGTTGGAAACACGACTCAGGCAGTCTCAGAAAATGGAAGCGATCGGAACGCTGGCCGGTGGCATTGCACATGATTTTAATAATATTTTATCGGCTATTATTGGGAATACCGAACTGTTGCAATATAAAAACAGTTTTAAAGATCCTGAGAAAAAAAAGCTGGATAATATTTACACTGCCAGTCATCGGGCAAAAGATCTGGTGGGCCAGATTTTATTGTTCAGCCGAAAAAGTGAACAGAAACGCAAGCCGGTTGCCCTGCGCTTAATCGTAAAAGAAACCTTGAAGCTGCTAAAAGCGTCTTTGCCGAGCACCATTGAAATCCGCCAGACCATGACGGATGAATCCGTTCAGGTAATGGCCGACCCCACACAGATTCACCAGATTTTAATGAATCTGTGCACAAACGCCCATCATGCCATGATGTATACCGGCGGCCTGCTGGAACTCGAACTTTCAAAGATTGATATCGTTCAGGGCGAGTTATCAAATCCTTCTGGTTTGGAGTCCGGTGGCTGGGTGAAGCTCAGTGTAAAAGACACCGGGACGGGTATGAGCCCGGAAATGCTGGAACGAATATTTGAGCCGTATTTTTCGACAAAGGAAAAAGGTGTCGGAACCGGTCTGGGACTGGCGGTTGTGCATGGGATTGTCCAAAGTTATGGCGGAATTATTGAAGTCTTCAGCCAGCCGGGTGAGGGGACAGCAATTACGGTTTTTCTTCCCCGGATGGATTTGTTGATCAAGGAAATGGTTCCTGCATCCGACCTGCTGCCTTTGGGAAATAACCAGCGGATTCTGTTTGTTGATGATGAAATTATGCTGATTGATATGGAGAAAGATGCTTTGGAAAGATTAAAATATCAGGTTGTTGCTGCGTCAGACGCTGATGAGGCGTTAAAGATTTTCAGCAGCAGGCCGGATGATTTTGATCTGGTGATCACGGATATGACCATGCCGAAAATGACCGGTGAAGTGCTGGCCAAACAGATCCTGAAGATTCGACCGGAGATTCCGATCATTCTCTGTACAGGTTACAGTGAAACAATTACAAAAGAAAAAGCCATTGCCGGCGGTATAAAAGATTTTCTGATGAAACCGGTTAAAATTCAGGTTCTGGCAGAAACTATTCGAAATGTTTTAACCGCTTGATTTGTCAACAGCACTTCAAGTCGTATGCTATGTGCAAGGCAGTCGATAAACTGCCGCAACCAAATGCTCAGTTGGTATGTTTTAACAGGAATGTACAGGGAATGATCGGAATCGCCGGTTATTTAGCTGAATGATATGCAAATGGGCGGGTTGAATGCAAATTTAACTAATTGTTATGTTTGCCGATATAAGACAGTGAGGCTCATATTGCGTTCAATCTGGTCCTTTTTGGCGGCCATTGATTCGGACTGCAGCATGTTGACAATTTCGATATTCGGATTTTCAGTAAGCCATTTATTCATCTGAATTTCACAAGATGACGAGATGGTGAGCGTAAAGTAGGTAAAAACTTTGATTCTGAGTGGATTCATAATGCCTCCCCGGGATAAGTCTTAATATGGCAAATCGTTATCCTTGAGTAAATTTATCATAATATATTAAATTTATAGTCAGTATGCAAACTATTAGTTCAGGTGATTGGCATTTGTATTTTACTTTCAGGGCTGGAAGTGGTTTGATGGATTTTATTTTTTCAGGATGTGTCTGCCGGTTGCAGGAATAGTCCTGATAACGCTACTTGTTGATATAATATAATTTAATTAGGGGGCGGCGATGAAAAAAAATATTTTGATTTTTTTAAGCTCTTTGATGTTTTTATTTGTCGGGTGCAGCGAAAAATACAGCGATGCGGTGGAAGTCAACCAGGATTTTATTGCGGTTATGAACAATTATATCGACAACCTTGAAAAGGCCGACAGTGCAAAAAAAATTGCAGGTGCAATGGATGAATTTGCAGATGCCATGACAAAAATCGGGCCCAGGCTGAAAGCCGTGTCTGAAAAATATCCTGAATTAAAGGATGAAAATAATCAGCCGGAAGTGTTTAAAAAAATTCAAAAAGAATCAGAAGAAATGCAAAAGCGGTTTTCAACGTCATTTATGAAAACAATGCAGTATATGCAGGATCCGGCAGTTCAGAAGGCGCACCAGAGAATTGCCGCAGCAATGCAGGCAATGGCAAGATAGACCCAATTTTTTGCCGCAGGGTTTTGGTTTGGCGGATGTGAAGATCTGGAACCGCTGTGTCCGGCCCTGGCCGGGAGCAGGGCCGGACATGCTTTAGTCAGGTTTATTTTCTATTCTTACCTGTCACTGGCAGTTGACCTTCCTTCAATGGCAATGTTTCCATTCGGTAACCACAATCGACATTGGTATTTCTTATAATATTAAATAATTCGCCGCTTTTTTCGAACTCGATCAGCGTCCGGTTCAGCATTTCAAGGGTTTGCCGCCATTGCGGACGTTTTTTTGATACTGCATAATATAGATGGTTGTATTGGATTGCCGGTTTAACGACTTCAATGGAGTTTAATAATTGTCTTTTTTCGTCATCATTTAAATCGGAATTTAAAACACTGAATCGGATGACTGACGGATCACCGAGAATAAGGTTTACCCGTTTGGCGACCAGTATTTTGATATTGGTGAAGTCGTCTGTGACTTCATCGATATTAAAAAAATTCTGGTCCATCAAATTGTCGAATTCCGGGGTATTCTGGTATCCCCGGACAACGCCGATGGCAGCGCCTTTTAAATTTAATAAATCCCCTTTATAATTATCTTTTTCTCCTTTGCGTTTAATGAATGCAATGGGACCTCCGGGGATTTTTTTTGATATTGCCAAATGGTCCAGCCGCTTGCTGCCTTTGTAGATGTCGGATGGCGCATCCGGTTCAATAAAATATTCAGGGTACAAAATATCGGCATTTCCCGCTTCAGCGGTCGCAATGGTCCGGGCCCAGGGGTAAAATGTTGAAATGATTTCGTATCCCTGGCTCGCAAGAATCGCAATGGTTAGCTGCTGCACCCAACCCTGCTTGCAGATGGTGTTTCCGATATAGGGTTGCCAGTCCAGCGTTGTGATTTTTATTTTTTTTTGGGCGCCTTGGTTGAAAATATATGTATAGTCGTTTATTTTTTCGCCGGAGATTGAATGCGACTTGTCTTTGTAATTAAAATAGACGTTTATATCACTTTCGGCATAAGCCATTTCAGCTGCAAGCAGCAAGATGGATGTGATAATACAGGCCCCGAAAAGTATAATTGTATGTTTGTTTTTCATGAAATATTATTGTTTTCTTGTCAGATGTTCAAGTTAAGTACCACTTTACATGATGCAATACTCAACCTGCAACAGACAAAAAAAATGTACGCGTATCTCAATCGTTTTTGTGGATCGTTTATAATATCGCGTCAAAGATGAAATGTCGTGAGCAAGATGCGTCAGTACAGAATTGGCATGATAATATTGTATACTGATACAATATTTCCTTCAGTCTGTATAAACCGGTTGCATTGTTTTTAAACATATTGTATATATTATATAATATTAACTCACTCCGACGGAGAAGTGTCCATGAAATCGACTGTTTTTTCAGTTTTTAAAATCGCGCGGCGGTCAAGCCTTCTTTTTTTGATCATTATTTTTTTCTCCGGACTGCTTATCGCCTGTGGTCCAAAAAAAAAGTACGTCGGGCCGTATTTGCCGGATGAGGAAATTGCCATTATCAAGCCGGATGATAAAATGTTTACCCCGGTGAAAATTATCTCCATTGATAAAAATGTGCCGTTATACACTGATGAATCCAGTGTCGCCGTTCATCCGGGAACGCATACGCTGTTTCTGGAAGCCGCCCTGGATTATCCGTTTTTGGATAAATATTTGTACTTTAACCAGTATTTGACGTTTAACGCCGAAGCCGGACAGGTTTATACACTGTATGCTTCGATTTTGCCAATGAAGAAAGTCGGGTTTTCATGGATAACATCTGATATGGATCCGGAAAAGTTTATCGTTAAAAAATATGCTGTCGGGTTAATTCCGCTGTCAACATATCCTTAAAATAATTTTGCCTGTAATTTAAGCTTAAGCTCATAAAGGGAAATATCTGAATGTCTGCAGAAGTTTCAAAAATGATTGTTTTACCGCAGGATGGGTCTGCGTTTGCAATGAAATCGCTGGATTATTTAAATCTTATGTTTGGGCCGAAACATAACCTGGATCCGGTGCTGATTTATATTTTGCCTTCATTGCCCCCGGTACTGATTGAAGCAGGCAGAAAAAAAGGTGAAACAGCCGGTCATTTTAAGCGGATCAAGCAGCGGAGTGAGGCACTTGCCGATGAAATTTTAGGCGGCGCAAAAGATATTCTGCTTCAATATAATTTTTCTCCGGAGAGAATCAAAACAGTATGCCAGGGGCGAAAACTTGATATCGCAAGAGACCTTTCGGACTGGGTTGAGAATAAAATGGCAGACGGTATCCTGCTGAATTGTCATGGGCGATCACGGGTCGAAGCTTTTTTCATGGGTGAGGTTTCTTTAAAGCTTCTGGAGTGCAGTGGAAATTGTCCGGTCTGGCTTTTACGGGGTTCTGTGAAAGAGGCAAATGTATTAATTGCGGTTGATAATTCTGAGAACGCTTTAAAGGCAATCGATTATGCCGGATTTGTGCTCAACGGAACCGAAAGCCGGATTGTTTTGTTTCATACCAAACGGTCGTTAAGGCGATTTCTGCCCAAAGCGATTTTTGAAGATATCCCGGGTATTGCGGAATTGTGGTCGGAAACAGCAGAAGAAGAAATTGCCCCGGTCATGGAAAAAGCAAAACAGATGCTGATCCGTGCAGGGATTGAATCAAGCCGGATCCAGGTGGAAATTGCCGAAGGGTCACGAAACCCGGCAAAAGATGTTTTGGCGGCCGCCGATAAACACGGGTGTGGAACAATTGTCTTAGGTCGTCAGGGTGACTCCGGCAATAAGGAGTTCACAATGGGCAGCATTGCCCGGAAAGTGATTGAAGCGGCTTCCGGCAAGGCAATATGGATCGTATAAAATCAGGCTTTTCTTTCCTTTTCTGAATACAGCTTTTCATCCGCTTTTTTCAGAAGTGCCGCAGCATTGTCAATCCCCTTGTCCTGGTTTGAAGTAATGCCATAACTGAGAGATATCGTTAATTTGGTGCTATTGTGATTTAAGGGGTGGGTGTTAAGGTAGGTCTGCACACGTTTCATAAGCGTTTCGGCTTTATTTGCTTTTGTTTCCGGCAGAATGATGACAAATTCGTCCCCGGCAAACCGGGCGACAATATCTTCTTCCCGAACGCATGACTGAAGCGATTTTGCAACATATGTAAGGGCATCATCCCCGACATCATGGCCGTGCTGATCGTTGATGTGTTTGAATTTGTCCAGATCCAGAAAAATCAGGCTGAGGTCATTGGAATGTCGTTTTGAACGGGAAAACTCACGATTGAGAGTCGTTTCAAAGGCCCTTCGATTCAGAAGTCCGGTCAGCGGGTCGTGATAGGCAAAATATTTCAGTTTTTCGTGGGCGACAACATTCGACAGGCACAAAGAAACTTTCATCATCAGCTGTTCAAGAAATGACGTGTCCATATCCGGTTCAAACCGGTTGGCGGCATGATCCCACTGGTTCAGGCTGCCGACGATTTCGCCGTCTATCTGGACCGGTGCGATGGCTATTGAACCGGTATGATATTTTTGATCCTTGGGCAGAAAAACTGCATACGGTGAGAGATTCTTATTAAAAAGATGAGGTGTTGAAATGTTTCCGAAAACATCGTCAAAGTCCGACTGATTGATGAATTTCGTTTTTTCAATGATGATTTTTGAATTAATTAAGGGATTAATCAGGTTTGCCAGGCTGCTTTTTTTGATGACTGACAGCCATACATAGGGGACATTGAAAATATTTTCCATTTCAGTTAGCAGTATTTCAAAGAAATCCTGAAAATTTAAAATCGAAAGAATTTTTGATTCAAGCTCATGAAATTTATGCTGGGTTTTTTCGTTTTCATTTAGCCGATCCAAAATTAATTGAATTTTATCCATTTCGGTTTCTTCCATGTGTTTTGATCCTTTCAAACGATACAGGCCGTCCACCATCTTTCTTTTTTTTTCAGCTTCTGTCAGAATACGTGTTTTTCTCGGTCGGGTTCTCAACTGGGCCATGGCTATCCCTGTTTAACAGGATTTCAAAATAAATTAAATATCAAATCAGTATCTGTAATCATGTGATGCAAGAGCAAAGCCAAATGGTTTGAAAATCATGCTCACACGGAATATGTTTTATTTTTTGAATCCGTCATTATTCAGTCATTTCTGAATGTGTTGGGCTCTGAGTTATTTCGTTAAAAATTTTAAAAGTTTGCGTTGCACCAAGGCGGCCGGACAATGGGGAGGGCTTTGATAATATAATGTTTTTTGCACAGGCAAATTGCGGAATGAATATTTTAATCAAATGATGTTTAAGTATACTTATGTATACATTCTATTAAAAAAAGATACGCTTGTTAAATTTAATATACACATCTGCCGGTTGCGAGAGATGAAATTTTTATTTAAATGTTGAAAATTTAGTCCTTTGGGCCAGGTCAGAGATATTGGCTCTGCCCTGAGCGATGATTCGGTTAAATTCTTAATCGTAATCTTTCTCTTAATCATAATCTTTTGGGTGAAAGTCTTTCATCAAAAGACGGATTAAGATTATGATGATGATTAGGATTATGAAAATTGAGTATTGGTATCATCAATTTAGTAGACCATGCCCTTTGGGCTTAACCCAATGCCTGGCCCTCTGGGTCAGGATTTTTATTTTTT
>JAQYVU010000060.1 GCA_030145385.1 Desulfococcaceae bacterium
TTCGACTTTTAAAAGAATATCCATGATGCATATTTTAATTTTTTTGAGTTCTTCGATTTGAATATCCAAAAGTCCTTTGTGTTTATTGCCGATATGGATATATGAACGCACCACCGTATCCCGGTGCCCGTCAGAAAGCTTTTGCAGTCTTCGAATCGTCTGAGCATATTTATATGAAATTTTGGCGTCCCTTTTTTGTTGCAGACGTAACACTTTAAAAATATTTGCCATAATTATATTTGTGCTCAGCTGAATCTGTCTTACTTTTTTTCTCTCTTTGGTTAGCTGGTCAAGATTTTCTTCAAACAGCGCGTCAAATGCTATATCAAAAGATTCCCGGATTTCTTTGAGCAGATGCGCCAGGTGCTCAAATGTGTTCATTATTGCCATATGTGAATCATCTATTTTTTTCATATTAAAAATTTTAATTTCTTCTTTTTTCTTCTCACGGTCTTCGTGTTTCTGTTTGTTTTTCCAGATTATAAAACCTGCCAGAATAAAAAGAAGAATCGCACCCGGCACTTTAAATTGAGAAATAACATAGGCAAAGATAAAGGATGTGACAAACGCGATCAGTGCTGTCATGAACCAGCCGCCGATAACCGTAAGAACACCGGTAACCCGGTATACCGCACTTTCTCGGCCCCAGGCCTGATCGGAAAAAGAGGTGCCCATTGATACCATGAAGGTGACATACGTTGTGGAAAGCGGCAGTTTCATGGATGTTGCATAAGAAACCACGGCACTGGCAACCATCAGGTTGACGGATGCGCGGACCAGGTCAAATGATGGCTGATCCTCTTGTTTCATCACGGTATTGGGGTTCCGCGGCTTTAGCCGGCGGCTGACAAATCGCCGGGTGCTTTCGGGGAAAAATACTTTCAATGAACCAAAAAGAGAATCTACCATGCTCACAATTGAGCGGGAAAGCCAGATGGATTCAAAACGTTCAATGCCTTCATCCTGGTTTCCCAGGCTGAGTTCTGTTTCCCTGACGGATTTTGCTTTTTTGGATACCCAAAGCGTTATTACCATAATCGCGCCGGCAATCAGCAGCAGAAATGTTTGGGACTGCACTTTTCCGCTTAATGCCTCCATGGTAATGTTCAATGGATCCGCAGACGCCATGGCAGTGGTATATGCATGCAGCCCGGCCATGGGAACGCCGATAAAGTTAACCAGGTCATTTGCGGCAAATGCCATGGCCAGAGCAAATGTACCGATCAGTACGATGGGCTTGAGGATATTAACGTTAAAAAAAGTCAGTAATATCTGGAAGATGACGGCTGAAACAGCAAAAATGGAAAACATGATCAGCAGGGTGTGGCCCATGATCCAGACGACTGCTTCGTCGGTCATAAAAGAAGCGCCTTTAGATCCTTTTACCAGAATAAAAAAGGTAATGACCGACATGGCAAAACCACCCCATAGGGCCCCGTAACGTTTCAGTCTTTTCTGATAATCAAAGGTAAATATCAGGCGGGAAATAAACTGGGCGACGGCACCGCCGATAAATGCCACGATGATGGACAGCAGAATACCGAATGCAATAAGCAGGGCTTTGCCGGTGTTGATGTATTCTCCCAATGACATGGCATTAACACCGTTGGCGGCCGCAATTTTAATAACAGACACCGCCACTGCCGCACCCAGAAGTTCAAAAACAATGGATACGGTGGTGGACGTGGGAAGACCATGGGTGTTAAAAAGATCTAAAAGAAGAACATCCGTCACCATAACGGCTATAAAGATTGTAATCAGTTCCGGCATGGTAAAAAATTGGGGATGAAAAATGCCTTTTCTGGCGACTTCCATCATGCCGCTGGAAAAGGTTACGCCAGTCAGGATGCCCAAACTGGCAATGAGCATAATCACGTGATACGGTGCCACTTTTGAACCGATTGATGAGTTCAAAAAATTGGACGCATCATTGGATACTCCGACGATTAAATCCATTACCGCAAAAAACAGCAATAATAAAACCGCTATAAAAAAGATTTCAATTCCCATAATTGATTGTCTCTGATCTGTTTTTAAATTATTGCAATATCTGAATTAATATTAAGCTCGAGGTGTTTCAGGTTGTCCTTATTACGGAGTTTGTCACATGTTTAATATGTTAAATCAAGCAAAAATCATTTTAAAATGACTATTTTAAAAAGGGCTTTTTGACACCTGAATCAAATTAGAACATACTGATTTTTTAGTTGTATATAAAAATATTGACTGCCGTCACAGCCGTTTCTTAAGTCGAATTGAACTCAAGGCCAACCGGATCATGCAATCAATGCCTGGTTTTGTCGTTTGGAAGATAAACCCGGTAAAAATTTGTTGGAAAAGGAAAGAATATGAGTGGTTTTATGTTTTTACTAAAAAACAATTAAATTCAAAATATACTCATTTAATCCATTAAATAAAACCCAATAGCTTTGTCGGTTTCACTGAAAGAGCGGATCGAAGAAAACTCGACACTGATCGTCAGCCTGTTAATTTTTTTAACAAAGGTTTCTTTTTTGATGAGTGTTTTTGGGCTGTTATCCAGATTGAACTGGATTGTTATTTTATCGTCAATATTCAGCGGCCAGGGAGATTTCAATGAAAATTTCAGTCCGGTCCGGGACAAATCACTGATTACAATCATTTCCTTTTTCCCTCGCTGATCAATCATAATCCCGGGCAAATCCACTTTTTTGCGGTAGAATTTTCTTCTTTCAAGAACAACGATGCTGGTATGATCGGGTTTGGCGGTATTGTCCGGATCCTTGGATTTTTTTAATTTCCGGGCGCAGTGATCGCATTTGAATTTGTACTTTATTTTAACCGGCCCGTCGATTTTCATAAATTTTGATGCATCAATCGTCTTTGATCTTCCGCACCCGGGGCATGCAATGGTCGCTTTATTTTCACTGTTTACGTAAATTGATTTCATTTAAACAAACTCTGTCGACTTCAGGTTGATTTTTACCCTTTAAATAATAGTTCAGGCAGATGAATGGAGGGCTTCAATTAAATTTTAAAATGCGATATTAATTAAAAATATACATTAAACTATTTTGTTTTTCAAGCATGCATAGCCATGTTTTATTGTGCCGTAAAATACACTATGATTATTAATGCCAGCAGCAGTCCGCCCCATACAATTGACGCTTTAGCGGTCGCTTTTTTGGCCTGATCCGCCTCCCACCATGTCCGGGGCCGGACCCCCTGGAGAATAAATGTGATAACTCCGGCCAGGTTCACACAAATCAGGTTTGCGGAAAAGAGCATCAATGCACCCATTGCCGGCAGGAATTGGCCGGATCCGGTCAGCATGCCAACGGTAACCAGCGGTGGCATCAGGGCCACGGCAACCATCACTCCGATCAACGCGCCCGAAAATCCGGTGGTAAAGGCGAGAGCACCGGCTGATCCTGCGGCAAATGCCAGGATAATATCCGATATGGTAATGGCTGTCCGCGACGCAATCGCCGGAACACCGGCATCCACATTAAATATTATTCCCACGCAAACACTGAAAACAATGGCTAAAAATATTCCGATAAAATTGGTCTTTAACGCGTCTTTCCCTAACTGGGTATCACCAAGCGTTGTGGCTAATGCCAGCGCCATATTGGGCGTCAGCAGCGGGGCGATGACCATCGCTCCGATAATAATCGCAATGTCGTTTCGCATCAGCCCGATGGCCGCAACAATAGAAGATAGGATGGTCAGGGTAATAAATGTTCTGTTGATGATGATCCCTGTGTTCATATCCGCGTAAAGTTCTTCCCGACTGACACGGTGTTTGTTGTTGGCCGATCGTTTTTCGATGGAATTATTTGTTTCATTCTTTTGTTTTGGTTCGGCCTTTGGCCGGGGCACCACGGCCTCAATCGACATCAGCATAATGTTGAACCCCGGGGCGTTCCCGAATCGCTGCTGAAAATGATCCATTATATTTTCACAATCTTCTGCCGGGGCAATCAGCTGCATAATGTTCTGATCCGGATGAAGCTGATCCTGCCACATGTTAACCATCTGAATATCTTTTGTCATCCGGGCGATATCGTCGGGCGGGACAGCGGGAAACGTTATTTGTATGAGTCGTTGGGGCATCTTAACTTTTTTATCGTGTGCTTTAAATTTGACAGTCTCGTAAAAAGTCTAATTCCGACGGCAAGGTATAAAAGTCCAAATTCAAGGCGCGCAAATCCTGAGCAATGATAAGTACTTTTCGTACTTTGAAGCGCGAAGGATGCAGCGCAACGCAGAAGTTGGATTTTTTACGAAGCCGTCAAATTCAGGCCTGCCCTCAAAGCAGGCTTTTCCGCAGTGAATATGCAATCGGTGGTCAACGTTAACTGCCTGATAAAAGATTAAAAGCCATCATAGCAGAAATCCTGCATAAAGCAAACTGCAAACCGTATAATAATAAGGTTTGCGGGGGATTCGTCCGGCCTCATGGTGTAACATGGCTTCTCTGTTTTTTTTCAGGATTCAGCGGATGGGATTTTATTTTTATGGACAAGGAGGCCTGTGCTTTGATAATATATTGAAAAGTCAGAATATCGTTAAACCGGATAGATGCGGCCGACTCTGCAGCACGAACTACCAGGAGATCAGTTTTTTGAATCAGAACCCGTCTTTTCAAACCTCAAAGTTGTTTTTTGACAAACGTGACCACCGTCTGCTGAGTATTGTCAATGACATGATATCCGGTGACACTTCGCAGCTCAATGATCAGCGGCGATTTTTCCATTATTTTCATCCCCGCGGAATCAAGGAAATGGCGGAATCCAAGGGGCTTCGCATTGCATATGCGGTCATTCATCTGCTGGCATCCCTTGAGCGCGGTCAGATTGAAAACCGGTTGAACGCGCTTCGTGCTCTCAGGGATGAAGTCCTGTGCAGCGCGGACCAGGGACTTAAGAAAAATACGGCCCGGGTGCTGCTGGAAATAATGAAGGAACTGGTGCGGGCGCATGGGAATTATACGCGGCAGCTGAAACTGGCCCGGGATTTTTCTATTGTTGCATCCGGAAAACCCAGAATTGTGCGGGACTATCTGGAACGCTACCATCTGCTGGAAATGCCGGAGGAATGGAACCAGCTTGCCTTTGATGATCATGTTCACGATGCCAATACCAAAGGCCGAAAATCGGCCACCCACCTGATTATGGATGCCTGGATCAAGGGGATCCGACGCCTGCGCGTTATTTACTACAATTATATCCGGCCCGAGACCGCAGCGGAGTTGATGGAAGCTGCTGCCACCATGGGCATTATGGTCCGCATCGGAATTGAGTTTTCAGCTTCTTTTTACGACGGCTTTGCCCAGATTATATGGGTGCCGAGGGGGTTTTCCGATTCCAGGGACTTTCTGCGCTTTCTGGAGCAGGAACCGGTCCGGGCGTTCATGAACAACGGTCGGGCTGTGTCCGATCATCAGCAGGAATACGTGATGACGATTTTTGATGCGTTCAACGAGCATCATCGTCTGACCGTGAACCGGGAATTGGAAATAAACCTGCCCATGCTGAGTTCGGAGAGTTTTTACAAGTTCGTGGGCATGGGCCAGGCGTCAATGCTCCATCTGGCCAAGTTTATTCATGACCGCCTGTTGCCGCTTTTGCAGGAAAAGGTCAGCCGGTTGCGGGAACGGTATGCACAAGCGGATGCGGATGAACAGGAGCTCATAGAGACGCTGATTGTCAAAATGAACCTGATGACTGCGGATGCCGTGTATGAAAGGTTTTTAAAGCCGGAGCAAAATCCGTTGATCCCGGATATCTGCAAATCCTGCACTATTACACCGATTCCATTACTGATGCAGCTTTCTCCCTGTAAGATTATCGACCGGCTGGCTGAATTGCATTCAGGGTATCGCATTACCCTGAATTTGACCAACCTGAAAGTAGAAGATGTCTTAGAGATGCTCTATGACTGTAATGGACGGATTACACGGCTTGAAATTTTCAACCTCAAGGATTACTCCGACTGCAAGGTGGATCATATCCCCCCGATTCACAGGCTTCAGCAGAGTCTGAATGACGGCAATGTAATACAGATCAAGCAGATGATTCTGGAAATAATTGAGCGAATGAAAACCCGGAAGGACCCCCTTGCGCGTTCGCGGGTTCCCAAGTTTAAAAAAATACTGGCAGATATTGAAACATTAAAGAATATGTACCGGGTTAAACCGTTGAAGCCCAGGGTCGGAAGTGATTCCACCGGCCATATTGACCGGCTTTTCGGGATGGGCCTGGTGGTCATGGATTCTTTGCCGGATCATGTACAGAAAAAAATTGAAAATGAGGCCGGTTCCTCCCGGCTGATTATCCCGTTTCATATTGATACGTCGTTCCACCTTATTTATTCATTTGCCCATGAAGCAAAAGGCCGGTTTGAAAACTTTTTACGCGGCATTCGGAAAATACCGGGTTTTCGTTATGCCGGTATCCGACGCCGCCATGAATGGGTGGTCCATGAAAATTCCACGGACATGATGGATCATGGGAATATTGTCACCATGGGCGGGCATCAAGGCGATAATACCAACCAGTTGACCCTGGTGCCTCCGGATGCGGAGCCGAAAAAGGTGCGTTATTCATGGCGTTATGTCCATCCGGTGCTGCAGAATATCATAAAGGTCGGTGTCGGGTTTATTCCGGCATTGCTGACATTTCTGCTGACCCATGACTGGTGGGTGTTGACATACTTCGGGGCGTTTATCTGGTTTGGTATCACCGGGCTGCGCAATATTGTACAATCCGTTATTGGCGGCGGGGGCATCCGGCGGTCATCATTGTTGAAATGGAACGACTTTGTCAGTTGGGACCGGCTGTCGGATTCACTGTTTTACACGGGCTTTTCCGTGCCCTTGCTGGATTATCTGGTCAAAACACTCCTGCTGCAGCGTGGACTGGGGATTACGACTGCAACCAGCCCGGTGCTTCTCTATTCCATAATGGCCCTGGTCAACGGGGTTTACCTGACCAGCCACAATCTGTTTCGGGGGCTGCCCAAAGAAGCAGCATACGGGAATTTTTTCCGCAGCGTGCTTTCCATTCCCGTGGCATTTGCGTTTAATGCGATTATCGGCGGGCTGCTGAGCCTTTTTGGGGCGGCAAATGCCGCCGGTATTCTGCAAAGCTGGGCCGCAGTGATTTCAAAAGCAGCATCGGATTGTGTGGCTGGTTTTATCGAGGGATCTGTGGACCGGACCAATAATGTCAAAAGCCGGTTAAAAGATTACCGGCAAAAGCTGGATCAGTTTCTGGACTGTTATGCCCGGCTGGAAATTCTGTTTCCGGAAACCGATGTTTATGATTTGCTTGAGCAGCCCGGGGAGTGGCTGGAATCGGTAAACCAGGAGGCCCGGGACCAGATTATGGTCTTAATAATAAATGCCCTGGACCTGCTTTACTTCTGGATGTATCAGCCCCGGGCCCGGACAGCGTTTTTAAATCTGTTGTGCCGGATGGAACCGGATGAACGCCGGATACTGATCAAGGCCCAGTCGGTTTTAAAGATGGAGCGGGAAATCAGCCAGATGTTTATTGACGGAATCGCGGGCCGCAATTTTTCAAAGCCTTTGGCATTTTATTTAAACCGGTCCGAGGAATATCTGAAGGCGATCGATAAGATGGACAGTTGTTTGTAAAAAAAACAGGCGGTTTGGGTTCAGGCCGCCTGTTTTGTTTGAGTGAATTTCATTTCTGTATAGATGCTATTTAATAAACGGCATGACCAATAATTGGATCAATGATTTTGGCTTTTTGGCATATGTCAGGCCGATGATCATTTTGTCATGGCCGGCTGCGGGTTGTGCCTGGTAAGTGCCGCAAATCCGGTCCCACATCGACAGGTTGAACCCGAAGTTGGAATTGGATTCGTCCATGATCACCGAATGATGCACCCGGTGCATGTCTGGGGTGACAATCAGCAGGCGGATGAATTTGTCCATGAACGCCGGGATATAGATATTAGCATGGTTGAACATGGCGCAGCCGTTGAGCAGGACTTCAAAAAGCAGGACCGCACCCGGCGGAAAGCCGAACGCGGCCACCGCTGCCAGCTTGATAAACAATGATATAATAATTTCAATGGGATGAAATCGGATGGCCGTGGTCACGTCAATGTCCAGGTCCGAGTGATGAACCTGGTGAAGCTGCCACAAAACCGGCACAAAATGAAACAGGACATGCTGCAGGTAGATGATAAAGTCAAGAATAATGACAGTGGCGATCCAGTCGGCCCAAACCGGCAGAGCCAGCTGGTTGAAAATGCCCATACCCCGGGATTGGGCAAAAGCGGCAAAAGTCACCGGCAGCATGACAAAACCCAGCTGCAGAATCAGGTTGTCAACCGCCACCAGGCCGAGGTTGTTCAGCCAGCGCCTGGGCTTGGAGTCCACCTGCCTTTTTCTCTGAAACAGGACTTCCCAGCCGCCCATGATGAGCAGTATACCGACAAAAGAGATTAAGCGGATTGATTTTTCAGTGAAAAAAGTTTCCATTGGTTTCCTGATAATGCAAGTTTGCCTATCAAAAACAATTCATTGGTGAAACTGTTTCTGGAGGTTAGATAACGACTGAGAACAAGGCACAATCCGATGAAAAAACAAAGCATACGCACGTATGTGAGTATTTTGAAACTGATTGTAACGCAGTTATAGGGCGTTAGACGACCTTATGAAGCAGTTTCCAGGATGGCCATGGCTTCTTCTGCCGTTTTATTATCATGCACAATCGCACACGCGGCCTTGACAAACAACATCGGATTCTTGTGCTGAAACGCGTTTCTGCCGATGGAAAGTCCTTTTGCTCCGGCCATCATGGCCCCTTCAATGGATTTGAACATTTCCGCGTCGCTGAGCTTGCTGCCGCCGGCAATTAAAATCGGTGCCGGGCATCCTTCCACAACTTCGCGAAAGGATTCCGGATCACCCGTATACACGGTTTTAACATAATCCGCGCCCAGTTCCGCGCCCATACGGGCGGCCAGCTTGACCGCCTCAACATCTTTTTCATCATCAATCAGCGGGCCTCGGGGGTACATCATGGCAATCAGCGGCATGCCCCAGTAATTGCAGTCCACCACCACTTTGCCGAAGTCTGTGAGCATTTCCGATTCATGCTCATCGCCGACATTGATGTGGATGGAAACACCGTCCGCACCCACCCGGAGAGCATTTTCAACCGTATTGACAAGGACTTTCTTGTTGGGTTTCGGAGACAGCATGCTGGCGGCGGACAAATGCAGAATCAGCCCAATGTCCGGGCCATAAGTTCTGTGACCATGCTTGGGCAACCCCAAATGGCCGATGACCGCGTTGGCCCCGCCTTCCGCCACCTGGTTCACGGCTTTTGACATATCGACCAACCCCTTGATCGGGCCGACGGTCACCCCGTGATCCATGGGCACGATCACTGCTTTTCCGGTTTTTCTGTTCACGATCCGTTCCATCCGGACCGCTTTTCCGCTGGTGAACATTTTCTTGTCTCCTTGTAAAAAATTGAAAATTCAAACACTTTGCTTGATTAAATAAACATAAAATTAAGCGGGTTTGTATCGGTAAGTCAAGAAATAAGAAGTTATAAAGAGGATAAGGGCTTTTTAAGGTTTTATGTTTTTTATAATTGCAAGCAAAATAGCCACCACCATGCCATGGCCGGTGACGAATCCAAAACAGAGAACTGAGTTTTTCCTGATTTTTCGAGACCGGCAGCAAATTGAGATAAGTGAAAAAACTAGATATTGTGGTTGGTCTAATCTCTTCTGGTAAGCAGGATTGCTATTGTATTATGCAGTGGAATGCCGATTTTTTTGGGAAGCACTGCCAGATTGCAGTGTGTAGAATTTATGAGCGATCGCCGTAATGTATTCCGTCAAGCTATGTTGCAGTCTTTTAAGACTTTAAAACGGTCGTAATTTCTTCAATCTTGCAGGGAAATCCCTACAATAAAATAGGAATTCCCCTGATACCATAAGCATTTTGTATCTGATATATATTTTTATTAATTAAAATTTCATAGCGGCACGTTGTCGGCCATACCATGCTTTTCAGGTGAGATTCGTAATGCTGATCAATCGACATTGCGTGATCCCCTCCAAAGATCCGATTGCCATTGCCCGAAAAAATTTGAGTACCGTATGCTGTATCGGAGTATCTCTGAATTCAGGCGGTATTCTCATAAAAAAAATTAATAATATTTTAAATGTTATAATATCAATATATTGAGTGCTATTTGACTTGACTGCTCAGTGAGCATACTTATTAAACGAAAAGGAGAATTGTTTTATGCAGACAGTATTTTTCAGGCGCATTTTCACCGCATTGTTCATAGTGTTCCTGCTGACTTTCAGCAGTACCGGTTATGCGGAAAACATTGATCCTGTGGACAAATTTGCCTGGTCCGAGATTTCAGGGTGGCTGAATTTTAACACAAGCCACAGCGGGGTCCACGTGCATAACGATCATCTGGAAGGGTTTGCCTGGGGAGAAAACATCGGCTGGATCAAAATGGGCGTATACACGGACGGCGGAGTTCATATGTATGCGAATACGTCCAGTACAAATTGGGGGGTCAACAACGACGGTGCCGGCAATCTTTCCGGTTATGCCTGGAGCGAGGTCGCAGGATGGATAAACTTTAGCGAAGTGAGCATCGACCCGGCCACCGGCGCATTCGGTGGTTATGCGTGGGGGAAAAACATCGGGTGGATCCACCTGGCCGCAGCCGGCCCGGTGGCCTATGGTGTCAGGGCCAGTCTTGCGGCCCTTGCGTCCATTCCCACACTTTCCGAGTGGGGCATAATAATAGCGTCTCTTTTGCTGGGCCTTGCGGCCATGCGCCATATCCGCAGACAACGGCTTTCACATGACAGGGCTGTGGCCTGATATCAGACAATGAATTTGCTATCACTGATTCTACAATTATCGACATCACGAATGGAGGCAGGATGAAAAAGAATCTCATTATGTTAATATGTTTTGCAGTTGCAGGGTGTTTTTTTTCGACAACAGCGGTTGCCGGTGACCTGGATTCACCGGCCGGGCCGGAGGATGCGGGCAGTGCCCTGTATACGATTGAAGACGTGTACAACCGGTTGGAAACCGGTGAGACAGGTGCCAAGCGAACCGGCGCGTTTACCGAACCGACCGCCGGTCCCGGATCCACCGGGCACACCACGGACGACATTATGGGGATTGCCCCGGCGGTGGATGAAACCACCGGCGCAGTTGCTGCTGAAGTTGTCACCGGCAAAACTTTCTGGGGCCTGACCAACGGGGAATGGGGGCCTCAGACCGGAACGGCCGCGGGCACATCGTCATGCACCGGGGATGCGACAGCAGAAGACGTTCTTTCCGGTAATACCTTTTCCAATGGCACGTCTACGGGAATCGCCGGGAGCATGACCAACAACGGGGCGCAGACCATCACCCCGGGGACTACCGATCAGGCAATTGCTGCCGGCTACCATGACGGTACGGGGGAAGTGGCGGGTGATGCGGACCTGGTTTCCAGCAAGATTGTAAATGGTACGGAAATTTTTGGCGTAAGCGGCACGGCCAAGGTTGCCACTGGAATAGCCACCAACGCCCAGGTGCTTAACGGGGTGTCCTATTCAAATTCCGGCGGCGCCTCGACCGGAAGCATGCCGACGCAGACGTTATCGCCGGATAATGACACGGTGAATGCCGGTTATTATGAATCAACGACGCTGAGCTCCGTTGATACGGGCCTGGCTACCGGCAATATTCGAAGCGGTGTTACTGTTTTCGGTGTAGCCGGAGATCCCAATGTGGTGAACACCAGTTCCGGGGATGCGGTTGGCGCAGAAATCTTATTCGGCAAAAAAGCCTGGGTGGACGGTGCAGAAGTCACCGGCTCCGCAACGTTAACATACCAGGCAGGTGTTCCCAAAACCGGGCAGACAACTTCATATAATACGGGTGATGACGGTGATCTTGAAAAAGGCGTTGCCTGGCCGACCCCCCGGTTTACGATTAACCTGAATGGTTCTAACGTCCCTGACGGCACGGTCACTGACAATCTCACCGGCCTGATCTGGCTGAAGAATGCCAATGCTTTTGGGGCAAGAAATTGGGCAACCGCGTTAACAGACTGCAATGGGCTTGCAAGCGGCACCGCCGGGTTAACGGACAGCTCCGTTGCCGGAGACTGGCGCTTACCAAATGTTAAAGAATTGCAAAGCCTGATTGATTTTAGCAATGTCGTCTCAGCATTACCATCAGGCCATCCGTTTACCGGTGTGCAGTCAGGCTATTACTGGTCTGGCACTACTTATGCAAACGGTACCGTTTACGCGTGGTACGTGTACATGCTCAACGGCTACGTGGGCAGCAACGATAAGACGCTTTTTTACTACGTTTGGCCGGTACGCGGTGGCAATGATTGATTATTTGGTTATTCGGGTTATTTGATTATTTTTTTGTCAGGTCGTGAAGTGTGCAACCGATTCCAGGGATTTTAACAAGATTCAAAACATTGGGGGATACAAGGGGGGATTTCCCCCCTTGTTCGCTACAAAAAATTTTTGACCATTTTCCCATTAATTTTGAGAACATATCATTTTAAGAACGTATTATGGCATATTACGAGCATCTGCCCATCTATCGAAAGGCAATGGAGACCACCATCTATTTTGAAACCATTGTCAGAAATTTCAGCCGGTACAACAAATACACCCTGGGGGCCGAGATGCGGGAAAAAAGCCGGGAGATGGTTAAGATTATTATTAAAGCCAATTCAACCGGCGATAAACTGCCGCTGCTGCATGAGCTTCGTGAAACAATTGAAGAGCTGAAAACCCTTATACGAATTTCAAAGGAGACCGGGGCATTTAAAAACTTTAACGCTTTTGCGCATGCCATTGAATGTGTCGTTTCAGTGAGCAAGCAGAACGAAGGATGGATAAGGAGTCTTTCAAAAAGAAAGAAGAGGGCCTGAATTGTCTGTTCTGTTTTTTTTGATAACAGATGAGCGCGCCTATGTAATCATTGTGCGTCTATCCCGCCTGCGGGCATGTTTATTCAGGCAGCCATACTGTAACGGATTGGCTGCCGGTGGGGTCTTTGGACCATAAAGTGGATAGAGATATATGTGCAGTCAGGCTATTACTGGTCTGGCACTACTTATGCAAACAATACCGATAACGCGTGGAACGTGAACATGAACAACGGCAACGTGAACAACAACAATAAGACGAATAACAACTACGTTTGGCCGGTACGCGGTGATAATGATTCTCTTCTTTTTTTTTCTTTTCGAAATATTTACAGGAATTATCTGAAGTGCCGGAAAAATAAAAGAAATACGGTCAATGCCCTGAAGTTTGAGATGAACTGTGAAGAAAACCTCATGGATCTTAAACAGGAACTTGACACCGGCACCTATTATCCATCCCGTTCTGTCTGCTTTTTGGCGGTAAAGCCCAAGCTGAGAGAGATATTTGCCGCTGACTTTAAAGACAGGATTGTGCATCATATCCTGGTGGATACCCTTGGAAAAATTTGGGAACCCAAGTTTATATTTGATTCATATGCCTGCCGGAAAAACAAGGGAATCCATGCCGGCTGCGTCCGGCTGAGGAATTTTGTGCGAAAAGTCACAAAAAACGGCAGCCAAAACGCCTTTTACATGCAGCTTGACATTAAAAATTTTTTCATGAGCATTGATAAAGATGTTCTGTTTGGCCAGATTGCAGCCGGCTTAAATGATGAAAAAATATTAGCCCTTGCGTCAACGATGATTTTCCATGACTGCACGGATGACTGTGTGATCAAAGGGGACAGGCAATATCTGAACAAGATACTGCCGCAAAAAAGCCTGTTTTTTACCGGACAAAAAAAGGGGATTCCCATCGGGAATCTCACCAGCCAGTTTTTTGCCAATGTTTATTTGAACGCGCTTGACCAGTTTGTCAAACACCACCTGAAGTGCAGACACTATCTCCGGTATTGCGATGATTTCATACTGCTTTCCGACAACAGGGATGTGCTATTAAAATGGAAAAGTGAGATCCGGACGTTTCTTAAAAAAACTCTCAAACTGGCACTGAACGAAAAAAGACAAAGCCTTGCGCCGGTATCCAACGGCATCAATTTTCTCGGATATATCGTGAGAAAGGATTATGTTCTGGTCAGGCGGCGGGTGGTCAACAATCTCAGAGCAAAACTGTCCTGTTTTGAAACCAGACTGATTAAAGAAGACCCGCCGTCGTATGTCCGGTTGATTTATGATTATGAGCAGCTCGAAAACCTGCGGGCATCTCTGGCGTCGTATTTCGGGCATTTTAAATGGGCCAATGCCTTCCGCCTGAAACAGAGCCTGCTGAATCGATACGATTTTCTGAAATATTTTTTCTCATTCGACGGGTGGAAGATTATCCCGACATATAAAATTCCGGCCCAAATTCCCACCATAAAGCTCCAGTACCGGTATTTTAAGACGCTTTTTGCCGAAGATATTATTTTCTTTAAAAAAGGAAAATATTATGAGTTTTTTGAAGATGACAGAAAAATCGCCAAAAAGCTTGGCCTGAAGAAAATGAACAGACACTCCGACTGCTGCACCACCTACGGTTTTCCGGTCCGGCTGGAAAAGTCCTTTGCCGGGCGAATACGGCAAATGGGCCGATCATTGACGGTCATTTCCGAAGGCGAAAGATATCTGACCGGAATCAGGCAACGGTTCCCTAAATATCGAATCATGCCGCAGGCCCAAATCTGCTGACATATGGCTTGCTGGCGGAGCGGCGAAATCGATAGCAGACTGGTGGCCAAACCGACAGTATTGCAGATATTCTCTGAGGCGAGGACTATCGATAACTTTACGTAACGGTGCTTGTTTTTTCTATTACCTGGCTAATCAATATGTTGTGGTAAAATAAATACCTAAAAATTGTGAAGGTGATTCTGCGATTAATTACAGGCAGAGTCGGGTTGGGTGTAAAAATATTAAATTAAAATAATAAGCTGTAGATATTTGCTCGGTTTTGAGGATACTGAAAAATTTATCATATCCGACTATCACAACAGCATTGCAACTGCCCTGCGCTGACCCATTTTCAATCAATTCCTGATCACACCGGCAGTGTCAGCGTTGCTTTGACCCCGCCGTGCTTTTGATTTTCCAGCTTGATGGAACCAAAGTGCAGTTCCGCCACCTCTTTTACAAAATTCAGTCCCAGTCCGGTACTTTTTTTGCCGGTATCCGGCCGCTGGAGGGAAAAGAATTTGTCAAAAATTTTGTCTTTTGCGTAATCCGGGATGCCGGGACCGCAATCAGTGATCGTGAGGCGGATGATTTTTCCGTCAGACTGGCAGGCAATATCGATCGAAGTCAGTTCCGGGGAAAAATCAATGGCATTCTGGAGCAGGTTGGAAATGGCCTGGTTGAGCAGAAAGGAATCCCCTTTGACAAAAATCGTGTCGGAAATGTTGATTGCCGGTGAAATTTTTTTTTGTGACAACATGGGCCGCTTGCTCTCCAAAACGGTTTTGATCATGGAAGTCATGGAGATGTTTTCCCGTTCGGAAATTTTTCGCCGGGTTTCAAGGGAAGACAGTTCCAGCATCCGGTCCACAATTTGCTTAATACGGTTGGCCTCATTGTGGATGTTTGAAAGAAACCGGCGCCGCTGCCCGGGTTCCATATTTTCCTGCAGGAGTTCCGCCGCCCCCCGGATGGCGGACAACGGGCTTTTGATTTCATGGGTCAGGTTCTGAACATACTGTTCCACGTATTTTTTGCCTTCCAGCGCTTCCTGCATTTTTTCAAAAGATTTGCCCATGTCCCCGATTTCACTGTCATCGAGCACCGGGAATGCGACTCGTTTTCCGCGGGAAACGTCCTCTGCATATTGGGTCAGGCGCTGGATGGGGCGGGTCAGCCAGACGGAGACCAGAAAGCTCAGCAGCAGGGCGGCAAAGATGGCAAGGGCGCCGATTTTTGTAATCTGGGGCCTTGCAGAAATCAGAAATTCATTGATGTTGGCGGTGGGTTTGGCCACGGTCAGGGAGCCTGCCAGTTCGCCGTTGACCCGGATCGGGGCCGCAACATAGAGCACGGACGATTTCGGGTCAATCGGATCCTGTAAAGTGCTCCGGGCGCCGTATTGACCGTTTAAGGTCAGATGAACATCCCGCCAGATGGAATAATCCAGCCCGATGTTTTCCCGGCTTTCTGAATCAAATATCACGATGCCTGTTTTGTCCGTGATATACACACGGATATCCACCTGCTTTTTGGTCAGCTTGTAGATATTGACGGCCAGCGGCCGGGCTGCAGTACTTTCAAATATCTTATACCATTGTTGTGGATGAAATGTTCCCTGCTCCATTTCCATGCCTGCCATTTCAGCCAGCAGGTTGGCCTGATCGACCAATGGGTCTTCAACCCCTTCAAGATACCGGATGCGGATATTGTCCTTGATCCAGTCAATGGGATAGTAAAAACAGACAGCGAAAATCAGGAAATAACAGACAAAAATTCGGGTTCCCAGTTTCATAAATCCTCTCTCAGGGAATACCCCACCCCCCGATGGGTAATGATGGGGTCGATTTCCGGGGCAATGGTTTTTAATTTGGCGCGGATGTTTTTGATATGCGCGTCAATGGTCCGGTCCATGCTGGCATTGGGTTCTTCCCAGGCGAGATCCATCAGCTGGTCCCGGGAAAAAACGAGCCCCGGCCGGCGGACAAAGGCTTCGAGCAGGTTGAATTCATATTTGGACAGATCCAGCGGTTGGCCGAAAAAGATAATTTGCCGCCGGGCCTTATCTACGCTGAAGGCGGATGCGGCCGGCGGAGAATTATGCGAATTCCGGGTGCGTCTTAGAATGGCTTTTACCCGTGCTGCCAGCTCTCTGGGGCTGAATGGTTTGACCACATAATCATCCGCCCCGATTTCCAGGCCCACCACCCGGTCGACTTCATCCGCGCGGGCAGTGAGGAAAATAATCGGCAGGGTATATTTTTCCCGGATGCTTTTGCACAATTCCATGCCGTTGATGTCCGGCAGTCCGATATCCAGTATGATCAGATCAAATTGTTCTTCCGCCAGTAACCCGAGTGCCGGCTGGCCGGCAGATAACGTTCGGGTTTCAAAACCTTCGGTTTCAAGCGCATACTGGATGGTGTCTGCGATGGCTGGTTCGTCTTCGATAATCAGAATTTTAGGTTTCATTGAATGTAAGTAGTTTATTTTATAAAGTTAAGATGGTTATCTCCAATTGGTTTTTTAACCTCAGGGAACACAGAGAAAATTATTTATGCTTTTAATTGTTATCTTTGTGTTTCTTCAGTGCCTTTCGTTGTAAATCATGGCTTTTGGACGATGCCGGCAAATGCGGGTGTCTTTTCTTTTTTGATGTTTATCCGCGCGATAATGACCCGAACCATGCAAAAACACAAAAACACTGCAAAAGATAAAACCCCCACCGTCAGGCTATGTTCCGTATATCCGGCCGGATCTTCTTTGTGTGCCGCATTTAACCATGGCACCATAATGGCGATGGTCCAGTAGCAGACCAGCGGTAAAATACCGATAGGAATCATACGGCCAATCCGGTTTTTCTGCTTTTTTTGCATTTGCGGCCGGGAGTTATTGTCCGGAGCATTGGCAAGCATATAGCAAATAATCTTTTGTATTATATGGTAGAACACGGTTAGAAAAAAGAAGTAAATCAAAATACCGATCATTCGGTGGACCCGCTCGGGAGTCAGCCACCCCGCGTGGATGTCGGCCGTGATCATGGCAATGGAGATCCGGATGCGGACGGCATTGACGCTGATGGTGGCAGTATAGGCGCCGATCGCGCACCCGGCCAGCCAGATAAATTTGTTTTTAAAGCCGGAAAATTTAAAAATCCCGCAAAAAAAACTCATGCCAAAAGCCGCAATCAGGAAATTAACCCCTGCGCAGGCCGGTGCAATGATAATTCGCAAATCCTGATTGATGTAGCCAATATCGGGTTCAAAGTAAAACAGATGTCCGGAGATGATTTCAACCAGTGCGGCGGTGGGGGCCAGTATCCATTTTAAGTTTTCAGCATGGGCAATACTGTAATGGTATTTCAGTCCCCAGGCTATGCACAGAGTCGTCAGGCTCAATATGATGTTTTGAACTAATTCCCTTTTTAACCGCAATCTTATATCCCCCCAGCCGAAGACGGTTTGTGCCGCAAGACCTTTCTTCCGGCCACCAGGATCAGTAAAGCCGCAAAAAGCCAGAAAAGTTCCGGTTCCGGCACCGATGAACACGATCCGCCGACTGCCAGGTTGGAAACATGTTTGGGCAGCGGCAGGGGCTGGTTCACATTCTTTGCTTCAGCTTGACGATTACGGACCACATCGTGGATGGCCAGAAACGACGTATAATCAGTCAGCAGATTATAGGTCAGGCCTAAAGAGGTAATTGCACCTCTGGTATCGGGATTGTTCCGGTTGACATTAAAATCGGAAAGCCTGGCAATGCGGGTCCTTGCCCACAGGTATTTCAAGGCGCTGTTTTTGTCTGACGGGACTGTTTCGGCAATATCAAATGTTTTGATAAATTGCTTCCTTCCGCCGGTGCCGGTCAATGTGATGCGCCCTTTTGGCCGGCCGCGCCATTTGCCGAAAATCACCACCGGTCTTTGGGCAAACAGATCGGGGATTGATTGGTGTTCCACATCATAGGTGTCAAACTCGTCATAAGTGACGCTGATATTTGTGAGCACCGGCGATGAAATATACTGCCTGAATTTTTCAGCCACCGCATCTGCCTCCTGCGGGTTGGTGACTATAAACGGCTCTCCTGCGCCGGCTTTGGCCATGCCTTCAATCAGGTAACGGTTCACGCTGCTGCCGATGCCGAAAGCAAACAGGTTGGTGTGGTGTAAGTTTTTTTCAATTAAGGAAAATACATTGCGCTCCGCGGAAATATAGCCGTCGGTGACAATGATGACAGACCTTGAAAAGGTTTCATCCGTGGGAATGTTAAAACTTTTTTCAAGGGCCGCGCGAAGTTCGGTGCCGCCTCCGCCATGTTGGTTTTCAATATGCCGGACAGCACTGTAAAGGTTTGCGGTTGTTGCCGGCATGGAGGTCGGCGACAAGACGGATGACCCGCCGGAAAACAGGATTACGTTAAATCTGTCCGTAGGTTTTAATCCGCTGATGAGATTTTTTAACAGTTTTTTGGAAGTGTTTAACGGAAAACCGTGCATGGAACCTGAAATATCGACCACAAAAATATATTCCCGTGGCGGAATGTCTTTGGGCCGGACACGATCCGGAGGCTGGACAGTAAGCAAAAAAAAGTTTTCTTCCTCAGCTTTGCCTTCATAAAGAAGCAGTCCCGAGTCAATCTGCTTTCCGCTCAACCGGTAATTGATAATGTAATCCCGGTCGCCGCTATAATCTTCAGTATCGCCCAAAATGACGTGCGCAATGGAGTTATTTTCCCAGGCGATATGCGTATCATGGGATTTGCATGAGACCTCAGCTAAAGGGATGCCGGTGGACAGATTGCAGACAATATGAAAACTTGCCGGATCCGGTGTTCCCTGCTTTAAATACGGGTTTTTCACCCAAAGATCTGTTTCCGGTGCACCGGCTTCCGGCTGGCTTGAATACCGGGGGCCCACCACCGTCGGATACACAAACGCATAAGTGCCGTCAGTGGGAATCAGCAATTCCGTGTAGCGCAGTTCAATGTCAATTGTATCCCCGGGCATAATGTTGGCCACATTCATGGAAAACACGTTTGGCCGGTTCTGTTTCAGCATGGAAGCGCTTTTGCCGGATTTTTTGGCGGCATTAAATTTTTTTTCCGCGGTTTGCCGCTCCTGGATTTTCGCTTTGATGACTTCATCTCCGATGCGCATTTCCATGCCGTGGACTGCCGCGCGCGTCGATGCCGGGAAAATATATCGTGCATTGATGGGGCGGGTGCCGCTGTTTTGATACTGCTGGGTGATGGTTACATCCGCGATCACGCCGTTGATATTGACTTCCGCAGCGGTCGATTTTAATGGAAACCGATCCATTGCCGGGTCCCCGTTTTCAATAAAGAAATACGGGGACAGGGTTTTATCATTGGATATTTCATTAGATGAGGCCGGCAGGATTGCAAAAAGAGATAGCAGCACCACTGCGGTTATTATGATTTTTGTTTTTTTCATTATCCAAATCTCCTTGTCTGTATTTGGGTTATCGTAATTTTTCGAAATTATATATGTTTCAAAGATTAAATGGTTTATGAAGAATTCGGGGTGTGGACTTCTTAAAACAGATAATAGACGTTGATAATGAAATAATGATGAAGCAAAAATGAATAAATGATGAAAAAAGAACTTCGGGAAAATCTCAGAATGCGTGAAGCCTGCTTGACGATTGAGGGATAAAAAGATATAAAACAGCGTTAATCAGAAATGATTTTGGTTTATTATTCTTGTTTCTGGGCAGAGACCAAATACCGGAAAAGGAGTTTCTTTCGATGAAATTTACTATTACCCATGCATACCCCAAAGATACGGAAACAGTTTTTAATGTATTGACCGATGAATCTTATCTGATGAAAAAATTTGCGGCAACCGGGGGGAAAAATATTGAAATCCCGGTTTGTGCAAAAACAAATGGTGCATTTGTTATTTCCCGGAAAATGGATTTACCATCAAATCCGCCGGGGTTTGCGAAAAAATTTATTAAAGCCATGAATCCGGTATCCGCCACTGATACCTGGCAGTCGTATGACGGAGAGAAAAAAACCGGTGTTTTTGAACTGAATGTGAAAGGCGTGCCAGGTTCTTTAAGCGGAAAACTTACCTTGAAACCGACAAAAAATGGATGCGATTATATTATTGAATTTGATGTCAGAGTGCCTATTCCGCTGATCGGCAATAAAATTGCCCGCCTGGTTGAAAAGGACACCCGCACCAACCAGGAGATTGATTGTCAGTTTACCAAAAAATATCTTGAAGATTTATAAAGGACGATCTGATTCAACAGGCAAATTATACAAAAAACCCTTTGTGGATGACCGGTGTTTTTATTCTGCTGCTCATGGTGGCCGGGACGCTGGTATATTCAAATACTTTTCAGGCTTCGTTTGTTTTTGATGATATAAATTTTATCACCAAAAACGATCCCAATGTTCACATGACAAAATTTTCATGGGACGCTTTAAAAAAAGCAGCCTTAGAGGGACATCCTCGTCACCGGTATCTGCCGAACATCAGTTTTGCCGTAAATTATTATTTTGGTGCGGAAAATACATTTGGATATCATTTGGTCAATCTGGTCATTCATCTGATGACCGGTATTTTCCTGTTTTTTTTATTCCAGGCAACACTTCGCCTGTGCATCAGAGAGGATGGCGTTTGTTTTTTCAAAAACAGATTGCCGTCATCGGTTTCTCCGGAAATGCTGTCGTTTTTTGCGGTGCTGATCTGGCTGGTGCACCCGGTTCAAACCAATGCGGTGACCTATATCTGCCAGCGGATGGCCAGCATGGTGGCCATGTTTTATATCCTTTCTCTGCTGTGTTACATAATAGGGCGGATAAATTTTCGCAAAGGCAAGATTAAAACAGCTGTTTTTCTTTTTTGTGGGTGCGTCATTTCCGGGTGCTGTGCGGTGGCGAGCAAAGAAAATGCCGGTACCCTGCCGGTTTTTATCCTGTTTTATGAGTGGTTTTTTTTCCAGGACTTAAAAACAATCCGGTCATACCGGACATTGCTCTGGGTTATTATCGGGGGCATTGTTTTTGCCGCGGTTGTGATTCATTTTATGGGGCTTGACCCTTTTCAACGGATTCTCAATTCATACACCCGGCGGGAATTTACCCTGCCCCAGCGGGTGATGACCGAATTCAGGGTAGTTGTTTATTATTTGAGCCTGCTTTTTTACCCGCAACCGTCGCGCTTGATTCTGGATCATGATTACCCCCTGTCATTTGCATTTTTGGATCCGTTTTCGACACTTTCTTGTTTTGTTTTAATTCTGGGGATTGCCGGATTGGCGGTCTATCTGGCAAAAAAAGAACGCCTTTTTTCCTTTGCGCTGTTCTGGTTTCTGGGCAACCTGCTCATCGAATCTTCTGTGATCGGGATAGAGATCATATATGAGCACCGGATGTATCTGCCGACAATGTTTCTTTACCTGGTGCTCACGGTGATGGTTTTCAGGGTAGTAAGGACCAAAAGGGTGGCTGCGGGTGTTTTGATCCTGTGCGTGATAGTTCTTTGTGTGTGGGCTCATCAGCGGAACCGGATCTGGGAAAACGATGTGACTTTCTGGGCGGACAGTGTGAAAAAATCGCCCCAAAAAGAACGCCCTTATCAGAATCTGGCGTATTCCCTGCAGCTGAGGAAAAATTTTAAAGACGCGCTTGTTTACTATCGAAAATCACTTGCCATCAAACCCCACCCGGTGGTTTATTTTAATATCGGGCTATGTCTGGATGGCATCGGATATTACTGCGATGCCGTGGATGCCTATGTCAACGCATTGAAACTCAATTATAATACACCCCAGGTTCATGCCAACCTGGCGAAAGCACTGACCCATATCGGGGAATTCAATGCGGCTGTTTCGCATTTTGAAAATGCCTCAAAGATGAGTCCTTCGGATCCCTCATTAAAGAAAAGTGCATTGGGGTTAAAGGATTTTTTGAATAACTGTCGAACGCCTGAGCAATGCATACTGATGAGCATCCGGCAGAAACCGGATAACCCGGCCCTGCGTTTTAAGCTGGGAATGATTTACGAAAAACAGGGAAAACCGGATCAGGCGGTTGTTGTTTATGAAAAGATCCTGAATGAGATCGGGGAGTCGGACCGGAAGCTGTATCTGCTGGTGCTCAACCGTATGGCGGTTTTGCATGCCGTCAAAGGGGAGGTGCAGCAGTCGCTTCAACTGCTGCAGAAAGGAATTGAAGTTGCACCGGATAATCCGTATTTTTATTATGAAATTGCCGCATTCTATAGTGCTGTGGGTGAAGTCAAAAATTCAGTGGCCTGGCTGGATATGGCGATTAAAAAAGGATATCAAAATTTCGATCAGATTCGATCGGACCGGCGGCTGGAAAGTATCAGAAACACGCAGTATTTTCAAAACCTGATTAAAATGAAATAACAATAAAAAAATATTTTTCCAAAATTTAAAATGCTCAATTTAGGTTTGAGTTTGTCGCTGAATACATTTCAGGTTCTGTTTCCCCTGTCTTTTCTGTTAGCCCTTTATTTATGGGCCCGGCGGCGAGGGGAGTCTCCCGGTGATTTTTTTTTGACGCACTTAAAAAAGAGTCAACCACGATTTTATCAAACAATATGCCCTTTTGGCTTTTCACTTCATTGAATGCAGACTCAATAGACAGTGCCGGTCGATATGGGCGATGGGAACTGATGGCTTCGATGACATCGGCCACAGCCAGGATTTTGGCTTCAAGCATGATTTCTCCGTCTTTGAGCCCTCTGGGATACCCGCTGCCGTCTATTCGCTCATGATGCTGGTAGACGATTTCCGCAATCGGCCAGGGAAATGGGATTTGTTTTAAAATGTTGAACCCCACGGCAGGATGCGTTTTGATCAGTTCCCACTCGGCCTTCAGCAGTTTTCCCGGTCGGTTTAAAAGGGATACCGGCGTCCGTATTTTACCGATATCGTGCAGAAGCCCTGAAATCCGGATTGCTTCAATCTGATCGTCCGGTAATCCCATATTTTTAGAAATATCAGAAGCATATTGAGCAACACGGTGCTGATGGCCGGCCGTGTATGGGTCCCGGCTTTCCGCCATAAGAGCCATGCCGCCGACCGTGGCGTTAAACATTTCCTGAAGCTGTGCGGTTTTGGATTTTACCTGATCTTCAAGCTTGATATTTTGTATGTTTAACGCTTCTTTCATTTTTTTAAGGGACATATGGGTTTGGACACGTGCTTTGACTTCTGCTGCTTTAAAGGGTTTTGTGATGTAATCCACCGCACCGCTTTCAAATCCCTGGGCAATGTATTTGGCATCGCTCAGGGCGGTAATAAAAATGACTTCAACGTCCTTGAAAATCGGATTGGCTTTGATCTTGGTGCATACCTCAAACCCGTCAATTTCAGGCATCATCACATCCAGCAAAATCAAATCGGGTTTATTGTTTTCAAGATACGCCATCGCTTTTGCCCCGTCTTTGGCGACACCGAATCGATATTCGCCTTTTAAAATATTGAGTAACAAATCGATGTTAATGGGATTGTCATCAACAATTAAAATCAGGGGGTGATTGTCGTTCATCTTATTAAGTCTCCCGGACTTTGTTTATTTCAATGAGTTGGATATCGTTGGTTAACGCCTTGACAGCATCGTCATAATCATATTCGTTGATTTTGTTTTCAACAGATTGCAGGGAAAAACCGGTCTTGAACTGTTTGACCCGGTCCATGCATTCATTAATGGCAATGGGATCTGATGCTTTTAGCGCAATAATCAGATCAGACAATGCCGGCATGGCCTGGGAGATATCTTTTTCAGGTGGCGTTTCATCCGCGCAAACTTTATTTTTTAAATTGATGACAGATTTAATTGAAGAGAGCAACCGGGTAAAGTGTTTTTCCAGATCGCCCAGCAGATGATTTATTTCTGTATTGTCCGGCGGATCTGATTCTAATTCGCTGCAAAATCGCTCAATCTTTCCTGTAATTTCTTTTATCCGGTCTGCGCCGATATTTCCGCTGCTACCTTTCAGGCTATGGGCAAGGGATTGAAGATATTTCCATTGATTTTGACTAACGGCTTTTCGTATACGATCCATCGTATGAATATTATTATGGAAAAATCGCGACAGGATTTTTTTGTAAACTTCAATATCAAGATTTAAATTTCCGGCGGCCTGGCGGATATTTAATTCCGGCAGGTTGTCATCTTCGGAATCAATACCGGAAGACAGTGGTTTTTTAACGACAAACAAAGCGTCTTTCTTTAATTCCATTGCCGGTAATTCTGATTCAAGCTCCGGGCGAATATGTTTGAGCAGTGTTTCGAATAGTTTTTCCTGACGGACCGGTTTGGGGACAAATCCGTTCATTCCGGCTTCAATGCACCGTTTTTCATCTTTCAGAACAGCAGAAGCGGTCATGGCAATAATTGGCAGGGATTTGAAATCTTTATTCTTTCGGATTTTTCGGGTCGCTTCATAGCCGTCCATGTTCGGCATCTGGATGTCCATGAGAACTGCGTCAAAGAACTCACGGGTGACTGCCTTGACGGTTTCTGCGCCGTCAGGTGCAATTTTAGCAGTAATGCCGACGGATTTTAAAATTTCAACAGCAATTTCCTGATTGACCCGGTTGTCTTCGGCAACAAGTATTTTTAAACCGCCCAGAAGCTTCTTGTACTCTCTGTGCCGCGCGGCAGCATCGGATTCAGGCATGGATTCTTGGATGGATTTTTCTTCGAATACATCCATGATTGAGTTGAGTAGCGAAGATGCGGTTATCGGTTTGGTAATAAATCCATCAATAACCGGATTGTCGGTACCGGGTAATGCCAAGTCCGTAAAGGCGCTGGTCATTAAAATAATCGGAAATTTCAGGTATAAATCGCCACGGATTTCCATCGCGGTCTCCACTCCGTCCATTCCCTGCATTTTCATATCAATTATTGCCAGGTCAAAGGTTTTGTCCTGTTGCTGATATTCTTTTAAGAGATTGATTGCCGACATCCCGGACGCCACTGAAACCGCGCAAAAACCGAATTTTTCAACTATTGAAGCCAGGATCGCCCGGCTTTCGGCGCAGTCATCGATAATCAGAACGTTCAATCCTTTTAAGCGCTCAGGTAATATTAACGGACTTGGGGGCTGGTCCGGCGGCAATTTCATTACAGTGGTAAACGTAAATTTTGATCCTTTACCGAATTCACTTTCCACAAAAATCTGGCCATGCATTAATTCTGCTATCTGCTGGCTGATGCATAATCCTAAACCGGTTCCCCCGAATTTACGGGTGGTGGAGGTGTCGCCCTGGGTAAATGCCTGAAAAAGCAGGTCTCGCTGGTCTTTTTGCATACCAATGCCGGTATCTTTGACTGAGCATGTCAGCAGGATAGTGTCAGGGCGTATATTTTCGCTGCTTACCTCAATAAGGATCATTCCGTCATTGTCCGTAAATTTTACGGCATTACTCAGTAAGTTCGTTAAAATCTGTTGATATTTCAAAGGGTCGCCAATTATGTCCATTGGCGTATTGGCTCTGATGTCCAGAAGCAGTTCAATGTCTTTTTCTGCGGTGACGCTTGAAAAAATTGTCATCGCATTCTGGAGTGTCGCATTGAGCCTGAAATTCCGGCTGTCTAAGATCAGGTTGCCGGAATCGATTTTTGAAAAATCAAGAATATCATTAATCACACCGAGCAGGGCATTTCCGGACGAGTGTATGATTTTCAGGTAATGTTCGACTTTCCGGGGGATTTCCTCGGAAAGTGCCAGTTCTGCGGCGCTGATCACGCCGTTCATGGGCGTCCGTATTTCATGGCTCATGTTGGCCAGAAATTCGCTTTTTGCATTTGCCGCTTCATCGGCCGCAGCAATTGCCTTGCGAAGCTCAGTGTTTGTCTCGCTTAGTTCTGCTGTGCGTTCTTCAACTCTTTTTTCAAGCTGTTTGTAGGCATCTTTTAGCTTTTTCTCGCTGCTTAGCAGGGCATTGTATATCCTTTTTCGTTCGGCAATTTCCTTTTCAAGTTTTAAGTTGATCAGTTTGGTTTCTTTTGCCAGGTCTCGGGCTTTTGCCGCAGACGACTCGGCCCTGTTTCTGGATTCAATCAGTTCCACGTCTCTTTCTTTAATTTGATTCATCATGGCATTAAAGGCATCAACCAGCAGGCCGATCTCATCGTTGCCTTTTTTTGTCACACGCGTTGAATAATCCATGTTGACGGTTGTCAAGCCCGCCGCATTTGCTAAATCCAGAATGGGTCTTGAGATAAATCGCTGAAGTTTTGTCAGCATAAAAAAAGCGGCCAGAATGGCGAAAAAAAGGACCAGGGCAACGTATCTGATGTACTTCCAGATCAAGGTATACATTTGTTTTAAGTCGGATTTGATGAAAACCGTACCGATTTTTTCTTTTTTCAGTAATACGGGTGAAACAACATGCAGCGATGTTGTATTAAATCCGGTTTGCACTGATTCCAGATCCCTGGGCAAGGAATCCGGATCAGACCCCTGGCGATAATAGCTGGCAAATATTTCTCCGGAGTCATTGAGAATATATGCTGAAACAATGGAGCCTTTCGCTTTCAATGCATCCAAAGTTTCATGGGCAATTTTAGGATCGTCAAATGCCAGCGAGGCAGTGCTCCGGTCTGCAATAATTTTTGAAAGAACAGACAGCTCGTGGATTTGAGTCTGCCTGAAATTGATCACTTCAAGGGCACCGAGTATGCCGCAGGCCATCAACAGCGTGATGCTGCTGACGATCATAACAATGATTCTTATTTTATTGGTAACGGAAAAGTCTTTAAACGCTGTCATAAATACTCTCGACGATTACTGGATTGCTGCGGCAACTTCCAGCAGTTTGACGCTGAGTTTCAAGTTGGATTTTTGTGCCGCTGCTTGATTAATTTTAAATCGGATATGACTTTTTTTATCGTAAAATCTGATAATTCCCCCCAGCCGGATAAAATCTTCATCTTCGCCAATTGTCAATACGGGCGTTCCGGACACTTCCCGGAGGATCTGATAGCAGCGATGCGACTCAGATTCGCTGACAAATAAAACCTGGCAATCGGAGAGCTGGCTTAAAAAGCTGATGCGCCGGATGGAAATTTGTTTTCCTCCGATAGTCTTTCCTTCTATCTGCGCCAGTGTATTGCCGAAATTGTCTTCGCCGATAATTCCAATCGTGATTGTCGCACCGGTTTTGTCGATTACCTGCTCCGGCCATTCAAT
>JAQYVU010000178.1 GCA_030145385.1 Desulfococcaceae bacterium
AAAAAATTCAGCTGGCCCATGTTCCGCATTTGACCGGCGGCGTTTTGCATGCCGCAATCCAGGAATACAAGCTGACGCAAAAAACGCAGTTTAATTTCCATATATTTGACCCGGCCACCATGAGCCAGGAACCGGTGACCGTCAAGGTGATCGGCGAAGAAGAGATTTCCAGCATGGGGCAGCCCACAAAAGCCACCAAACTAACCCTCACATTCAAGGGAGCTGTCCAGACCGCCTGGATGGATGGAAACGAGGAAATCCTCCGGGAAAAAGGCCTGCTGGGAATGACCCTTGAAAAAACGAACAAAGAAATTGCTTTGGCCGGACTTCCGGCAACAGCGTCTGCCCCGGGCATGACACCGGATATCACTGAAATCGCTTCAGTCAAAAGCAATGTAATCATCGACAACCCCCGGAATACTTCGTTTCTAAAGGTTGAATTAAGCGGCATTGATACAGATTCGTTGTATTTAACCGGCGGTCGCCAAACGCTTACTGGCAATATTTTAAGCATTACCAAAGAGAGTTTGCCGGATATTTCAACGACCACGAAAAATCCCCATTCATCAGATCTGGAAGCATTTTTGCAGCCTGAAACGTTTATTGAATCCGATCATCCGGCAATATCCGAACTGGCAGCCAAAATCGTATCTTCAGATGGCCCGCCCCTGGCCAAAGGACAAAAGCTGGTGAAATGGGTGTTTAAAAACATTGAAAAACGACCGGTCATTTCCATACCCGATGCCGTGACGACCCTGGAAAACCGCATCGGCGACTGCAATGAGCACGCGGTCCTTTTAGCCGCCCTGGCACGAGCAGCAGGGATTGCCTCTAAAATCGAATCCGGGCTGGTGTATTTAAACGGCCGCTTCTATTATCATGCCTGGAACCTTTTGTATGTGGGAAAATGGATCACCGCCGACTCCGTGTTCGGCCTGATGCCGGCGGATGCGGCCCGTATCCGGTTTGCCAGCGGCAATCCCCAGTCCCAGCTGGATTTGCTGCCGGTCATTGACCGGGTGGGGATTGAGGTGATTGAAAATAGGTAGAAGGTTTAAGGTGGAAGGCTGAAGGAAAAACTGAACATCGAATATTCAATCGGACAAAATCATGATCCAAACCAAAAATCTGACCAAACGATACGGCAGCCTGCTGGCGGTGGACCGGCTGGACCTGTTTGTCCCAAAAGGCTCGATCTTCGGATTTATCGGGCCCAACGGCGCAGGGAAAACCACGACCATTAAAATGCTGGCCGGGCTGATTGAACCTGACACGGGGACCATACTCATCGGAGACACGGATATCAGGCAAAACCCGGAAAAAGCCAAACAGCAGATCGGATTTATCCCGGACCGGCCGTATTTATACGAAAAACTCACAGGCCTGGAATTTTTAAAATTCACCGCTGATCTCTATGGCGTGGAAGAATCCGGCTTTCGTAAAAAAGCGGAAAATATTCTGGATAAATTTTCCTTAATCGACTGGAAAAACGAACTCATTGAGGCCTATTCCCACGGCATGAAGCAGCGGCTGATTATGTCCGCAGCCATTCTCCATGATCCGAAAATCATCATCGTGGATGAGCCCATGATCGGACTGGATCCGGCCGGAATTAAAATGGTCAAACACCTGTTTCGGGAACTGGCAGACAGCGGTAAAACCTTTTTTATCTCCACCCACACATTAAGCATTGCCCAGGACCTGTGCGACAAAATCGGTATTATTCAAAAAGGCAAACTTATTGCCACCGGTACATTGGAAGATTTAAAAACTCAGGCCCATGCCTCATCCGGGGATCTTGAAGCCGTATTTCTTAAACTCACCCGGGAAGAATCTTTTCAACAGAGCGTTCCGGATGCAGGCGGAGCCATCCCATGAACGACATCCTCACCCTGATGACCCCGCGCCTGCTGTCGTTTAAAAATAAAAAGGACGGCAATTTTACGCGCCTGCTGGTGTTGGGTATCATCGGCGTGATTTTCTGGGGCGGTTTGTTTGCCGTTTCCCTGCGCCTGCTGTCGTATTTCCAAAGCATTGAAGAACTTGGAAATATCCTGGCCTGGAAGCTGCTGTCCATGGTGCTGGTCATATATTTTTCGCTGCTGGTCTTTTCCAGCATTTTGACCGCGCTGTCCAAACTGTTTCTCAGCAAGGACCTGATGCTGGTGCATGCCATGCCGGTTTCCAGCTACAAAATCTTCTGCGCCCGCTGGATTGAAAGCGCGGTCGACAGTTCATGGACCATTATTATTTTCACCCTGCCGGTGCTGATTTCATACGGCATTATATTTAAGTCCGGTCCTTTTTTTTACGTTCTGATCATCATGGTGCTTCTGCTGCTGTCAATAATCGCATCGATTATCAGTGCGATGGTGGTCATGGTAACCGTTATCATCATCCCGCCGGGACGCATTAAAAGCATCTTTGTTTTTTTAGGACTGCTGCTCTTTCTGCTGCTGTATTTAGCTTTCCGGGTAATCCGGCCGGAACGTCTGGTGGACCCGGAAGCCTTTGAGAACTTCTTAAGCTACTTGAAAATCCTGGAAACACCGTCTGCCCCATATCTGCCATCCACATGGGCATTTGATGTCATCCAGGCTTCACTGACCGATGTGAGCCATACCCTGTTTTTAAATCTTTCTTTGCTCGCAGCCTGCGCCTGCGCCATGATATTCATATCCCTGATTATCGCGGATGCCATTTATATGAAGGGAGTATCCAAAAGCCAGACCGCACGAAAAACCCTGCGCAAGCCCAAAGTGACAAAAAATCCCCGCATTTTGTCTTTCCTCCCAATGCATGTTCAGGCGTATGTGATCAAGGAAATCAAAACGTTTTTCCGGGATCAGACCCAGTGGTCCCAGATCTTTCTGATCCTCGCGCTGATCGTTATTTATATTTACAATTTCAAGGTCCTGCCCCTGGAACGGGCCCCGATCAAGACCGTCTACCTTCAGAACATTCTTGCGTTTGTCAATATCGGGCTGGCGTCTTTTGTTCTGACCGCCGTCACCGGCCGGTTTGCCTATCCGGCAGTCAGCCAGGAAGGAGAAGCCTTCTGGATCGTCTCGTCATCACCCATCCGGCTTAAAACTTTTTTATGGATCAAGTATTTTATCTATTTTGTGCCGCTGCTGGTTTTAACCCTGGTGCTGATCATCGCCACTAACATCCTCCTGCAGGTGTCCCCGTTTATGATGTGGCTGTCGATTATTTCCATCCTGTTTATTGTTCCGTCGATAGTCGCTTTAGGCATCGGTCTTGGGGCAGCGTATCCGGATTTCAACGCTGAAAACGCGGCCCAGGCGATCACCAGCTTCGGCGGACTCATCTTCATGATGCTGGCCGCGGTCTACATCACTGTCGTCATTGTGCTTGAAGCCGGGCCGGTCTACCGGATCTTTATATCAGGAATTTATGACCAAAGCATTTCCACCGCCCGGTGGGTATGGATCATCGGGTCATTTGGCCTTGCCGCGCTGATCAGTATTTTCACGGTGATTTTTTCAATGAAGTATGGGGAGAAGAATCTGACGAAAACCAGTCGAAGAATGAAATAATTCAACTATCCAAAAGCTTTTCCCGGGTTTCTTTCATCAGTTCCCCGTCGGCCCGCCACACCCAGCAGGTGTTTTCCAGAAAATTCAATGCCGCGCCGGAATATTTTTCCGGATCCACGGGACGCTGGGCAACTGCGGCCCACGAGCCCTGAACAGCCGCCGGTGCCATGGCAAGGAGCAGAGCCACCAGGTGGGTGCATCCTTTTGCGCCGCCGACTTTTTTTTTGACCTTTTCCGTAAAACCGCCCCGTATTTTCATGCCGATCACCGGTTTTAAGGTCTTTAAAACTTCCCGGCAGTCTTTTCTGGGCACGGTATCCATGTCCACATCAATATCATCAATAACAAGTTTAGGACCTTTAACGACCATCCGAATCACCAGATCATGAACGATCCCGGGCGGCCGGGACTCTCCGCTGCTGAAAAAATACGTTTTCGCAAAACGATTATCGGTCAGCCGTCCCTCGACCACCACTGAATCTTTTTCATATTCATAGGTGGTGATTGCAATCTCCCGACCGTGTATTTTCCTGTTTCTGTCAATCTGTATCATTGGATTTCCTTTTCGAAGGACATATATTCCTGATTTTCGTGCCATATCATTGCTGACAATGAATCTTCACACAACCTTAATGAAAATATCCAAAAACTGAAATAAAAAATAAAATTTTACGCATGCTGTCAACAGCATAACAGGCAGGTAAATCTTGTAACAAATAATTGGAATTATAATATATTAATATTCATTGAGGTCCGAACCCGACTTTGATATAAATGGATTCAGCTTTATTCATCTGAAATTAAAACCTTTAATATTGAATGCCCTTTAAAAATGAAAATAGAATACTCACCCATCGGCATCATCCACTCTCCTTATACCGAACCGGAAGGCATGCCCATTCAACCCACTGGTGCCAAAGGGATATCCGGAACAGTGGAAGTGTTTGAAGCATTTACGGACGGTTTAAAAGACCTGGACGGTTTTTCCCATATCATTTTGTTATATTGTTTTCACCGCTCCAGGGGGTATCAGCTGGAAACGGTCCCGTTTCTGGATACAAAACCCCATGGGGTATTTGCGACACGGGCCCCGAAACGACCGAACCCCATCGGCCTGTCGATTGTCAGGCTCAACAGAATTGAAGGCCGAATCCTGTATATTGAACACACTGATGTTCTTGACAATACACCATTGATAGACATCAAACCGTATGTCCCGGATTTTGATGCCCGGTCAGACGTTAAGACCGGATGGCTGGAAAATGTGCCAAAGTCAAAAATTGACAGAAAATCGGATGACCGGTTCAGCCGATAATAGCCACCGGGTTGAAAATCAAAGCTATTTTGCCTCAAAAAACCATTTTAAAAATTTAAATATATACCAATGGGTTACAAAAAAATTACAATAAAACTGTCCACCGGGTACACGGACGATCAGCTGAAAAAACAAATCGAAAAAGAGCTGGGCATTTCCGATTTTTCATATCAGATCGAAAATAAAAGCTTAGATGCCCGGAAAAAAACCAATATCTTCTGGCTGACTCGAATCGCGGTGGTGTCCGACGAGATTGCCGGGCCGGACCTGAATCCGTCCCCGTCCCTGGAAATCGTCTTTCGGAAACGAGATGAGAAAATCGTGGTGGTGGGCAGCGGTCCTGCAGGATTTTTTTCCGCTTTTGTCCTCCAACAAGCAGGATTTTCCGTAACCCTTATTGAAAGAGGCGCGGAAGTCAGCAAACGGGCCGACGGCATCCGGAGTTTTGAAAGCACCGGCAAATTCGATCCCATGGGCAATTATGCGTTTGGTGAAGGCGGGGCCGGAACCTTTTCAGACGGAAAACTCACGTCCCGGACCAAAAACATATCCAAAGAAAAACAATTTATCATCGCCAGCTATATTTTGGCCGGTGCGCCGGAAGAAATCGGGTATATGGCCCATCCACACCTTGGCAGCAATAACCTGAAAAAAATCGTCAAAAACCTGAGAAATGATTTCATCAACCTCGGCGGCAC
>JAQYVU010000061.1 GCA_030145385.1 Desulfococcaceae bacterium
CCTGAACCTCGAAATTTTTCTAAAAATCATCTACGCGCTGGGCATCGGCGTATTAATCGGCCTGGAACGATCCCTGATCCCCCCATTTACATCCACCTGCGAACCGGAAGAAACCGGCGACGCCCTTCATCCCCAACCTCCGGACACGCTTCTGGGTGTTAGAACATTTTCCATCCTGTCTCTGGGAGGGTTTTCCGCCGCGCTTATCGGGTCCGCCTACCCGTCTGTCGCGCCGGTCATTATGGCAGGACTCATCATCTTCATCATTGCCATGTACTATCATTCCAAACAGGAAGACCCCGGCATTACTACGGAGATTGCCGCCGTGGTCTGCTGCGGCCTGGGCATGCTCTGCTACACGGCTCCCCATGCGGCCGGTGTGCTGGCACTGCTCATCACCGTCCTCCTGGCATTAAAGCGGTTTATGACCAAAGCCCTTATGCAGTTAAAACGGGTGGAACTCACCGACACATTAAAATTTCTGGCCATTATCCTGATTGTTCTGCCCCTGCTTCCCAACCGGGCGCTGGATCCATACGGCGCGTTTAATCCCTATAAAGTCATGTTTCTGGTGATTTTGATATCCGGCATCAGCTTTGTGGGGTATTTCCTGACCAAGTTTCTCGGTGCGGAAAAAGGCCTGGGGCTGACCGGTCTTCTCGGCGGGCTCACTTCCTCAACAGCAGTAACTGCGGCAATGGCCAACCAGGCCAGACAGACCCCGGCTTTGATCACCCCCTGCGCGTTTGCCACCATCATTGCCAATGCCACTATGTTCTGCCGGGTCCTTGTGGTGGTCGCCATCCTGGACTGGACGCTGATGACCCACCTGGCCTGGTCCATCGGGACCATGACCGTGGCAGCCACCATTGCGGTGATTTTTCTGTGGCTGCAATCAAAAAAAGCCCCGTCTGAAGGCAACGAAGATGCATCCCGGGAAATCAGCCTGAAGAACCCTTTTTCCCTGGGCCCGGCTATAAAGTTTTCCCTGTTTTTTGTAGGCATCCTGTTTGTCGCCAAAATTGCCAAGCTATACCTTGGGGACAAAGGACTTTATCTGGCCTCTCTGGTCAGCGGACTGGCAGACGTGGATGCCATCACGTTATCAATAGCAGAACAAACCAAAGCCGCTTCGCTGACCCATACCGTGGGTGCTGTGGGAATCACCATCGCGGTGGTAGCCAACAGTGTTGTAAAAAGCGGCATTGCCGTTTATTCCGGCGGATGGAAGTTCGGGGCCCGGGTGGGAATCATCCTGTTAGGAGCAACCGGTGCGGGGTTGGGGGTGCTGATGTTTTTTTAATAAAAACCGGTTATTTCATATGCATTCCCTCGGACCGTAGGAACCAGAAAAAAGGCTATGAACATCGAACATCGAACGTTCAACATGCAATTTTGAATAAGGTATTCCACCTATTTTAACTTTGAAACCTCGTTCCCACGGTCCTCCGTGGGAATGCATATTGGTTTTCAACAAACGCATCGCAGTCTTTAATCGAACCATTTTAGAACCCCGGGAATCCCTTATGGGTTCCCACGGAGGACCATGGGAACCAGGAAAAAACAATGCGGGTGCGGCCATAAAAGACCGCACCCCGCATGATATTTAATGTAAAAACAGTTTATTGCTTGGTCAAAGAAAAAGTGCCGCTGCAGCAGCCATCATTCTCGTACCAGTTTAAACTCATGACATTGCCGTTGATCGAACCCGAAAAGCTCGTACCAGAATCAAACTCACTGGCAATACCACCGTTTATCTGCTTGCCGGTTAGTGTTCCAGTCACAGAAACGTCATCACCGCTCAGTGAAGATCCGGATACATATAAATAAAAATACTCAGAGTCGCCTGTGCAGCAACACCTATCTTCTTCAACAGTACCACACAGCCCAAAGGTGATTGTAGAACTACCATAATAGGCCCCATCAAAATCATTTGTTTTGGCCGACAAGGTTAATGACTCCTGATCGCCGGTGTCGCTTCGCCGGACACTCACAGTAGCGTCCTCATCCAGCACGGTAACAGTCCAGATAACCGTACCATCTTCGTTGAGTGTTTGCGTGTCACTCCCCGTGCTCGCGTTTTCCACGGTAATCGTCACGGTCGTAGAATCTGTGATACCGGATACCGCTGCGGCCACAGAATATGTTATGGACGTATCACTTTCACTGGAGACTGCGGCAGAAAGCGTCATCGTGGGTGTAACGGGCGGATCGTCATCACCCGGATCAGTGTCACCTGTATCAATGGGTGTGTCATCATCACCGGTGGCTGCGTTGTCACTGTCAGCGATCTTTTGCGGCGTAGCCTCATCTATCGGAATCGGATCAACAGTAACTTCCGTATAAGATCCCGGAAGAATCTCTTCTTTAATAACCTCACGGGCCATATCACCGCCGCCGACCACAATGGTGGTGTCTCCGTCAGGAACGACCGCACTGTCGGCTTGATCGGTTTTACTGACACCAATTTTGCAACCGGGGCTGTCATACCCGCCTTCACATTCCTTTGTGGCGCTGAGAACCTTCAGACCATCCTGAACTTTGTTGCCGGCAACTTCCTTTAAAATAACGCCTGTCAGAGAAGTGGGGTTGATCGGGCTGAGAAGAAGATCCGTGGTCACTTTCGTACCAACTTCCTCAATAGTGTCCTCACAGATGTCCTTCATTTTTGTTTTTTTATCATTGAATTTTTTTAAAGCGCCTTCCACACCGTTCATCAAGTCTTCGGCTGCTTTATCCCGCTCCTTCCGGGCCTCACTCATGTCATCGCTGTTTTGTGACATTTTCTTGGCAAAAGAGTGAAGACCTTTAATCATAAGGCCGACCCCGACAATTCCCAAGATGATCCCGGAAGTCAGACTGGTTTCAGAATTGGTAATTTTCTGGATCTCGGCTTCTGCCAGATCCATGACTTCAACATCAAGTACCAAATTAGCCGCGTCAAATTCAAACTGGTCCACGAGTAAACCGATTTCTGACGTTTTTTCCAAACTCCCGTCATCTGTCTCCATTGACGTATTGAGCTGATCCACTGTTTCCATCATAGTTGGTAAATCATCAGCAACCCAGTCCATGGCCGTATTAAAACTGGTAAGATGTTCCTGAAGATCGGCTGCCTGACTACTGGTGGCTGTTCCACTGGTGTCTGTTCCGGCGCTGTCCGACCCGCCGCCACCCCCGCCACCGCATCCGGTGATACTGAATAAAAAGAAAAAAACCATCCATAACGCCACGTTTCGCTTAGTAGAATTCCGCATCCGACCCACTCTCCCATAAATTAAAAGTTGATATATGATTTTTTTTCGTCCCTGAGGGTTATCACATGCTTACGTTAGCGTCAATTTTTCTCTCGTTCCCACGGTCCTCCGTGGGAATGCATATCTATGTTCAAAGGCAACGGTTCATCTTTCTTAATCGATGCAGTCTTTTTTTCTCCGACCAAATACCTTTCTTTTTAAAAATCTGTGCCACAAAGTAGCATTTATAAATAAAAGCCCTATATTGTTAATTGAATTAGTAAATTCGTTTTCAGGAAACAATGAACATGAAATATTTTAAATGGATAAAAACGTATATTATTATAATCACAGGAGTTATGACGATGGCAAATACTTCAGCATCAAAAGCCGCAGCCGGTTCTGCAAGCTCTTTTTCTTATCTTCCCCAGCCGGGGGCTCAGTCATATGATAAAGATTTGATCAGGAAACTGCAGAAGGCCAGAAAATTGCGCGGCCAGACTTACCAGCCCCGCACCCGTCATCTGCAGCCGGATGGATGGGCCAAATACACAAACCGCCTGCTTCTGGAATCCAGCCCCTACCTGCTCCAGCATGCCCACAATCCGGTAAACTGGTACCCATGGGGGGATGAGGCCTTTGAAACCGCCAGGCAAAATAACCGGCCGGTATTTTTGAGCGTGGGATATGCCACCTGCCACTGGTGTCACGTCATGGAAGAAGAATCCTTTGAAGATGAAGAAATCGCCCGGTATTTGAATGAAAACTTCATCTGCGTAAAAGTAGATCGTGAAGAACGGCCGGATATTGACTCCATCTACATGACCGCAGTCCAGGCGCTGACCGGCCGGGGCGGATGGCCCATGAGCGTATGGCTGACGCCGGAGCGCAAACCGTTTTACGGCGGCACTTACTTTCCGCCCAGGGACGGGGACCGGGGTGCCGGCATTGGTTTTCTGACCATTCTTGAAAAGCTCAACCAAAGCTTTCATGCCCCGGACAGACGGGTAGAAAACGCCGGCCTTCAGATAACGGAAGCCATACAAAAAATAATGGAGACAAAACCCGGCAGGCAGGTGCCTGGAAAAGAAATTCTGCAAAACGCAGCAACCTACTACCGCCAGAGCTATGACCGGCAATTCGGCGGACTTGCGGGCGCACCGAAATTTCCCAGCAGCCTGCCCGTCCGTTTCCTGCTGCGTTATTACCGGCAGGCCCCCGACAAAATCAAACAGGATAAGAGCACGCCGGTTAAAAGCACAAATGACAAAAATATCCTTGAGATGATTGAGAACTCACTTGCTAAAATGTCCGGCGGCGGCATGTATGATCATGTGGGTGGCGGTTTTCACCGGTATTCCACGGATGCGCAATGGCTGGTCCCGCACTTTGAAAAAATGCTCTATGATAACGCCTTGCTGGCCGTGGCTTATCTGGAAGCCTGGCAGGCAACAAGAAATGACGAATTCAAGCGGGTTGTCAAAGAAATCCTGAAATATGTATCCCGGGACATGACATCACCGGATGGTGCGTTTTATTCAGCAACCGATGCCGACAGCTTAACGCCTGAAGGACATATGGAAGAAGGCTGGTATTTTACCTGGACGCCTGAAGAGCTGGACGCTGTTTTAGGCAAAGACCGCGCGAAAATCATCGATAAATACTATTGCGTGGGAACCGCCCCCAATTTTGAAGGACGCCATATTCTGCATACGGAAAAAACCGCAGATGAAACAGCCGCGGCATTGCATATTACCAATAAAGAACTAATCGCCGTAGTTGATGAATCCAGGGAGCTTCTATATGCGGAAAGAAACAAACGCCCGGTTCCCCTTCGGGATGAAAAGATCCTGACCTCGTGGAACGCGCTGATGATTTCAGCATATGCACGGGCCGGTTTTTCGCTTAACGATCCGGATTATATTGATCAGGCCGTCGGGGCGGCTAACTTCATCATGGAGCACCTGTACATCGACAATCGGCTATATCGAAGCTACAAAGACAATAAGGCCCGTCATAATGCCTATCTGGATGATTATGCCTTTTTAATTGCCGCCCTGATCGATCTTTATGAAGCCACCCATGACATCGCATGGCTGGAAAAAGCCCTGGAACTGGATGATGTGCTGAAAAAATTCTACGAAGACAAAGAAGCCGGCGGATTTTTCATGACCAGCACGGATCATGAAAATCTGATCGCCCGGGAAAAGCCATACTATGACAGCGCGATACCATCCGGTAACGCGGTTGCGGCTTTAAACCTCCTGCGACTGCATGCCTTTACCACGGACTACCGGTACAAACAACGGGCGGAAAAAACACTCAAATCTTTTTCCGAGCGACTGAATGCCAACCCGGCCGCCCTGTCCGAGATGCTCCTGGCCATTGATTATCTGTTAGATGATCCCAAAGAGATTATCCTGATCACCCCTGCCGGCAAACCGGAAGCCGGCGATTTCCTGATGAAAGAGTTCAGAAATCACTTTATTCCCAACCGGATTTTAGTGAAAACGGATGAGACGCAGGCAGCCGAACATGCACAAATCATTCCCCTGGCCGGGGGGAAAAAAGCGATAAACGGCAAGGCAACGGCTTATGTCTGCGAAAACGGCACATGCGCCTTACCGAAAAATGACCTGGAAGGATTTGCCGCACAGCTTGCGCCATGATAGTTCGTGGTTGAACGGAAAGTCTCCAAATTGCACTTTTTTTTGTCATTGTCAGGGAGGTACGACCGAAGCAATCTCCTTATCGGCAGGGGATTACTTTGTTGTTCGTTCCTCACTTCTCGTAATGACAGCCTGGAAGGTTTCGGCCAGCGACTGACTAAATCCGTGCACCCACCATTCTGGCAAGGGATTGGGCCATATTATCCAGCATCGCTTCATCCGGAATGGAAATAGTCATCTTCAATTCGCCGTCATCATCTTTTTATCACAAGGACTTTTGCGATACCGGTGTTCCGTGCCAGCAGTTCCGCCACCCCGATCCCCTGAATGGTTTTGCCCAGTCCCATGTCATCGGCGAGAACAGCTCTTCCCCGACCTGCGGCAAATGCGATCCCGTCCAGTTGATAGGGCAACAATTCGGTTTTTAACAGCTGTTTCCGCAACGGGTATTATCATTCCGGGGACCTGGGGCATGTCCGAATCATTGACGGAAAACGCTTTCTGTATTTTAATATTGAAAAGCTTCCGGGCATGACGGTTTACTTCCGGCAGCGCGGGGATAAGACATATTACCCACTGCTCCCGGAAGCATTTGCAAAAATTAAAAAATATATTCGCAAAACGGACGGGAGGCGCGGCACCTGAGAAACAATCAGACGCAGCCGGTGTTCCGGATCTGATCGATTAAGAGGTGCTAATGTTTTTTCATTTCATGTTTTTTGGGAATCAGATCTTCTTTACGTTTTCCGGCGACAATTCCCACAACACAGATTTCTTTATCCGTTACCTCGTAAACCAGCCTGTGGCCACTGGCTCTCAGCCTGATTTTGTAATGGTTTTCAAAACCGGATAAAGTGTTTTGCGGGATACGAGGGGAGGCAAGGCAGTCCTTTAACTTTTTCTTGAATCGGACCTGAATGGGATTGTCGAGCTTTTTCCATTCATTCAGAGCAGTTGGAAGAAATTTTAATTTATAACTCATCAAGTCTTATTTCCACTGCTGAGATTTTTTTATTCTGGCGCTTTTTAACAAGCAAACCCAGTTGAATATCTTCTATTTTTTCAATAAGCGTTTTATATGTCTCAGCCGGAATTAAATAAGCGGTGGGTTTGTTATGATTGAGTATGGCAATGGGTTCGCCCTCGGCCATTTCAATCAATGCGGAGGGATTTTTTTTCAATTCTGAAACGCTTGCCGAGCAGTTGGCTAATACGGATTCCATGAAGTCACCTTTGCTTAAATGTGAATCCAAATTATATCCTTTAATATAGTCTTAATTTGAGCCTTTGCAAATATTTTTACATGATATGCCGAATAAATACCTCCTGTTTTCGTAAACGTAAACTCTTTATTAAATTCTATAAATTCCAGCAATCATCTAAAATCAAGTAAAAACGATTAACAGACCAATGGAATAATCAGCGTTGAACCGCCACCTCATCCGCTAGCAGGACCCCGGTCTGGAGCATGGAAGTCCGGGTTCATTCTTTTATACGGTTTCATTTACTGTTAAGATGATTATATTTAAAAATTAATTGATAAAACAAAATACCATAAACGCCACAACAGGATTTATTTTATGCCCGGAAAAGATTTAATACGCTCTGCAACATCACGGATGTTCCGCCTGGGAGGCCTGGCCGGCCGGGTGGGGATTTCCATGGCCGGGAACACGGTGGCCAACCTGTTCCGGGATACGGACAGCCGGGATGAGCACCGGGCAACGACATTGCTGAAAAACGCGTTGCGGGTCAAAGAACTCTTAGGACAACTCAAAGGGGTTCCCATGAAAATCGGCCAGATGGTGAGCCTCCATGAACAATTGCTGCCCGAAGAAGTAGTCCAGGTATTAAAAACCCTTCAGCAGAATGCCCCGGCCGTCCCGTTTAATGAAATTCGGGAAATGGTTAAAAATGAGCTGGGACAAAGCTTTGCTTACATCAGACATCTTGATGAAAACCCGCTTGCTGCAGCCTCCATCGGCCAGGTGCATCGCGCGGTGCTTGTCAATGGTGCAGAAATTGCGCTTAAAATTCAATACCCCGGCATCGATGATGTGATCCGGGCAGACCTGAAGAATCTCAAAGGCCTGTTAAAACTATTGTTTTCAATGTTTTCCCGAATGGATATGGAGCCTGTATGGCAGGAACTGAAAGCCCGGTTGATGGAAGAACTCGATTATGAAAAAGAAGCTGCCAGTATGAAACGCATGGCAGACCTTTTTGCAGATGACGACCGAATCATTATTCCTAAAGTGATTGACGAAGTGACTACCCGGCATATCCTGGGAATGGAGCTGATTCTCGGCATTTCACCGGATACGGTTTCTGAAAACAGATACCCCCAGTCTTTAAAAAATACCTGGGCCAAATCCATGGTCAACCTGATCTTAAAGGGCCTTTTTCATTTTCGGTTTCTGCATGCCGATCCCAATATCGCCAACTTTGCATTTTTAGAAGACGGACGTCTGATTGTGTATGATTTTGGATGCATGAAGGAAGTTCCCGAAAACCTCTGCAGGGGGTATGTCCGCCTGGTCAGTTCATTTTTAAACCACGAGTATCCGAAAATCCCGACAATTCTGAAATCCATGGGGGTTCACAAGGCCAACGGTGATCCCATGCCATGGCAGATGGCTGCTGATTTTGCAGACGTGCTGCAGGAATTTTTTGATCCAGTTGCCCATTATACATTCGGAAATGATGCAAAGATCTACGCAAGGCTTTATGAAATCGGGAACAAACACATCAGCGAGTCCATGTCCATGGTTTTCCCCAAAGACATTATTTTCATTGACCGGACATTCGGGGGGCATTTCGGAAACCTCTGCCGCTTAAATGCGCGGGCTGACTGGCGATCAATCCTTCTATCACACATGTCACACGCCTTTACCGACAGCGCAAGCAAAACCCTCAATGACTTTAATAAACCGGAGAAAAAGAACTATGGATGAACTGGCAAAACTTGAAAAAAGGCTTCAGGCGCTGGATGAAGAAATCAGGGAAACCCAAAAAAGACTGCCCGCGCACTCGACAAAACCACCGGTGATGATGGATCTCCTGGCCCTTGAAGATGAATACGACATGGTTCTTGGAAAAATAAAAAAACTGAAATCATGAAGCGACACTTGAAAAACTGCAAAGAGATTTACTAAATCATCATCGGTATTGACACCCGCTCCTGTTTATGCAATATATTATTCAAAAAAGCAAAGACTTACACATAATCCCCCCTCAAACCGTTTAATCCGACAAAAGATTGAACTACAGGAGTCCCGTCATGTATGAAGTGAAAGCGGATATTAATAAAAACAGAATCTACATCACGATCGGTAACCTTGAAGGTGAGACGGCAATGCAGGCACTCGCCCGGATGGTATCATCAGAATGCCAAAAGCTTAAAAAAGGATTCACCTGCATCACCGATCTGAGAAAATATGAAATACAGGATGAAGAGTTTGAAGACTATGTGAAACAGACCCAGGAAGCCTTGATCGAAGCCGGCCTGTCCAAAGTGGTCAGAGTTCGCCGGGAAACGGGTTTGCTGGGGCACTTTCAGTTCGATAATGTATCCATGGATCTGGGATACCATGCTGAAAACGTTACCACCATGGAAGAAGCAGAAAAAATCCTGAACGAAAACACACAATAATTTTTTGTATTGTCGATCGTTTTTACCCTGATGTTACAGAAATCAAAATATAGCCATTAAATTCAAATTGTTATGATATTCTGATTTTTTTTACTTTTTTAAGGTCGATTCCCACTTTTATACTCACCAGAATTCCTGTCAGACAAACAGACATGCCTGCCAAAAACTCCGACCACATTCTGCCTTTTTCCGGCGTAAATCCTTCTTCAAGCGCGAACATATGACTTTCCCGGCTATAGATCCCGAAAAGATTCAGTCCGCCGTGCATTATAAAGCAAAGCCCGATAACAACAAAAGCGGCGCCGAACAGACGGCCCCGTTTCAGTTCCCGTTCTGTGTTTTTTTTAATCCCATTCATGAATACTTATGTTCCGTTAGCTGAGTGTTTAAAAAAATCAATTTTAAATCAAACGAAACACAAATTTGGCATCCGCTATCACTGATTAAAAACTGAATCGCTCAATTTAGGTGAATGTTTCTTATTACGGTATCAAACGCGTCCGGTCAATTATTTCCGCCTGGACGGTACTTGGCAGGTCATCAAAATAAGCGCAATATCCGGCAACACGGACCACAATACCCGGATATTGCCCAGGGTTATCCATTGCATCAAGCAGCATATCCGGATCCATCACATTAAGCTGCATCTCCATGCCGCCGGACCGGAAAAACCCTTCCGTCAACGCGGTCATTACCCGCACACCCTTTTCTCCGGCAAGCGTTGCCTTATCAAATCTCAGGTTCAAGGCATACCCGTTCATCGCGAGGGTGGCATCCACTTTTGACACGGAATTTAAAAGCGCTGTGACGCCCCGGCGATCATGGCCGTTGGCACACCCCAATGAAGCGGCAAAGGGCTCCCCCCGTTTCCTGCCGGACGGCAGCGCCTCTGTCCGGTTGCCGAACCCCACATGACATGTGGATGAATAATATCCGGGCACATAATTTCCCCCACGGGTATTTTTATATGCTGCCAGGGCGTCATGATAAATCTTTGCCACCCGGTTGGCATACTGGTCCGGCATGTCCATGTCATTTCCAAATTTCGGGGCATTTGACAATTCTGCCTGCATTTTCGGGTTTCCGTTAAAATTCACCCGCAGGGCATCAATGATCTCAATCAGGGAATATTTCTGCTGTTCAAATACAAGTTTCTCCAAAGCTGACAGAGAATCCGCCACATCCGCCACCCCTACGCCCTGAACCCCGCTTGAGTTGAATTCCGCACCGCCTTCGGTCACGTCTTTGCCGCTTTCAATGCACCCGTCAACAATCATGGACGAAAACGGGGTGGGATGATAGTCCCGGTTGCCTTTTTCAAGAATCTGCAGGTCTTTGATCATGCGGCCGGCCATATAATTGACCTGAAAGGTAAACGCCTCCAGGATCGCCTCCATGGATGACAGCTTTTTCGGATGGGGTGTTTTTGCGCCGACCCGCAGGTGGGAATTTTTTAATCGCCGGCCCTGGTTAATGGCCAGAATCAGACAGAGCGGCAGATTTAACAACGCCGCATCAGTTGAAAAAAAGCTCCGGCCGGGAAATGACGGTTCCACGCACCCCACGATGCCGTAGTCTCTTGCCTCCCTTAAAGGAAATCCATGTTGAACAAGCGACTTGATGGCGGGTCCGTCATTGAACAATCCCGGCACCCCGTTGCCCTTTCGTGCCACATCCACGGCCCGCCGGACATATTCCTTCGGAGAACCGTCATGGATCCGGGCCATATAATTGGGATCCCTTAATCCGGCATGTTCCATTACATCCATAAAAAGATAAGTCAAATCATTGACCGCGTCGTTTCCGTCTTTGTCCATACCGCCGACGGTGGCAGCCTGGGCCACCAGGAACCCCCCATGATACTGGCTGGTCCGTTCAGATACCATAAACACGTGCTCGGTGGTTTTTGCAGAAAAACTCAACAGCAGCTCAAGCGCCTCTTGTCGGGTAATCCGGCCTTCGGCGATATCTTTCTCATAATAGGGGTACAGATATTGATCCACCCGACCAAAGGACACTGCGGAATTGAGCCCTTCAAGACACACCGTCATATGGGTGAGCCAGAGCGACTGCAACGCTTCATGAAACGTTTTCGCGGGTTTTAACGGAACTTTCCAGCAGGTGCGGGCGATTTTTTTCAGTTCTTCGGCCCGGACAGGGTCTTTTTCCATAGCCGCCAGTTCCCGCGCTTTTTCCCCAAGGCGCAGGGAATAATCAACCAGTCCTTCACAGGCGATTTCGGCGGCACGGTGCAGATGCCCGTTCATACCTCCCATCAGATCCAGGTATCCTTCAATACCCAGATGAATCATCTTTTCATAGTTCGGCAGAAAATGACCGATGCCCCCGGCTTCGTTGATCAGGTAATAAGAGGCCTTGAGCTGTTCGGGCACGTACTGGAGAAACCGGGTCCGGTGATTTTTAAACGCACGAAAAATCATGTTCTTAAAAAGCCAGTAGGGAATGACTTTTTTGATCAGCTGATAGCGATCAGTCCATGAAATGGTGTGAGGGGCGGTTTTGCGCTTATCAATCCACAGCAGCTCCTCACACATATACACACCGGCCAGTTCCGGCTGAATAACAGCTGACTTCCGTTGAGTCCCCACATTGCCGGCAATCCATTCATCCGGCCATATCTCGACCGTTTTATGCGTCAGCAGATACCGCAGGGCCTTTGCCTTACGGACCACCATAGGATCTTCTTTGTCATCATGTTTTTTGAAGAATTCAGTGATCAGCAACGCCCGTTCCGGGCATAGGTGGACCGGTTCCGACATCAGCGCTTTCCGGATACGGGTAAACCGGTCCGGCGTTTTTTCAGCGATTTTCAATGCCATTGATGCCTCCTAATATGACATGATCGTCCTCCATTCTCCGATCAGCAATTTTTCCAGAGTATTTAACAGGAGAAAAAGGTGGCTTTTAAATCTGAAAAAATTACTAAAAAGCCCGGCAATATTCATTGATCGATCATCTTGAATAAAACTATGGAGAAAACCGCCACTTAAGTCAAGATAATCAAATAGATCGGCTGAAACTTGAATAACTTGCTAAAAAACCATTTTGCATCTTCACGACATGGTATAATTTGGCAGTTTTATACAAAAAATTCTTTTTAAAGCTGAAATTTCAATATATAAAGATAATTTAAATATAACCTGAGTTAACCTTCAGAATAAGGCGGATCGCAGATGACCGGAAAAAAGCAGAATAAAGAAGAGCCGGATATTTTAATCAAAGCCATTGATACGTTAATGCCGGATATGCTTAAAAAGCTGATCCTTGTCAGTATCGGCGGCGTGATGTTGACCGAAGAAGCTGTCCGAAAAATTCTGTCTGAACTAAACCTTTCAAAGGAACTCGTCTCCCTGGTCGTTTCCCAGACCAATAAAGCCAAAGATGAAGTCGTTCGAACGGTTTCAGAGGAATTCAAGCAGATGTTCCGGAAAGTAAATATTAAAAAGGAAATTGAAAAGGCATTAAAAGATACAAAAATCAGGGTGCAGATGGAAATCGATTTTGAATCCAAAAGCAAGAATGACGTTTCCTTGAGTATTCATCCAAAAATAAAGAAAAAATCCACCCCGAAAAAGACTGCCGCAAAAAAATAACAAACAACCCATACATTGACATTTTGCTCCGACAATGATAGCCGTATCATTACAAATCGTTTTAAACGCTTTATCATCAATTTTTAATATTTCGCATGGTGGCGTTTCCATTTAGAATGGTCCCATAGAAATGTGTTGAACCCTGGTAAATCATAGTTGTTAACCGTCTACTTCACTTAACCACAAAATGGCTTAGATTTTTTAATGGGATCCAAAAAAAAACGCTCCCAGATTCAAATCCTGCAAGACCAGACCATTCAGATATTAAAAGAGACGGGACTATACACCTACCACAGCTTTAATGTGACCAAAGCATTGATGCCGCTGGTCGGATTTCTGGCCGGGCGCGAAAATGTTACGGTTGAGCAGCTGTCCGATGTTCTGGACAAAATATTTGCCACTTTATACGAACACCCCCTTACCCGGCACAGCCAATCCATTACCAAATTCCTGCGCCGGCAAAATGTCCTTCCCAACGAAAAATCCACGGAAAAACTCATCCGGTATGTGGTGGAACAGATTCTTTTAAGAAGCCCGGTCAAGGTCCCGGAAGTGGTTGTCAACGAATTCTGGTCATTTTTTGATGAGCTGTTCAGCGAACCGGAACTCAAAGGGCTGGCTGAATTAAACTTAGATATTATCCGAATCATCCTCAGGTGCTATGAACCCCTGATTGTTGAAATCATCAACCTTCTCAAGGAAACCAAGCGGCTGAACAAGACCATTGTCAATGATCTGCTAAAACGTGTCAGCGTTGTACGCGGAGACCTGGTCATTATCCGGCGTCAGATAAAGGCCCTTCGGTATATCAAACCTTTTTTTCAGACAGATCCCAAGGATTTCAAGGCACAGGCACAGATTGTCGTGAATATGGTGCATGAATTCGGTCCGTTTTTTATCAAAATGGCCCAGGTGGCCGCGGCGAACGCGGATTTCCTGCCCGAAGAAATCGCCACGGAACTAAAAGTATTCCAGGAAGATGTGCCGCCCATGTCCCCTGAAGAAGTATACGCGGCATTTGAGGAAAGCTTAGGGAAAAAACCCTATGAATGCTATTTTGATTTTGATGTTGAAAAGCCCTTAAAGTCAGGTTCCATCGGGTCCGTGTATCTGGCTAAAAAACCAATTATCAGAAACGGCCGTGAAGAACTCAAGCCGATTATCGTAAAAATAGCCCGAAACGGCCTGGACAGAGAATTTTTACTGGGCCGAACAGTGATCGGGGTGGCGATTATCAGCAGTCATTACTGGGCGCCCCACTCCAAACTGGCCCCGTTTCTTGAAGCCATCCAGCAGCAATCCGATGAGTTTGTGACCGGTTTTCAACGAGAGCTCAATTTTGAACTGGAGGCACAAAGCCAGAAGCGTTTTGCAAAAAGAAGCAAAGACTCCCTTGTCTGGAATGTACCGGAGGTTTTTTCCGCGTCCAACCGCATCATTGAAATGGAATATATCGAAGACGCCACCAATATTGCCCAGATTTTAAATTTTATTCCGAAAAAAAAGCGCAATAAAAACGCCCGCCAGATCGCTTCGCGTTTTTTATACACGATTCTGCTGCATACGTTTGTTTACCAGGAATTTCATGGTGATCTCCATCCGGGAAATGTGTTGTTCAACGCCAACGGAGATATGTACTTTGTGGATTGGGGCAATTGTGTCGACCTGCAGGGAAAATGGAAACCGCTATGGGACTATATTTCGGGGGCGCTGACTGCGGATGTGGAGTTATTGACCACCGCATTGATCAACATAAGCTCAAATCCGGAACAGAACCGGAAGCGGGAAGCGGAAATCAGATGCACCCTGTCCCAGACTTTGAAAAAGAAAAAGGTGACCCCGCTGACCCGGACATTTGTATTCCAGCTCCGTCGGGAAGGCATCGCAGGACTGCACCGGCGCCTCCAGGTGGTCCTGCACCTGATGTCCAACACCCAGCATCTGGGACTGGTCGTTAAAAGTGAATATCTCCATTTATCCCGATCCATTGCCGCTATTGTGGGCACCTACCTGAACCTGTACAAGGGAATTCCCAGAATCATTCTATGTGTGGATTCCGTCCGGACCTTCACCCAGCTCCCCGTATCTTTAGTACTGGACAAGATTGCAGACAAACAGTCCGCCCAGTACATCCAGCTCCTTCACAAACTGCCGCTGCTCACGGGATTTAAAAACCCCTCTCCCATTTACCTGGATACTCCGGCCGATTATCTTCCCGAACCCATCAAAATGACCGGATAATGACCCGGCAAAGGATTTTGGATGCAAAAAGACTACTCAAACGGCTGGATATAGGGCAAGACCTCGGTTCTGACTTCCTTCACCCCTTCAACGGATCGGCTCAGCGCTTCCACCATGCCCGCGATATTGTCATCGGCAAACATCCCGCCCTGAACCTGAACGGATACAATGCCGTTATGCGCTGAAACGTCCTTAGGAGGTTGAACATTCATCAACACGGCCTTTACTTCCGCTTCCAAAGCAAAGTCCTCAATTTTCTGCTGGGATTCGGTGGTGGTTTGAAATTTTTCGAGTCCGGCGGTACTGCATATAATGTCCGCCGCTTCATCCACTGTCAGCCGGTTGATATTGATCACCATATCATACTGGTCCGGATCCGTTATATCGACCCCGTAGAGGTAGAGTCCCCACTTTCTCCGCTGTTCATCCAGTTTCTGAAGCATGGTATATGCTTTATCTTCGGAAACATCTTCCGACTGCATGCAATATTGCACCCGATCTTTCATATCAACAACAACCCGCACGGAGAACGCATGGGAAACATCCTGCACAAAAACATGACCGGCCAGACCATGATACACGATATGATCTTTTTTCAACCGGCTCAAAAGCGCGGTCCGCATATAGGAAATGTATTTTCCCTTCTCAAACCCGAGTTTTTCAAAAAAATTGGGCGCTCTTTCCATGGATTTTTTAAGCTTTACTTCCGGCACATCATATTTTCGGGATGCCTCGAGCAGAATACCGCGGGACAGACATTCAAACCCGAGCTTTAAGGCTATTTTTTCTGAGACCTCCTTTCCCCTGTGATGCGCGCCCCTTGAAATCATAATAATGGACATAGTCATCTCCTTCGTTTAGCAGGTTAAATCCGATTCTCATTCCGGATGTGTTCCGGAACCGGTCGAATATCGTGGATAATTTTCAGCAGAGAAAAAATATACAATAAATAATAGGAGATTCAGGTCTTAAGGACTCAATGGGGTCGAATCGAGGTCAATCGGGAAAAACTGAGAGTTATATATATTTTAAAAAACCAAGGACTTGTTTTCAAGCCATTTTTAACCGCAGCGGCTTGCTCAAATTTTTTTCCTATAATATTCAATTAATTACAATAAATCACGCGTACCCGGGAAATGAAGTCCAGGGTTATTCAAGCCGAATAAAGCGGGATTCGACATAAAACCCGGAGGATGAATTCATTATCCGAAATCGGCAATTTTGTTGATAAATTAACAATCATGATTAATTTATTTGTGATATATAATTCCAAGTCAGACCAAAACTTATTAAAAAACCTTTTATAACAATCAGATAAGGAAAATACAATGAAAGGCATTGCTCTATTTTTTATATTTATCGGGGTTTATTTTTTTCTGCAGCTTTACCTGCTGCCCAAACTCGGGGTATCCACATGAATGCGGAATTCCTGTCAGGCGACAGGAAAAAAGGATTCAGAAATTGTAACAACAGCTGAAAAAACCGAAAATTAAAAACTGACCAACAAAAAGCATCTATCTTTATAAATCCTGATTAATCCATTTATTATAATTATTATAAGAAATTCCTATGGAAATAAAACCGACTTACGAACAATTAATAAAAAAAGTCAGTCGCCTGGAAACCCTGATCGAAAATCTGGATAACCCTTTGGGACTTTACAACAAAGAGGGAATCCTGCTGATGATAAACAAATCAGGAGCCGACCTATTGGGTGGGAATCCGGAAGATTTTACCGGCAAATCAATATCAGATATTCTTCCTGAAAATTCAGATCAATACCTGCAACGCATCAGAAACGTGTTTGAAACCGGCCGACCTGAAAGCTATGAAGAACGGATTAATCTAACTGCGGGTTACCGGTGGTTTTATTCCAATTTCAGCCCTGTTTTCAATAAAGAGATGATTGATTCGGTCCAGATTGTCTCTGCGGATATCACTGAGCGCAGGCAGGCCGAAAAAGCGTTGCGCCTGTCTGAAACCCGCCATCGCACACTGGTGGATACGATTCCGGATCTGATCTGGCTGAAAGATCCGGATGGCGTTTATCTCAGCTGCAACCCGACTTTTGAACGTTTCTTCGGCGCTAAAGAGGCGGACATTACCGGTAAAACCGATTACGACTTTGCGGATACGGATCTTGCTGATTTTTTCCGCGAGCATGACCGCAAAGCCATGAATACGGGCAAACCCAGCGTCAATGAGGAATGGCTGACCTTTGCCGACGATGGATACCATGGATTATTTGAAACAATTAAGACACCGATGCGTGATGCGGACGGCAATCTCATTGGCGTACTGGGAATTGCCCGGGACATCACAAAGCGAAAGCAGACCGAGAAAGAACTGAGACAAAGCAAAAATTACCTGCACCGGATATTTGATATTTTACCGGTCGGTCTCTGGATTGCGGACAAAAACGGAAAACTGCTCAGAGGAAATCCTATGGGGATCCGGATTTGGGGCGCTGAGCCACATGTCGGAATAGATGAATATGGAGTTTTTAAGGCCCGGCGTCTGCCCTCCGGCGAGGAAATCGCACCCGACGACTGGGCTTTGGCCCATACCGTGCGCGACGGAGTCACCATCACAGATGAACTGCTGGAAATCAACACCTTTGACGGCGAAAAGAGAACCATCCTCAACTACACATCCCCCGTGTTGGACAATACCGGCCGGATTGAAGGGGCCGTGATAGTCAACCTGGATGTCACCGAACTCACGCAGTCGGAAACCGAGCGTCAACGACTGATGTTTGCCATTGAGCAAATCGACGAGATTGTTGCCATCACAGACGCTGAAGGGACCATTCAATATGTAAACCCGGCATTCGAGAAAATTACAGGATATCTATGCCAGGAGGCAATCGGGCAAAACCCGCGCATCCGTCAAGGCATCCATCATGATCTTTCTTTTTTCGACAGCCTCTGGAACACGATCATTGCCGGCAGCTCCTGGACCGGGCGCGTCACCAATAAACGAAAAGACGGAACCCTTTACACAGCCGAGTGCTCCATCTCACCGGTAACAAACGAAGGCGGTGATATACTGAACTTTATCTGGATTGCGCGGGACGTCACTGAAACGGCAAATTTTGAAGAGAGGTTAAATCAGGCCCAGAAAATGGAAGCCATCGGCACTCTGGCCGGCGGCATTGCACACGATTTCAACAACATTCTTACATCAATCATTGGTTTCACCGAACTGTCCATAGATGACGCCCCGGAGGGATCCGTATTGGCTGAGAATATGCAGGAGGTATATACTGCAGGGAAACGGGCAAAAGATCTGGTAAAACAGATACTCACCTTTGCCCGGCAAACAGATGACGAAATCAAACCAATCCAGGTGGATTCCATTGCCAAGGAAGTATTGAAGTTTATCAGATCCTCGATCCCGGCCACGATTCAAATCAAGCCAGACATTGAAAGCAATTTCCTGATCATGGGAAACGCCACCCAGGTTCACCAGGTATTCATGAATTTATGTACCAATGCAGCCCAGGCCATGGAGCAGGACGGCGGCATCCTGAAAGTCGGCCTCAAGGATATCATCCTTGAGAACCCCCAAAAGCTGTCAAAACTGAATTTAAAGCCCGGCAATTATCTGCAATTAAGCGTATCGGATACCGGGACAGGAATCCCGTCAGACATTATTCCCGCCATTTTCGACCCCTATTTCACAACCAAAGATACCGGAAAGGGCACGGGCATGGGCCTTGCAGTGGTTCACGGTATTGTGGAAAGCTACGGGGGTAAAATTTCAGTCAAAAGCACACCGGGAAAAGGGAGTGCCTTTAGCATATTTTTACCTGCCATCAATCAGCACGGGCCTATTCGCCCCTATGAATCAGAAAGCCTGCCAAGAGGGACTGAACGGATTTTGCTTGTAGATGATGAAGCGTCCATCGTCAAAGCGAGCAGCCAGACGCTTGAACGACTGGGCTATGCGGTGACTTCCCGGACCAGCAGCATGGAAAGCCTGGAGCTGTTTCGTGCCCGACCGGAAGAGTTTGATCTGGCCATTACAGACATGACCATGCCGAATATGACCGGAGACAAGCTGGCAGTTGAATTGATGAAAATCAAACCGGATGTCCCCGTTATTATTTGTACAGGCTACAGCAACAATATTTCAGAAGAAACCGCTGCAATGATCGGGATCAAGGCATTTATCTATAAACCCGTTGTTAAGGCAGACCTGGCCAGAATTATCCGGCAGGTTCTGGATGAAGCGAAAAGCTGATTTGACAATATTTATTAATATAGTGTCTCATCAATGATAAAATGACGTAGGATTACGCTGTAATTTTTTTTGTGCCTGCAAGACGGATGTTAAGAAACATAGCGGGCTAAGCGACTTAAGCCGTAACGATGCAGGAGAAAAAAAGGACAAGTAATTATGCGCCAGCTCAGAGATGACGAGACACTAACTTAACCAGCGAAAGGAAAAAAAAAATGGCCAACCCTGAAGAAATGTACCAGTGCCAGACAGTTAATTGTGGTTGTATCTACGACCCGGACCGGGGAAACCGGAAAAGCAAAATCCCCAAAGGCACTCAATTTGAAGAAATAGCCGCGGACTGGAAATGTCCGGTATGCGGGGCGGGCAAAAAATGCTTCCGGCCTTTAGGCGGTCCGGGGTCTGTGATGGAAGACGGCTGCTGATTTTTTTTTAAACAAAAAAACAGGCCTTCTTTATTCTGTCAACAATGAAGACCTGCGCATTTTCATAACACGCACTTCTCTTCTGATTGGAATTCACCGCCCGACCTATCTCAGGCGGTTTCCTTTGGACCGTTGAAAATACAGTGCCGCAAACAGCAGGATAATAATAGCGGCATTGAAGGTAACGGCCACCTTAAACGTGCCTTTGGGAATCCGGACATATTCGATTTCCTGAACCGGCTCCCCGGTTTCAATTTCCGCCGGCTCCGGGTCTTTTTCAACTACCACAGGAGCCGGCGGATTAATTAATATGTCCATAAGTCCCTTGGAAAGCAGAAGACGAGCCTGTTTATCACGTTCTTTGCTGCTAACACTTCCTAAAACAACCGCAATCGCCCGCACATCTTTTTTTTGAGCAGTGGCTGCTATGGAAAAACCGGCTGCACGGAAATAGCCTGTCTTCAAGCCGTCACATCCTTCAAAATCCTTGAGCAGATGATTATGGGTTCGCATGATAAACGGTTCCGGGACATCCGGCCGGAACTCGCGGACCTTTGTTGAAGTGTATTTCAAGGTCTCCGGGTACTTTAACAATTCCCGGCTGAGTTTAGCCATATCCCGTGCAGTGGTAACATCCGGTTTTTTGCTGCCGGACGGGGGAAGTCCGTGAACAGAATGAAATACCGTATCCTTCATACCGATTTCACCGGCCTTTTTGTTCATCAAATCAACAAAGACCTCCATGCTGCCGGTGTAGTGCACGGCAAGGGCAAGGGCCGCGTCATTGGCAGACTGAACCATCATTGCATAGATCAGCTCTTCAACCGGAAATACCTCTTTTTCCTTTAAGTACACCTGAGAACCGCCCATCCGGGAAACCTTGGCCGAAACAATGACCGGGTCATCTAAGGAAATGTGCTGCGCTTTGACTGCATCAAGGATAATGAGCAGGTTCATCAGCTTAATCATGCTGGCAGGGTATCCTTTGGCATCCGCGTGATCTTCCAAAACCACTTTGCCGGTATCCGCATCAACCACGATGGCACCCAGATAGGGGGTTTTGGACACCTTCTTTAATCCAAATGCCGGTGATATTGAACACATGAAAACAATCATGGTAATCGCGCTGACCAAAAATACAAATGAAAATTTTCCCATATAATTGTTACCCTTTAAAATAATCCGGTTTATTGTAAATGGTCGAGTATATCGATAATTTTTTTCATGTGTCAAGGGACAGGTTTTTTAAGATAAATAAAATAACAATTAACACATCACGATAAAATAGCGATAACCGGACATGTTACATCACCCGGATTAAAATTCAGAACTGATTTTTTCAGATAAAAAATTCGCTCTTGTATAAAAATACTATCTTTTTTTGAATTTTTATTATAATATCAAGAAATTAACATGATCCAACCCCATTTCTTAATCCCAAGTTGAGCGATTTTCATGTTTGCCCCAAATACAAGGAACAGATACAAGGAAAATACTTCTTCGCTTTAGTCAGCTATACGAGGCGGTATTTGACAGCGCAGATGCGGTGAAACTGGAAATCCCGGGAAAGATAAACACAGGCGGGGAGAAAAAGATGAAGCGCTTTTGGTTCATTCTGGTTTTTCAGGTCTTCCTGGCAACGGAGTCTGATTTTATATGTACAGCCAATGCCGGGAATGCCTTGTTTGTGAGCAGCCAGCCGGCCACTTATGAACTGGCCGCCTATTTATCTTATATAGAAGACGCCAAAGGAGAATTGACACTTGAACAGGTCCGGCAGCCGGGCAGAAAAAATCTGTGGCACCCTGTTCCGAAAGCCACTGTTAATTTCGGCTACACCGACGCGGTTTTCTGGTTCATGCTCAAGCTGATCAATACAGAAACTGCCCCGCTCAAACGGGTTATCGAAATTGCCTACCCGGTGTTGGATCATATCGATATTTACCAGGTTATGCCCGACGGGAAAACGCTTCATGCGCAAATGGGAGATAAGCAGGCGTTTCACCTTCGCCCCATTCTGCATCGCAACTTTATGCTACCAATTGCCCTTGCACCAAATGCGCCGGTAAAAATATTTATCAGAGTAAAAACAACCAGTTCCATGCAGCTCCCGCTCACCCTGTGGAAGGAAAGAGCCTGGATGGCCAAAAGCTTGAACGAGTCGCTTAACCTGGGGCTGTTTTTCGGGATTATGCTGATTATGGGACTTTACAACCTGTTTGTTTTTATTTCAGTCCGGGAAATCTATTACCTGTTTTATGTTTGTTTTGTATTGTGCATGACCATTTTTCTGGCCAGCCTCAAAGGCCTGAGCTTTCAATATTTATGGCCGCACAGTGTGCAGTGGAACGACCAGAGCATTATCGTCGGGCTTGCCGGCGTTATATTGTTTTGCACCCTTTTTATCCGGGATTTCATTAACCTGCCGCAAAATCGGCCTCTTTCGAGTAAATTCATGCTGTCGCTTGCGGCAGTATCTGTCATTATTATCGGGTCGACGTTTTTTCTGCCTTACCCCATAATGATCCACTGGGTAATTCTGACCGCCGTGATTGTTATTGTGGGAGCAACCATTATTGCCATTATCCGCTGGGTGGACGGCGATATTTCTGCCCGGTATTTTATGCTGGCATGGTCGGCCATGATGATTGGCGGAATGATTCTCGCAGCCAACAAGTTCAACCTGATTCGCCGTAATTTATTTACCGAGAACGCCACCTCATACGGCATGGCACTTCAGGTAATTTTATTATCCATTGCCCTGGCGGAGCGGTTGAACCTTGAAAAACGCAACAGCCTGGCGGCCCAGATGGAAGCCTATAAGCAGGAACGGCTTGCGAGAAAGGCCCAGGAAAATGCGTTGAAGATCCAGAAACACGCCAATGAAATACTGGAACAGCGTGTCCGCGAAAGGACCACCGATCTTGAACAGGCCAATGAATTGCTGGAAACCCTCAGCATTACCGACGGTTTGACCGGGATCAAAAACCGCCGGTGTTTTGACGAGGTTTACCCGCTCGAATTTAAACGCGCCATCCGGGATGATACGCCCCTGGCCGTTCTGCTGCTGGATATTGATCATTTTAAAAACTTTAACGACACCTATGGGCACTTAACCGGTGATGAATGCCTGAAAATGGTGGCATCTAAAATCGAGAATGAACTCCACCGGGTCAGCGACATGACTTTTCGCTACGGCGGCGAAGAATTTTGCGTTCTATTGCCCAACACACAGAACAGAGGAGCGTTAATCGTGGCAGAAAGGATCCGAGAACAGATCGAAACCGCTGACTTTCAATTCAATGATCACAAGGTGCCCGTTACGATCAGCATCGGCCTGGTAAGCCGCATACCGTCCCAAAGCCTCCATCCGGATGAGTTGATCTCAAACGCGGACAAGGCCCTGTATCAATCCAAGCAGAGCGGCCGCAACCAGGTCACTGTTTACAGAGTTGCGGAAAATTAGCATGATTGTTTGCATCAGGAAATAGGAATTTATTTTGCTGCCATCCGGCCCCGAATTTAAGAGAGAATAACAATGAAAAAATATTTTTTCATAAGCTGTGTTTTTTTAAGACTCCTGATCGTATCTGCGACTTTTGCACATGCAGATATGATCATCATGAAAAACGGACAAGTGATCAAAGACGTCACCATCATAGAAGAAGGCGATACCCTGTATTGTGAAAATGAGGATCAGTCCTTTTACATCAATAAAAACACGGTTGAAAACATCATCAGAACCGGCCCGGAAACATTTCCCGAAAAAGCCAGGGATTTTATCACATCCCTGCCCCAAAAAATCCGGCTGTTTGTTAAAGACTATTTTGCGTTTGCCGCAACAGTCATCGGTATTCTGATGCTTCTGCTGGCACTAATCGTCTTTAAAACACTGTGGATTAATATTTCCCCGGTATTCAGGGAAGGTGCACGGCGGCGGGACGTCATCAAAGCAGTCAGACAAATGGATGCGGATGAGAAATCGGTATTAAGAGAATTTTATATTCAGCAGGCAAACACGCTTGAAATGCCGGTGGAAGATATTGTTGTCTCCGGGATGATCAAAAAAGGGATTCTGCAAACGACCCGGGATAAAGGGCAATATTCAGCCGGCGGCCTCCTGCTGCCGGTAATCATCTCACCTGCGGCGAAAAAGCACATCAAACCCCGAAAAATAAGCATGCCGGCAAATATTGATGACCCTAAAGCCCGGGAGGATTTAGCAAAATCGCGTCCCCAATACATGTATGAGATGGCGGGCTTTTATAAATCTTTGGAAAAATCAAATTCTGATCGTCTATAAATCTGAGATATCCTCAATGGTGGCATGACTTTTTAAAAAAACTTCCAACTGGGCAGCCTGGTCACTGTCTAACTCCCCAAATTGAATGCCGACCCGGCTTTTAACAAATGTCGAAAAAAGGCTCTTGCCGTCTAAATGAGATTCTGAAACCTTTTTTGACGGAACATCCTTTAAGTAAAAGACCCGACCGGTCACAAAAATATCGGTATCAAAAAATTCAGGGATATATTCCGCATTGGCAATGGTCACCAGAGAAATCCCGCCCCGGCTGATATTCTTGATTTTGCACAAAATCTTCGACTCATTTTCAATAAAGGCAAATGATTCTTCGCGTACTTTGAATCGTTTATGTGTTCTGCGGTCAATACGATTTCCCATGTCATGACCTCCATTTCAAAAAAAGAATGATTTGCGCTGACACAAACGGCCTTTCGGCTTATTTCTAAACCCGGCCAGATGATAAATCAAACTGCTTTGTATATCCATTCAGTCAGTGCAATATTTTATTTTTACACAACCGCTTTGGAACTTATTAACAGGTACTAATATAACCCATGTCAGCCAAAATATCAACTTCAACCATTCAAACATATTTAAAAAACCAGGCAAAGTCTATTTTTGGTTGGCAAGTTCCACTATTTTACCTTCCCGTAAAACAGTCATCACAATCTCGGTTTCCCCGGTAAAGCCACCGACTACATCCTGAATGGCGCAGACATCGCCTACCGAATGAGTAATTGAAAATCCCTGTATCGACAGAACAATATCTCCTCCGATCAAAAATGTCTGGCTACCGGATTTTATCGGGATGCTTCCTGCCCTGAGCCCCAGGTCATCTCCGGGGGAATTGTCCGCAACACTCTGAATCAGAAGCCCCGCATCCTGGGGCAGATTAAATGCTTTGGCCATTTCACCGTAAAGGAGAAACCCGTTAAACCCGATCCAGAATGTTTTCTGGTTCAGCAAAAGCCCTTTTGCCGTATTGATACTCACGGCAAACCCCAGGCCCTCGGAACCACCACTGCTTGAAAGTATCCGGCTGACAATGCCGATCACGTTCCCGTGAATATCAAACATGGGACCGCCGGAGTTCCCCTGGTTGATCGCTGCGTCCGTCTGAATAAACTCAAACGGGGTTAATTGATGACAAAGCGTTTTTGATTTTCGGCGGCCGCTGACATGCCCGACGCTTAACGTATGATCAATTCCGTAAGGAGCGCCGATGACCAGAACCTGTTCACCCACCAGCGTCTTGTCGGAATCACCAAGGGTAGCCACTTCAATATTATCCGGAACTGACTCCAGCTGAAGCAGGGATATATCCGCTTCCGCTGATGAAGCGACAATGCCGGCTTTTTCAACCTGGCCGTCTAAAAAATAAACAACGATCTGATCCGCCACGTTCACGGAATGCGCCGCAGTCAATATCCGGCCTTCTTTTGAAATAATCACGCCGGCGCAAACCGCAGCGTTGGGATTAGGCTGCCCGGGGTTATCCGACCGATGTGTTGCAACAATCATTACAACGGAAGAATTCACATTACGAAACACTTCGCTCAAAGGAACAGCCGGATCAGCATCCAACGACTGACACCCCGCGTTAAGTGCGAATCCGAATATAATCACCAGGCAAAGACCCGTGACGCGATACTTCATGCTATTATTTTTCCTTATTTTCCCCAAAATTAGTTTTTTTTAAAATAAAACATTTTTTAAGGAACTACCGTGAATTCAACCTGGGAAAGGGTTTCCCCTTTTCCTGTGATCACATCCACCCGCCATTGTCCTGTTTCATACGGGTGTCGAAGCGTAACAGTACTCCATGTTCTCATCCGCGGATAATTGATGACTAAAGGAACCGCACAGTATCTGCGGCCATTGCGATAGTATACATGCCGGAGCTTATAAGGCGTTTTTTTTGAACGCACATCCATCCAGACATAAGGTTTTGCACCCTTTTGCAATGAAAATATATTTTGCGGGGAAACAGCCCTTTTGTATTTCACCCCCTGGCAGGTTGTGATTTCCGCGATTCGTATGTCCGTTTTCATGATCGTTTGACTGGAATTTTCAGAAAGGCCCATTTTCCCCGAAGTTTTAACCCGGGGTTTTAAGACAGGCACCGGCTCCGGAGTTACCTTGTTCTCCGGTATGGACAGTGCGGCGGTTTGAATATCCGGCTTCGGCGACGGCGGATTTGCGACGTTTATTATCTCCGGCGGTTGGTGCGTGCCTGTTACCGGTGGCTGAAGGCCTTCTGTTTGCCGAAGGGATATGCCGTCATCAGCCGCTCTTTTCAAGGCAATTGTATTGGACCTGGTCATCACGGATTCAGGAACCAGCGGCCGGGTGAAATGTTTGTAGAAAAAAATCAAGCCGGCGCAGGCAACCACCAGCAGCATGCCGAATAATCTGATCCGGGCCGCCTTTTTCCGCTGTGCCCTGGATGCAACAACCGCCCGGAACTTTTCGACTACTTCATTATCTCTTTTTTCAATTATATACCGGTTCATCACCACAGACCCTATTTGTCGGGTTACTGTTATTATTATTCCTGACTTGCTTTCACTTTTTTCCGGGCATCATTGATAAATTGAGCGACATATGTATGACCAAAATGAAGGGCCACGCTATGCGCGGTTCCCATTTTAGTTTCCGCATACACATCCGCGCCGTTATCAATCAAAATTTTCACTACCTTAATGTGCCCTTTTTCTGAAGCCAGGAAAAGCGCGTCAATAGCATAATCATCATCCTGGGAATTTACATTCGCGCCATTGTCGATAAGAAAACGAACGACTTTATGATGCCCGCCAAAAGCAGCTCCGCTCAATGCCACTGTTCCTTTTGGAACCGGATCCTTTCCAATCGTAAACGCTAACGTGGTTCGGGCATTCACATCCGCGCCATTGGCTACCAAAACCTTCACAGCCTCCAGATGGCCTTTTGCTGCTGCGGCCATCAGGGCGCCCGTACCGGTCGTGGTTACCGCATTCACATCCGCACCGGCTGCAATCAGTGCGGTCACACTTTCAGCATCCCCCACATCAGCAGCTGCCATTAATGCCGTACCGCCCTCAAATGCCGGTTTCCCTTTGACCATAAATTCTTCTGTTATTCTTGCCTGGGGCTCTGCTCCTTTTGACAGCAGATACTTGACCATTTTGCTGTCACCATATGATGCGGATATCATCAGGGCATTCGAGCCATTATCGAGTCTTGCATTCACATCCGCGCCGTTGGCGATCAGCAGGGCGGCATTGGCATTCTGTTTCAATGCCAGAGCCCCCATCAACGCGGTGGAGCCCTTGAAAACCGGTTCCCCTTTGTATTCATAATTC
>JAQYVU010000062.1 GCA_030145385.1 Desulfococcaceae bacterium
CAAAATAAGTGCCGGAGATGATGTTGTCGGACTCAACCGGTCTTTTTTCTTTGCCGGAACCCATACGGTTGTATCAAGCCTCTGGCGGGTCAGCGATGTGTCAACAGCCATTATGATTAAAACTTTCTATCGCCTGTATATGAATCAAAACAAGGCGGACTGCTTAAAACAGGCAGCGCTCCATGTGAAAACACGTTATCCGCATCCCGGGTATTGGGGAGCATTCACTTTAGTCGGTGATTATTATTAATGGCATCGCAAAAAATCCATATTCTGTGTTGCACGGCATTTTTCGTCATTGCGGAGTAGGCAAGCCACGCCTCATTCCTCAAAATTTGTGCGCCTGGAATATGGGGCTTTTTTCTTTGCCATTTAAACCTGATATGATTTTTTAAATCTCATAACTGAGGTGTCAAAATGAAACGACCTTTGATTTTTTCTTCAACGCTTTTCTTTTGTTTGTTTTTTTTCTTTTCCATCTGCATTGCAGCAACCACCTTATATGTAACATCTGAGAATGCCGAGTTAAAAACCGAAAGTTCCAGTTCATCATCGACCATTGTCGAGCTGAAACGCGGATCCCCCCTGACCCTTGTTTCCAGGGAAGGCAGATGGTACAAAGTCACCACATTAATGAATGAGACCGGCTGGGTTTACCGGGGCAAGGTTTCCGAAGAAAAACCGGAAATTGAAGAAACCGAAGAAGACGAAGGCGGGCTGGGCGGACTGCTCGGCGGGCTGTCCGGCAGTGATATCAACGCGGATGCGGCTGATTCATCACGAAGCATCCGAGGGCTGTCCCCGGAAGCCAAAGAATACGCTCAAACCACCGGAACGCCCAAACAAAGCCAGGATGCACTCGATTCCGTGATAACACGGACAGTCAAAGGCCAGGAGATTGATCAATTTTTAAAAGAAGGCAAAATCGGCGAATATGCTGATTAACATCAGATAATGAGAGGATAACATGAATCATTTTAAAAATAATTCTAAAAATAAACCCGCCGCCAGCCGCAGAGAATTCATAAACCGGAGAAATTTCTTGAAACTGGCAGGCCCTTTTGCCCTGTTCCTTTCATGCCCGGCATACGCGTTTGATCTTTTCAAAGTCATTGATCCGAACGGCCAAAACAGCGATATCCAAAAAGCCAAACAGGCCCTTGAAGGGCTGACCGGCATTGTCCAGAGTGCCGAAGGCATTGATTACAAATCTGAATTCACTATTGGAGAGACGCTCGCGCTTGAAGGATTTCAGCGTTTTGGTCTCCCGGTTAAAAACGAAAAACTCCAGAAATATGTCACCACACTGGGCAACGCAGTGGCAAAAAATTCCATGCGTCCGGATATCACCTATTATTTCGTGGTTGTGGACACTCCCATTTATAACGCGTTTGCCTGTCCCGGCGGGATCATTTTTGTCAGCAGGGCGCTGGTAAAAGGAATGAATGATGAAGCGGAACTGGCCTGTGTCCTGGCTCACGAAGTCTCTCATGTCGCACATAAACATGCGCTTAGTTCTGTTCGGCGGGCCAAGTTTTTTGAAAGTGCCGCCAAACTCGGAACGCTTAATATGGATGGGGCTGAAGGAAAACAATTCCGGGACATGGTCGGCAATCTGCAAAATGTATTGTTTGACCAGGGTCTTGATAAAGGCATGGAATATGAAGCCGATGAATCAGCAATGGATGTGGCCTACCGAACCGGATTCGATCCCAATGGAATGATCCGGGTACTGAAAATGCTGCAGCAAAAAGAAGCGACTGCCACCAGCAAGGGATCCTGGTTTTCCACTCATCCGCCCCTGTCTTCCCGACTTAAAAAATGCAATGAATTGCAGAAAAAATATCCGGATGCCGGCCTCATGGCCACAGTCAAAAACAGGTTTCAAACTTATCGTAAAATGCTGTAGCTTTTGATCGATGCCCGCCCCCTTTGAAGATTCCGGTCTTAAAAAGGGGGATATGATGTATAACCATCACCGTTATTTCTTACAAAGAATCGAAAATAAAATCCCAACCGGCATTGTGTTTACCGACATGATGAAGCGATTTAAAAATCCCATTTAATCAAGTTCAAGGGTCTGCTGGGCGGGCAGTTCAACAAAAACGGAATCAACGTTACTAAGCCCACGGGGCAATTTCTTGCCGCGCTGGGCCCGATTGCCGATAAAATTGCTGAAGTTGGCAGTGGTCAGTTTGAAATGACGCCGACCGGAGAATAATGTCAGCAGGCCTTCTTCGGGGAGCAGGAACAGGTGCTTTACAAAATCAGTGCCGGCTTTAAAATCCTTGGCCAGCACATTGATAATTTTATTCCCCTTGCCTTTGGACAGCTCGGGCAGGTCTTTTAAAAAAAATGCCAGCATGCGGCCTTCGTTTGTAATGGATACGACATAGACGCTGGCCATATTGCCGGCAATATGAATGGGCACCAGAGGCAGTGCCCCGGCCGGCAGGCTGATAAGCGCTTTTCCCTTCTGGTTCCTGGTGTACAGGTTCTGCAGTTCGGTTACAAACCCGTACCCGGCAGTACTGGCAATCAGGAGCTTTTGCGTTGGCGCACCCATAATCGTCGCGATAAACTGGGACTGGGGGGGATTCTTGAAATACCCGGTCAGCGGCGTGCCATGACTTCGGGCAGACGGCATACCATGAACCGGCGTTGCATAAGCCCTGCCGGTGGTGTCGATGAACATGGCCGACTGGTTGCTCCGTCCCTGGGCAGCGGCAAGAAAAGCGTCCCCGGACTTATAGTTCAACTCCTCGGGTTTGACATCATAACCTTTGGCCATTCGTACCCAGCCCTGACGGGACAGGATGACGGTGACCGGTTCCACCGGCCCCATATCGATGGCAGCGATGACCTTTGCCTCCTCGCGCGCTACAATCTTTGTCCGGCGCGGATTGCCAAAGGTTTTGGCATCAGCCTGAAGCTCTTTTCTGACGAGTGTTTTAAGCCGGGTATCTGAATTTAAAATCTTCTCAATCCCAATTCGCTCTTCTTCCAGAGCGTCGTGCTCGGCCCTGATTTTGGCCTCTTCCAGCTTTGCCAGATTCCGTAATCTTAAGGACAGAATGGCTTCGGCCTGAATATCAGAAAGACTGAATTCTTCTATCAGCAAAGGCTTGGGCTCATCGTTTTGACGGATGATCTGAATCACACGGTCCAGGTTCAGATAGGCGATTAACAAACCTTCTAAGATATGCAGCCGGGCAATCACCTGTTCCAGACGGTGAGAAAGCCGCAGTCTGACCGTTTCGATGCGGAATTTCAGCCATTCGGAGAGCAGCTCAACAAGCCCCTTGACCCTGGGTTTGCGGTCCAGGCCGATCATATTAAGATTCACGCGGCAGGTACGCTCAAGATCCGTTGTGGCAAACAGGTGAAGCATTAATGCCTCGCGGTCCACGCGGTTGGAAGAAAGCGTGATGACAATCCTTACCGGGTCCTCGTGATCCGATTCATCCCGGATATCAGTCACCATGGGCAGCTTTTTAGCTTCCATCTGGGCAGCAATCTGCTCAATAATTTTTGCCGGTGACACCTGGTGCGGCATTTCCGATATGACAATATCGCCGTTTTCCGGGTTCCACAGCGCGCGCAGGCGGATCGTTCCGTGACCGGTTCTATAGATCTCCACAATATCTTTTGGTGAGGAAATAATCTCCGCACCTCCCGGATAATCCGGGCTTTGGATAAATTCACACAGCTCCTCAACCGTGGCTTTTGAATGTTGCAGCAAATGGATACAGGCGTCCACCACCTCGTTGACATTATGCGGCGGGATATCGGTCGCCATGCCCACGGCAATTCCCATGGTTCCGTTTAAAATGATATTGGGCAGTCTTGCCGGCAGCGTTTCCGGCTCTTTGAGGGTGCCGTCAAAATTAGGCACCCATTCCACCGTGCCCATGTTCACCTCGGAGAGAAATATCTCGGCAAAGGCAGAAAGCTTGCCTTCGGTGTAACGCATGGCAGCAAAGGATTTTGGGTCATCCACGCATCCCCAGTTACCCTGGCCGTCAACTAAAGGATACCGGTAGGAAAACGGCTGGGCCATCAGCACCATAGCTTCATAGCAGGCCGAGTCCCCGTGGGGATGGAATTTTCCCAGCACGTCACCAACGGTGCGGGCTGATTTTTTATATTTGGCCGTGCTCTTGAGACCCAGTTCGGACATGGCATACAGCACCCGGCGCTGAACAGGTTTTAAGCCGTCACCGATAAACGGCAAGGCCCGGTTCATAATTACGCTCATGGCATAATTGAGGTAGGCCTTTTCAGAATATTCATGGATCAGCATCACTTCAGATCCGTTTTGTTCATTTGTACTCATATGTCCACCAGATTTCCTTTTTCTTCCAGCCACTCTTTGCGGGCGCCGGCATTCTTTTTGCCCAGCATCATATTCATAACTGCATACAGTGCCTCTGAGTTCTCTTCATCAATGGTCAGCTTAACCAGCCTGCGGGTATCCGGGTCCATGGTAGTCTCGCGCAACTGGCCCGGATTCATTTCCCCCAGTCCCTTAAATCGCTGAACATTAAATTTTTGTTTCTTTTTTTCAGCCTTTTTTACAATGCCTTCTTTTTCAATTTCATCTAAAGCATAAAAGACCTGTTTGCCGATATCAATGCGATAGAGCGGGGGCAAGGCCACATAGACGTGCCCGGCCGTTACCAGGGGCTTGAAGTGTTTGAGAAAAAGCGCGCATAACAGCGTGGCGATGTGCAACCCGTCCGAGTCGGCATCGGTCATGATGATGTTTTTGCCGTAGCGGAGCCCGCTGATATTGGATGATCCGGGATCGACGCCTATGGCGACGGCAATGTCGTGGACTTCTTTTGAGGATAAAATTGATTCGGATTCGTGCTCCCAGGTATTTAAAATTTTCCCGCGCAACGGAAGGATGGCCTGGGTGTTCCGGTTTCTGGCCTGCTTGGCTGATCCGCCGGCGGAATCGCCCTCCACTAAAAAAAGCTCGCACTGCTCAAATTCCTGGCTGATGCAGTCGGACAGTTTGCCCGGAAGCGTGGGGCCGCTGGTGGCCTTCTTGCGCACCACCTTCTTGCTGGATTTGATCCGCCGGCGGGCCGAGTCAATGGCGATCTCGGCAATCTGCTCTCCGATTTCCGGATGATTGTTCAGCCAGAAAGTAAAGGCGTCCTTGACCGTTGACGAGACAAACGCTGCGCACTGCCGGGATGAAAGCCGTTCCTTGGTCTGGCCGGAAAATCGGGGTTCCGTCATTTTCACCGACAAGACGTAAGCACATTTTTCCCACACGTCATCCGGGGACAGCTTGATCCCCCGTGGCAAAAGTTTGCGCAAGTCACAGAAATCCCGCAAAGAGTTCAAAAGTCCCTGCCTGAAACCATTAACATGAGTACCGCCCAGCGTTGTGGGAATCAGGTTGACATAACTTTCACAGACCGCATCCCCCCCGTTGGACAGCCAGACCGCAGACCATGAAACATATTCGTCCGGGCCTTCGAATTCGCCCCCGAATGGACTTTCCGGTACCATTTCGTATCCGTCAAGACTGTGGACAAGGTATTCGCCCAGCCCGGTTTCAAAATGCCAGGTCTCTGTTTCATTGGATATTTTATCGTCAAATTTCACCGTCAGGCCCGGACAGAGAACCGCCTTGGCCTTCAGGTTGTGTTTCAGCTTGGGGATTGAATAGGTTATTGAATCAAAATACTGGGGATCCGGCCAGAATCTGATTTTGCTGCCGGTACGCCTTTGGCCCACGCTCCCGGTCACTTCCAGTTCCCGGATCTTGTATCCGCCCTCAAAGACGATTTCGTATTGTTGGCCATCCCGGTAAATTTCGACTTCAAGGCGCCTGGATAGTGCATTGACTACCGATACGCCCACACCGTGCAGGCCGCCGGAAAAATGATAATCCTTGTTGGAAAATTTGGCACCGGCATGCAGCCGGGTCATGATGACCTCGACCCCTGAAATCTTTTCCGTGGGGTGCAGGTCCACCGGCATTCCGCGCCCGTTGTCCGAGACCTGGATCGAGCCGTCTTCAAACAGCACCACATCAATACGGTTGGCATAACCGGAAATGGCCTCATCGGCACTGTTGTCAATAATTTCCTGTGCCAGGTGGTTCGGACGCTGGGTGTCCGTGTACATGCCGGGCCGGCGTCTTACCGGGTCCAGGCCTTCCAAAACCTCAACGGATGCAGCGTTATATTGTGAAGTACTTACCCGAGTGTCCTTGAATAATTGTCCGTTATTTTTCAATTTTTTTCCAATGATTTTTTTTAAAGGGCTTGTCGACAATCAGATTCCTGCTGATCTGGTCCTGATCTGGTCCTGATCTGGTCATCCGAGTACAGCTGAAGTGATTGGATCGTATATTGTGTCTGAACGAAAACCAGGATTTTTCATTAAGATCAAGGAAGGCAAAAAAAGACGGTTTTTGTTCAGGCACTATTTAAGCTATGGATATAAACCATATCAATCTGAAACTCAATCTCAACTTTATATATCCCGGCAATTAATTCCGGGTCATGACTTCCTTGATATGTGCAAACAAACACTCAATCAGATCATAAGCTGAAATATCGGATTTTATTTCAAGCAGTTTTTTTTGTATCGTTTCCCGGCCGGATTTAGCGGCAGCGGCTTTAAACATTTTTTTGGCGCTTCTGCTGATTTCCAGATGAACCGACTTTAAGAGCGCATCTTTTCCCCGCATTTTTAATTCAAATTCCCGGACAGCATCCTGCCAGAATTTTTCATTGGCTCGTTTTGCAAAGAAAAACATTTTCGATTGGTCATTAAAATATTGGGGAAGTTCTTTTGAAAAAGACACCAGGGTAGCGGCAGTTTTGATAAACAGTTTTTCACCGGTAACCGCCTGGTAAATCATTGCCACGGTTGCATACCAGTCCTGAAGGTAAAGGATATGAGAAACATCATCGAACAACTGATCCAGAACATCATTAACAAACATGTGTGAAGGTGTTGCATAAAAAGGGGTCCATCCAATTTTCGGCTGTTTTATTTTTTTATTTTCAGGATGCATGTAAACAGCAATTTCAACGTCAATCAGCCCGATTTCAAATCCGTCCGCAGAGTTTAGAAAATGGGGATATTTTGAAGGATCTCCGGCAACCAGCAAATTGTCCGGTTTCAGATCCCGGATGGCAATATTTTTTAAAAAAAGCCACGAAAGCAGTTCCACCAGCCCGGAACTGATACTCTGGATTTTTGAAATATTCTGTTTGAAAAATTTTTCTTGAGTGTATTTTTTTAAAAGAATTTTATACTCATCTAAAATTGTTTTTGAGTCTTTTTTTAAAACACTGATAATCGTTAAGGCATTGCCGGAAATCTTACTTGAGACACCAGTTCCTTCTTCACCCAAAAAACAGCCGGTAAACCATGTTTTTTTCTGAAATGAAGGAATAGCAGGCTCATTAAACTGTTTGTCAAATTGATCATAAGTGTTCAGCAGCTTGAAGCAAAGATCAGTGGAATCCTCGCCATACCTGTCGGCAAATGCCTGCGGGGTCCAGATCAACTCCTGGTGCTGATGGATTTCTTTTAAAATTTCACCATCTGCATCATGGCAGTCTTTTAAAATTGGCCCTAAAAAGAAATGTTGTGACAGATCCATAAAAAAGGCAAACGTTCCGCCGATGTTCAGGAATTTTTGGAATCCCGGACGTTCGTTCAACCCGTTAATACATTTCTGTTCAATATCACTGATGGCTTTGCCAACAGATTTTACAAAAGACGGAATCCGTTTAAGCACAGGTGAGATCTTGGGGACCAGGCATTCACGGGGTAAAAGCCTATCTGCGATTTGCCTGTCGGATTTGATGCTATTGATATATGCATTGAAATCCGTGACAGGTTCCGGCGGAATTTTGACTACAAAATGATCATCATAGATAACATAAAAACATTTGCTTCTGGCGCCGCTGTCTTCACCGATGCGTCCTATAGACATTCTTCTGGATTGCCACTCGCCGTTAATATTGATGCGGAACTCATAAACCGTTGTGTTTAAGGGGCCTTGATGATCCGTCTTTCGATAGTGGTATCTGTCTTTTATTTTTGCCTTCAGTTGCAGCAGGTAAATATTGAGAAAAAAAAGAACGATCTTTTCCGAATCAGATGACTGAGGGGATATCTGAATCAGCTTGTATTCGTCTTCTTCATATTTATTCTCATTTTCTTTTTTGTGTTTTTTTTTAGATAAAATAAACCGGACCCAGATCATTGCAGAAAAAATACAGAAAAATGCCAGGCAGGCGAACCCGGTCATTTTGCTTATCAGGATTCCGAACACTCCCTGTTTTAATGCCATTGAATGGGAAAGAATGATTTTCCAGTCATGCAAACTGGAAAAATTGGCACTGACAATTTCATCTACCACTTCTGTTTTGACTGTATAAAACGAACCTTCTCCTCGTTCATAATACACTTCATCAAAAACAACCCAGGTTTTATCCGCCTCGATGATTTCCCCGTCAGATATATAAATAAGGTGTTTATTCCAGTTGGTGAAGATGATCGCTGAGATTAAAATCAGAGCAAGGATGGACGTCATGATGAAGAAAGGTTTGATTTTCATGCGGCCCCTTTTGAATACGGATAAAAAAGAAATGAAATTTGCCTGTCAGTCGGCTTAACATAAAAAATATTCAGGACAGAATGTCCGTTTTCACTAGTTATTTTTTTGAAAAACTTTGTGATTGTAAAAATTACAAATGAATTTAAATCTTTTTTATAGCAGAATTAAATTATCAATTAATTGCAATAACCGGTGCCAGTGTCAATATGAAAGGGGAACCGATAAAATTTATCCAATCGCATTTAACGTCGTATGTTTGGATCTGGCCACATCAGGCATCGAACGTTTGTAAAAATGTACAAAAAAAAACGGCATTATTGAATTAACTTTAAATTATGCGAAAAAATCAGTACCGTATGGGCGAACTGATTGTAACCCGGCTTTAAAGATAAGGGATTAAAATGAAGCAGTTTATTTATTTCACTGTGCTCCTGCTAATGACAGCATGTGCTGCAAAAACAGACCGCAACATAAACAGTGTGCTTTGGGTTCAGACAGCTGCCGAATATCAGGCAAATTGCTACCAGGCATACAATACAGCCTTACTGAGCATAGAAACGGCGATTGCCGATAACCGATGGACAGGGGCCCTTGAACAAACAAACGATTTTTCCGATCTGCCGCCGGCGGTTATATTTGATCTTGACGAAACCGTTCTAGACAATTCAGCATACCAGGCAAAACTGGCATTGGAAGGTTCCGGCTTTCAGCTTTCAAGCTGGGATCAGTGGATAGGGATGCAGCAGGCCGGGAGTATTGCCGGGGCCGTTGTTTTTATAAATTATATTCAGAATCAAGGAATTGAGGTAATTTTTATATCCAACAGGGAATGCAGAAAAAGAGATAATGCGTCATCGCTTTGCCCTCAGGAAGCCGATACAATAGAAAATTTAAACACTATCGGAATAACGGGAATTACGGAAAAAAATGTGTTATTAAAACATGAATATATGGATTGGGGATCAGAAAAAAAAAGTCGCAGGGAATATATTGTTGAAAAATACAGGGTTCTCATGATATTCGGCGATGATCTTGGAGATTTTATTCCGGGCGTTAAAAAGGAAATTACGCCGGAAAAACGTAAAGAAACGGCTGCAATATACAATCATAATTGGGGAACAAAATGGTTTATCATTTCAAACCCCATGTACGGTTCCTGGCGCCAGATTCTTAAAACACCCCGACATCGATATTTGCAAGGACTTCCCGAGAATAATCACCCATGAACGCGGTTTTGAATCAATGATTACAAGGCGAATATTGAAACTCAATTTTTTTCAGGCCTTACTGATTTGTTTGTTAATGATCACCAATGCATTTTCAGCAGAAGATGTTATTTCCTTAAATCTTCATAAAGTCTATTTTGTTGAAGGGCCGGAAAATTTTCAGCCTTCCGGACTGACGATAGTTAACAAGCGTCTGTATACGGTTTCCGACAAACACGACGATTTTATTTATTGCCTTCAACTTTCCAATGATACGGCCTCAGCAATCCCGGCAATAAAAATACCACTGCCGATTTTGTCTTTTTTTCATTCATATGATTTTGAAGGCCTCACCAATGATGATTCCGACAATTTTTTTCTGGCAAGTGAGGCAACATGCCGGATTCTTCGTGTAACGCCAAACGGTGAAAATGCGGACTGGATCACGCCGGATTTAAAACCGACAGGTGAACAAGTCGGTTTGTTTAAGGCTCAGAATGCATATCTGGAAGGCATCTGCCGTGTTTCTTCCAATGAATTTATTTTGTGCGCGGAACGCCAACCCAGAGGCTTTTTAGAGGTTAATCTTGCGCCAGCCCTTCAGGTCACTGCCTATCTTTCAGAACACAGTAAATTTGAATTTCCTGATGGAACAAGCAAGGATTTTTCAGGGCTGTATTATTACAAAAACACTGTATATGTTCTTGAGAGAAATGCATTTCTGATCAGTCAGCTCAAATGGGAAAACAATAAACTGGTTGAAACCAATGGATGGTCTTACCGTCATATTGAGACTATCGCACCATACCGATACGCGGACATGGAATTTGGTAAAGCAGAAGGCCTGTGCATTGATGATGCTTACATATATATCATCTTCGACAATAACGGTGATCACCGGGAAGGTAATTCCGATGACCGACGGCCGTTGCTGATGCTGTTCAACCATCCGGATAATATTTAAAAATAAATAGTCGGCACTTTGCCAATGCTTTCAGAGCAGATCACCTTTTTCAGGTAGCATTTGACAGAAGAAACCCCATCGATTATATCCATTATTCCTGATTCAGATTTTATAAAAAATTATATGGAGTCCGCATGGCCCGCGTTAAATTAAATTTACCCGAGCAATTTTATTTTACCACCGCTTTGAGCGTTCGTTTTACTGATTTGAATGTCGGATCACATGTTGGCAACGACCAGATGATCGCCCTGTTATCCGAAGCACGCTCAAGATTTTTACACCATTTTGGTCTTGAGGACTGGCGGGACCAGAAGATGAGTCTTTTGATCACCGACCTGATGGCTTCCTATAAAAAATCCGCGTACGGACGTGATATATTGCAGTTTGAAGTGGGCGTTATGGATTTTAACAAATATGGAGGTGATATTATTTACCGGGTCACCCGGCCGGCCACCGGCGACTTGATTTTATGTGCCAAAACAGGATTTGTGTTTATCAATATCGCCACTTCACAAATAGCTCCCCTGCCGGAACAGTTTCGAGCAATTTTTCCGGATGCTTTTTAACTATCGGTTTTCAGATAAGACCTGGCCGTAACAGATCCATATTCAAACAAGATTGTTTACCCGGATTTTACGCCCACCTCCGACCGTTTGTTTTTAATAAGTGATACTGTCTGTTGAACAATAATATTTTTGTACCCATTGAAATGATACGCCTGACCCAAGAACAAAAAAAAATTGTGGCCTGTGATCTGAGACCCGGAGAAAGCCTGAAAGTGATAGCTTTTGCCGGAACCGGCAAAACTTCGACCCTGGTCGAATATACGCGTGCAAGACCGGGAATGCGATTTTTATATGTGGCGTTTAATAAAAGTGTTCAACTCGAAGCTGCAGAAAAATTTCCCAAAAATGTCATTGCCAGAACATCCCATTCGCTTGCATACCGGGCCATCGGATACCGCCATAAAGATCGCCTGGTATCCGGCTTCAAGGCAAATACCGTCATGGCAGTGCTTCAGCTGGAGAAATGTGAAGACGCCAAATTTACCATCGACACCCTTTATCATTACCTGATTTCATCCGCACCGAAAGTTTCAAGATCCCATATTCCCTTTCAGGCCAAAATTTTCTATGAACAGCGCAGAGAACCCCTTCCGGATTTTATCGAACTGGCAAACCGTCTGGGCCGGTTGATGTGCGATGCATCAGACAATCGGATCGGCATGATCCACGACGGATATCTCAAGTTATATCAACTAAAGGAACCCCGGCTGAATTTTGATTGTATATTACTCGATGAAGCACAGGATATCAACCCGGTAACCAGCGCCATTGTGATGTCACAAGCGCGGCCAGTCAACCAGTCAAAGACTCTTTCCATTATTCTGGTGGGTGACAGTCATCAACAGATCTACAGTTTCCGGGGAGCCAAAGACACTTTAAACAAAATTGGCACCACACAAACCTTTTACCTGACCAAAAGTTTCCGATTTGACAATAAAGTGGCAAAGGTTGCCAATATGGTACTTCAAACGTTTAAGGGTGAATCTAAAACCCTGATTGGCACCCCTTCCAAAAATGGATCCAAGCCCAAATGGGATCCGGGTTGTTATACGGTAATTGCCCGGACAAACGCATCTGTTTTTGACAAAGCCGTCCAGTTATCCGGCGTCCGAAAAATTGGATTTGTCGGCGGCATACAGGGATACCGCCTTAATAAAATCAAAGATGTTTATCATTTATTTGCATCGAATCCTGAACGAATTTCAGATAAATACATTCAAAGCTTTGATCAATATTCAGACCTCAAAGCGTATTCCAGGGCGGTGGAAGATATCGAGCTGATGAGTATCTGTAAAGTCGTTGAAACCTATAAATACAGTATCCCGAATCTGGTGAAAATGATCTCCGAAAAAGCTGTGGATGCCGATGAAGCAGAAATTTTACTGACAACCGCTCATAAATCAAAAGGATTGGAATGGCAAAACGTTCATTTAATGAGTGATTTTCCGTCGTTTATCGAAAAAGACAATCTGATTAATCCGAATGCGCTTGATCCGGACGAATTCAACCTTGTCTACGTTGCAATGACCCGCACCATCTCGAGACTCCGGTTTGACTCTGACAGCAGTATGCCTGAATTCATCCGGCTGGCGGGAAAAAATACGAACAAACAATAATCAGACAAAGTAAAACACGACTTGGAATACAAAAAAATTGACAAGAAAGATTTGAAATGATTTAAGTTTTTTTTGCAACTATGCTCAAAAAAATATAAATTGTGACCATTTTCCTGACAAACCGATTTCATAAAATGAATTTACAATAAAAGTGTCGAATAATGAAAACCTATTTTGACTGCATCCCTTGTTTTCTCCAACAGGCATTGAACGCCGCCCGGCTTATTTCAACCGACAAAAAAATGCACGAGCTTGTCATGCGAAATGTTTTACGCATAACAGCCGAAATGGACCTGAATCAGCCCCCTCCGGCAATGGGGCGTAAAATTTATCAAATAATCAGGGACGTATCCGGGAACAACGATCCTTACAAAAAAATCAAAGACAAATTCAACAAATTCGTGCTTGGCCTGTATCCTGAATTCCAAAAAACCATTTTAACTGCCGGCAATCCATTTGAAGTAGCCGTGCGACTTGCCATCGCTGGAAATATCATTGATTTTGGCGTGGGTTCGGATGTCAGAACGGCTGACATATATGATATTGTGAATCAGTCGATCACACAGGACCTGGTCGGAAGCATTGAAAAATTTGAACATGAAATATGTGCTGCAAATAAAATTTTATACCTGGGGGATAATTCAGGGGAAATTGTATTTGACCGATTGCTGATCGAACAGCTTCCTCGTGAAAAAATAACCTATGCCGTCCGTGGGTATCCGGTAATCAATGATGTGACAATAGATGATGCGAAAGCCACCGGGCTGACAGGTCTTGTCAAAGTCGTTGATAATGGGTCAGATGCCCCGGGAACTCTGCTTGATCAATGTTCAAATGAATTCCGCGACATTTTTTCTGCGGCTGATTTGATTATATCCAAAGGCCAGGGAAATTATGAATCTCTATCTGGCACGAATAAAAACATATTTTTTGTTTTTATGGTTAAATGTCCAGTGGTCGCAACAAATACAGGTCATCCCAAGGGAAGTATTGTTATCATGCATAACAAATAAATGCCTGCTTGTTTTACCCGAACAATCCTTAAAATCTTCGCACTTCGAACGTTTCCTGATTTTCCCCGATGCTTGCAAATGCATAACGCCTGCGATTCAGCTTTCCGGGGTTGATGATATATGTTTTTCCGATTTTGTCTATACCGGCAGATTCATGGATGTGACCGGTGAAACATACAATTGGCTGATATTTTTCAATAAATCGACGAACAGCGATACTTCCCACATGTTTGCCTGAAAAGATGCGGTCACATTTGGTTTTCACGGGCGGCTGATGAGAAACAAGAACCAGGGGAATGCCGGAAGGGATCTGGGAAAAACCCTGGTCCAGAGAATATTCAATTTCGTCTTCGTTCAATTCATTGGGGGTTTGAAACGGTGTAATCAACGATCCCCCCAACCCCACAAACGCGATTCCATTATAGACCACCCCTCTGCCATGGAGATTGACTTTCTGTACGTCTAAGTAAGAATCGACTTGTCCGTAATCACAATTACCGGATACGGCAAAAACCTTTCGTGCCCTTTGGATAAAAGGTCTTAAGACTTTGCAGGTTTCAGCTTTTCTTCCGAAATGAGTTATATCTCCCGCCAAAAGCACAACATCGGCATTGGCCAGAATATCTCCCATATTTTCAATAATCGCTGAATTGCCATGAATATCAGTAACACCAATAAGAATCATTGTAAAAACTCCATACGATTATGATTCTATCTGATGCAGCGCTTTTTTGATGATTTCCGAAAGTTCCGGGTGTGAGCGGATTGTTTTTTTCAAAAATGATTTGGACGGGCTACCGCCGATTTTACCTAATAAAGGGATCGCCGATTTTAACAAAGGAGTGTCGTGATCACTTCCGACAGCCCGCTTTACCTTATTCCATAATGATTGTTTTCCGCCGGCAATCGATTTTAATACTTCTATAATCTCTGTTTCCACTTTACGTGAGACGGGAATATGGGTCATGGCATTAATCGCGCTGATAATATGAACTGTTTTATTAATCTGATTTTCAGCCGCTTCCTTATTTTTGGGCATTGGCAACGCAATAAGGTTTAACAGTACATTCATGGCTGACTCGGAAATGGGTGAAAACTTCTGAAGCGTACGAATGGCCAGCCATCTGACTTTCGGGTCCTCATCATTGATCAATTTAAGAACCAGAGATTCTCCATCATAAGGCTTTAATGAAACAGCGGCATGTAACGCCTCTTCCCGGATTTTTGGATTTGAATGTTCCAGGAAATTTCTTACACAGTCAAAATCTTCTTCTTTATCGCTGACTTTGGCTAAAATCATCATTGCATTTCTATGAATAAACCAGGGCCGACTCGTATCCTTTAAAGCTTTGATCGCCCATTTTCTGGCCTGATTGCCTTTGCTGATCATCTTTTCATATGAAAGTTTCCTAACTTCACGATCATTGCTGTCAGACAGCATTTTGCTGGTAATATCCACGCCAAATGATCCGAGACAATTAATGACCTTATCAATCGTTTTGCGCTGATTTGAATCTGCATGTTCATAAGCATCGATTATCTTGTATGTTACATCCTTAAAAATAAATCCCAGCGGCCGTTCTGAAACATCAAGAGACTTGAAGAGTATTGATTCCGAAAAGTCTTCAATCTCATTTGACTTTATGATTTTCAGCCCTGAATGGACCTTGTCCGAGTTGACGGGTTGCCGTGCAGAAACATTTTTAACGGTTTGTGTTATCCTGCTGAGAATCTCCCAGCATCCCGAACCAATCAAAACAGGAACAGTCCGCCTGAAACACTTCAGATAAACCAGGGCTTGCTCCGGGTCATTGACATTGGCGATGGCGCTTGAATATGTGGTAAAATTGTCCCGAATATCATCAGCCATCTTCATAGTATTAACCATATACTTGACATCTGCGGGCAGTTCATCAAAGCTCAAAATTTTATTTCGATACAAATGTTCCAGAAAAGTCTGGGCGCCTGACTCTTTTTCTACCACCACCCGCCTGGAAATTAATTTTAAAATCCGTTTTATTGCACTGAGCCTTCGGTCAATCAATATGTTGTCAGGATGTTCAGTTTTAAGTTGTTTCAGATAATCCAACTCTTTAAAAGTAAACCGGGATGTTGGAAGGAGCAGATCAATTAAAAATGCTTCCACAACAATCTCTTCGATATCCTCAGAGGGCATACTTTTGACGTATTTTGCGATAATATAGCAATTAACCAGAAAGTCATTAAGGTACGTCGGGTGTTTTAACGGCCGAATAATATCCTGAACCGTCTGGAGTTTCATTTGCTTGATGGCGTCATTGGAGACACCTTTAAACATGGGCATTACCTTAAGGTCTTTCGCCAGCCGGTGAATCGCCATCTCCACCCGCCAGGGGAGATCCGATTCCAGTTCGACCATGTCATCGACAAAAACTGTTGAAATATCCGTTATGCCGTGTTCAATAAACGCGTTTGTCAGAAATTTTCCCGCTTCTTTGTCTTTGTGATCATCTACTTTCGGATCACTCATAATATCAATGAACTGATAAAAATGATCCGGTTGAATATCTCTTTTTAACGCAAAGTTGAGCAGTCTTTTCCGTTCGCAATATTCACTGAGTTTGGGGACAAAAAGTTCTGCAACTCCGGGTCCGACTAAAACCCGGATGCTTATTGGCTCATCAAGGATACCGGTAAGCATCAGGTCAATGCCGTCCCTTGAATTATGATTTGTTATCATAATTTCCCGCTGGTCTCCAAGGACGCCGATAAATTCATCATACAGACCGGCTTTTGCTGAATCGGCGCCGGGATGGCCGGGGGCATAGTACCCGCTTCTTAACATGGCTTTGGTCAGGTTCATGAAAAACTGGCCGACAGGCTCTGCCATTTGACGTTCTTCGGGCGTCAGTTCTTTTTTTTCAGGGATTTTTTTTACACCTAGATCAGGCTCTTTTTCAAGTTCGAATTCAAACTCCCCCTGCTCAACCATTTTTTTTAAGTCTTCAAATAAAACGCCGCCAAGCCCTTGATTATCAGACGGAGTTAACGCAGTCTCCCCAGTATCGGAATTCATGGTAAATCCTTCAGAAAAGGATTCATCATCCGGCAGAAGGTCAAATTCCAGAAAAGTTTCCGGTTCAGGTTCAGAAGAAAAATTCTCGTCTACAGTTTCACCCGCCCCGGCCTTCTGCTGAGGTTCATTTCCATCATCATCATCATCATCATCCTGAAGAACAAAATCCGGCAGATGCGCCAGGTCAACTTTCACCAGCGAATCATCGGATTCATTTTCCATTTTAAGATTTATTAAATCTTCATTCAGGTCATCTGTCAGTGCGAATGAATCTTCCTTGAAAAGGCTGGTTGTCTTTTCGATTGGATGATTATTTTCAAGGATTTGAATATCATCTTCATCAATCGCCATCTCCAGGCCTGAAATTTTTTCAGGAATGGTCATCATTTCATCCGGTTCAACAACCGACAGATCCAGAATATCCTGATATTGGTCATAAGCGGATAGCTTCAGGTTTATTACTGATAAAACCGATTTCAGACCCTCTTTAATGTCAATTGTCATTCCTGTATTGTTTTGCATATCAACTTGACTTGATACAACAATACCATCAATGTGAAACGATTCATCCACCAATGGCACCAGTATTTTGAGAATTACTTTCGAATGCTCTTCAAGTTCGTTGGATGAAGGCAGGAAAACCTGGCCGCTGGAGGATTGTTCGTAAAACAGACAAAAATCTTGAGCCGATGAAAATTTTACTATTATCAGAAATTTCTGCATGATGAAATTTTTCCGCAAGATTAAAAACATTAAAAATTTTGTACCTTTTTGACTATACCACTTTCATGTTTTGTTTGACAGTAATTTTTCACCATAGTATTGTATTAATTATAAAAAACATTTTCACTTTGTTTCAGTGATGTTCTCATGGCACCCTTTGCTCATAAATTTATAAAATTATTTATCGCCCTTGCTGGAATACTATTTCTTTATATTAACCCCTTATTCGCGCAACAAATAAGAAAACCGGTTTATAACGGGAGTTTTTATCCCAAAACCACGGATGACCTGACGGCCCGGATTGCTGAATACACGAAACTGGCTGAACAAACCGAGGTTTTTCTTCCTTCCGACGTAACACTTAAAGCCCTGATTCTTCCCCACGCAGGATATGTTTACTCCGGTCTTACTGCTGCTCATTCTTCAAAAGTTTTGAAAAACAGGAGTTTTAGAAAAATTATCATCATGGGCCCGGATCATCGGGTCGGTTTTAAAAATTGCGCCGTCAGTGATGTCTCTGACTATCAAACCCCTCTCGGAAATGTTTCTGTACACCCGGACAGCCTGTTTTTGAGGCAAAAATACAATGACTTATTCAGAACCAATAAAAAATCAGACGACCTGGAACATTGTATTGAAGTTCAGATCCCTTTTTTGCAAAGTTATCTTGATGATTTCAAAATCATTCCGGTTGTCATGGGGCCGGGAGATATCCGGCAATATTGTGATGCCGTGAACCGTGTGATTGACCCGGAGACTTTAATCGTTGTCAGCTCAGATCTCTCCCATTACCTGCCCTATGCACAGGCAGTTAAGAAAGATCACGATACCATCAGGCACATACTGGAATTAAATATTGAAAAATTATCAGATCAGAATTACAGTGCCTGCGGAATCATTCCAATTCAGGTACTCACACATCTGGCCATTCGCCGCAATTGGCAACCAATGCTTCTTCACTATTCAAACAGCGGAGATACAGCAGGACAAAGGGATAGCGTCGTCGGCTATGCGGCCATTGCATATTTTGAAAAATCAGTCATTAACCAAGGAAAAGGATCTATTCAGATGGATAAGGAGAAAGGGGACATCCTTCTCAAGCTGGCACGAAAAACAATTGCAGACAGACTGAATATTAAAACATCTGACTCGAATGAACCAGGCAGTGAATTATCAGATGATATTTTTAATGCCCGTCGCGGTACTTTTGTAACACTTAAAATTAACAATCAGCTTCGCGGATGTATCGGTAATTTGTCTGCTGACAAAACCATCATCGAGGGCGTCAAAGACAATGCCCTTAACGCAGCTTTTCACGATCCCCGATTCCCGCCCCTTTCAAAAGATGAAATCAGAAATGTCGATATTGAAATCAGTCTTCTCACTGAAGCAACAATTATTGAGTATCAGGACGAAGCGGATCTTCTTAAAAAACTGCGGCAGAATATCGATGGGGTGATTATTCGTAAAGGTCCATACAGCGCAACATTTCTGCCTCAGGTATGGGAACAATTACCGGATAAAAAATCTTTTCTTGAACATTTATGCCAAAAGGCCGGACTTCCGTCAGATGAATGGCGTCGACCCGGATTAGAAGTCATGGTGTATCAGGTTCAGTATTTTGAAGAAGATCACTAACCTAAAAATTGATAGGCGAATCCGGAATGTTGTTATCGCTACCGGAATTGGATCAGTTACCACCCAGTTGTTGACCATCCGTGAATTTCTTTCTCAATTGAACGGAAATGAATTCGTCATTGCCCTTATTCTCTTTAACTGGCTTTTCATCGGCGGCTTAGGAACTCATCTGGCCGGCCTCTTAAGCAAAAATGCATCGGTTAAAAGATTCTACTGGATCTCAATTTGCTTGATCATCCTGGCACCGCTCCAGCTGATTGCCATACGAGTGACTCGTGATTTGATTTTCATCCACGGCAGTTCGATCGGCTTTTATCCCACATTTGCCTATACGTTGTTTTCAATTACGCCCTATTCCCTTTTACTCGGTTTTTTTCTGCCCTACAGCCTGATTGTGATTAGAAACCATATTGCGGATTACCTCGGAACGCGAATCTATATTTTTGACAATATCGGAGATATTTCGGGAGGCGTTCTATTCTCCTTTATCCTGGTGTATTTCACCACACCGTTTCAGGCAGTCTTCATCGCTCATCTGCCGTTACTTTTTGCCCTGTATCGGCTTTATGCGTCTGCTTATAACAAGAAAACTCCGTCTTTTATCGGAACCATTCTCGGAATAACGGCACTGATTATCGCAATAAGTATCGAGACACCAACCCTTGCCCCCCCATCCGGTGAGCTCGCCTATTATCAGGAAACACCCTATGGACGTATCCGGATTATTAAAGATCAGGAGCAGTATACACTCATCCGGAACGGGCGGCCGGTATTCAGTTCCCAGGATTTTAGCGCTGCCGAAGAAGTGGTTCATTATCCGCTTTCCCAAATAGATTCGGTAAGACACGTTCTGATGATTTCTGCACAAAGCCAGATGATTTCGGAAGTAAAAAAATATCATCCGGCAACCATTGATTATGTAGAAATTGATCCGGCGATCACGGATGCTGAATTCCGTTTTGGACTGTTGGAAAAATGTCCGGAAATGACCGTTATCCATGAAGATGGGCGGCAATATTTAAAAAATACAGATAAACAATATGATGCGATTATATTAAACCTTCCGGAGCCTGACACATTTCAAATCAACCGATTTTTTACCGACCGTTTTTTTACCATTGCCAGTCAGCACCTGACCAAAGGCGGTGTTCTTTCTTTTTCAGTCAAAGGATTTGATAATTATATCAGCGACAATGAACTTCAAAAAATATCATCCATATATCGCACCACTTGCCATGTTTTTAAACATGTTCTATTAATACCGGGCAATCGCATTTTTTTTCTGTGCAGTGATACTCCAATTAAAACGAATATTGATGTTCTGCTTGAGAATAAAAATATTTCTACAGCATATATCAGCGGATATTATTACGGCAACATCACCCAGGAAAGAATCAGCCGATTAAATCAACAGCTCATATCAACCGGGCCAATAAACAGTGATTTTTCACCGCATCTGGTGCAAATATTATTAGATGAATGGTTTTCAATCTTTTCCACCTCACCGGCTTTTTTTGTATTAATATTGAGTATAATCAATATTGTTTATTTCTTGTGCATTTCAAAGGAAGAGTTTGTGCTTTATACCACCGGATTTTTTACCATGGGGGCTGAGATTCTGGTAATATTTGCGTTCCAGATATTTTTTGGATATATTTATCTGCAGATCGGATTAATTATAACGGTTTTTCTCGCAGGGCTTCTGCCAGGAGCTGTTTATGGACAATACCTGTGCGAACACGGTAATAAAAAGATCCTGTTTTTTACTGATACCGCGCTGATCATCTTGATGCTTGTATTTATCGGTGCAATAAGTCTTTTTGAAAATCAGATCTCCGGGTATGCGTTTCTTTTATTCGGCTTTGCGGTTTCATCTGTCTGCGGATGTCAATTTCCCGTTGCGCTGCATCTACAGGGGGGCGGCAGACAGGCGGCCGTTAAAATGTTTTCCGCAGACCTTATCGGAGCGGCATATGGAACTTTAATAACCAGTATTTTATTAATTCCGTTTGCCGGTATTTTGTGGTCAGCGGCCGGATTAATCCTACTTAAAATAACCAGTTTACTTATTATAAATATGAAAAAATGAAAACTGTATCCCGAAGACAATTTTTAACATATAGCGCCTTTACTTTTGCAGGCAGCACACTTCCAGGCCAGGCATTGTGTGCTTTTACAGGAAAAAAACAACAATCCGCCACAGTCGATATATCAGGAACAACATTTAAAAAGGATGCCCCTGACCACCCCGGAAAATGGTCCCGTGAAGCGGATTATTATATGACCCTTCCCGGTGATGCGGTGATGTGCTGCATCTGCCCGCAAAGCTGTGTTTTAGATCAAAGTGATCGAAGCGTCTGCAGATCCAGGGTCAATATTAACGGAAAATTGTATACGCTTGCGTACGGCAATCCATGCTCGGTGAACACGGATCCCATTGAAAAAAAACCGCTGTTCCATTTTAAGCCCGCAACCAAGGCATTATCCATTGCCACAACCGGTTGCAATTTCAGATGCTTAAATTGCCAGAACTGGCAAATATCCCAGGCAAAACCCGAAGATGTCAGGTTTTACGATCTTTTTCCACATCAGGTAATCGAAACAGCACTGAAAAAAAAAGTCACTTCAATTGCGTATACGTATTCCGAGCCGGTCACGTATTATGAATACATGATGGACACCGCAAAGCTTGCCAAACAAAAGGGCATATCAAATCTGTGGATTTCCAATGGCTACATTAATCCAGAACCATTATCTGCGCTGTGTGAGGTATTAGATGCCGCAAATGTGAACCTGAAATCATTTAATAATGCCACATACCAAAAATTAAACGGCGGCCAGCTGGATCCGGTGCTAAACACGTTTAAAACCCTGCATGATCGCGGCGTACACTTTGAAATCACAACCCTTGTGGTTCCCGGATACGTTGATGACGAAAAGATGATAAAAAAAATGTGCCATTGGATTGTGAACAACCTGGGGCCCGATCATCCGTTGCATTTTTTAAGATTTTTTCCGCAATACAAACTCGACCGTCTTGCTCCCACACCGGTCTCTGTTTTGACAAATTTCAGGAAAATTGCTATGGATACGGGAATTCGCTATGTTTATGTCGGCAATGTCCCTGAGCACGAGGGCAATCATACCTATTGCCATCAATGCGGTAAATTATTGATCGAACGAAAAGGTTATCATATCCCTATCAATAATATTGAAAAGAACAAATGCAGATTCTGCAAATCCACAATTCCAGGAAAGTGGATTTAGTCTAACATTAGAGTATATTAAAATAATTATCTAAACTGATACTTCAAGAATCGCAAATCATCTATGAGACATAAATTCATTTTTATTGTGCTGGCCGGTTTGATTGTGGGGCTTAACGGATGCGGACACAAAATTGTTAAAAAAATGGAAGTTACCGCATATTGTGGTTGCGGCAAATGCTGTTGCTGGGAACGGGGCAGCTGGAAATACTTAAAACTTGATTTCTGGAATAAATATATCAATAAAGGAAAAAACAATGGCCGCCCCTACTCCGGGCTAACAGCCAGCGGCACCAAACCGCACGAGCCGAAACCCGGCCTCTTTTCCTTTGACAGTTTAAAAAAGCCCTGGATGATTCCGTTTCGAATTATATTTCCGTGGCTGTGGCTTTCCCGAGACGGTACGATTGCCGCGGATACACGATATTATAAATTCGGAACAAGGCTCTATGTGCCGGGTTACGGATACGGTGTCATTGAAGACCGGGGTAGCGCCATTAAGGGACCGACACGCCTGGATCTATATTATAACTCCCATTCGGAAGCCAGACAATGGGGACGACAGCATATTTCCGTAACAATCGATCCCTGAAGCCGGATACATTAACTCTGATCCGCTGTTATTTTCCCTTTTTTTTGATAAAACATTTTCCCGGTGATATGCAGAACTTCGATATCTTTATCCGTAATCATCGGTTCAAGATATTTGAGTATTTCATTTTGATGCCAGCCAAGTCCGGCCGAGATATCTGCCAATGTACAGGGACGGCGTTCGAGCATATTTATTATTTTCTTTCGGATATCTTTTAATGATCCATTTTTTGTTTCTTTTTTAAACGAAGCGACAACTTCAGCTTTTTTCCCAAGAATTTTACAAAAAATTTTCAGTTTATCTTCAGATACCGTATGAACATCAGCTTCAGCCGTTGGCCGAACCGCTGTATTTAAATGAATCTTGTCCGGCGCAAATTTATCCGTCCATTGTTTAAACTTTTTTATCATGGATTCAGTGTCATTGATGCCTTTAACAATAAATATCTCCAGCCAGATTTCACCTGAATAAATCTTGCGGAATTCAATCATTCCATTGGCAATTTTTCCAAAATCAAGACCTGAAGCGGGTCGGTTGATCTTTAAAAAAGTACTTTCATCACAGGCATCAAAAGAAGGCAGAACAACGTCGGCACCGCACAAATCTTTTCTGACTTTTTCATCCATAAACAGAGAGCCGTTGGTCAGAACCGCAACAGGCACGTCAGTATGAGACTTAATCCCTGTAATAATATCTGCAATCTCACTGTTTAACGTCGGCTCACCAGAACCTCCCAGGGTGATGAAGTCCGGACGGATGTCCTCTTTCAGACGTTTATAAAGTTGTGACAATATCTTTTCCGAAGATATATACGATTTTCGTTTGATTGTTGTTTCAGGAGTTGGTCCAATCTGGCAATATATGCAGTTGTATGAACAGATTTTATAAGGTACAAGATCAACCCCCAAAGAAAACCCGAGACGCCGGGATGGTACCGGCCCATAAATTAAATTATCCGTCATTTTTATTATTCCAGTTTTGTTAAGGAAAAATCGTATAAAAAAAATTTTAAAATTCATTTCATACGATTTTTTTTGACAATTATAGATATCATGCCGAACATGGGCACCGATGTAAATTGTAAAACCCACAACGTATTTCTTGCAACCTTTTAACCGTGCTGGTAAAAGTTGCCTAATAAAAGATTATATGATTTACAAAGCTATATCAAACAAGAATTTTTTAATAAGGAGCATTAAACCATGCCGGATGATGTTTTTGAATCAGATACCAATGATGAAGAAAATTTTGCCGATCTCTTTGAATCCTATATGACGGAACAAAACGATATTCAAGTCGGCGATAAAATCAACGGCGAGATAATTGCTGTCGGAGACAAAAATATATTTATCAATACCGGCACGAAAACTGACGGTATTGTTGAAAAAAGCGAATTATTAAATGCAGATAAGGAATTAGAATGCAAAACCGGCGATGTGCTGGATCTTTATGTGGTATCCATCTCTGATGGGGAAATCCGCTTGTCTAAATCCATATCAGGTGCCGGCGGGGATCGCCTGATGCATGATGCATATAAAAACCGTATTCCGGTAGAAGGCAAAGTAACCGAGGTGTGTAAAGGCGGATTCAGGGTCAGTATAATGAAAAAAATCGCATTCTGCCCGATCAGCCAGATTGATACCCGATATGTCGAAAATCAGGACGAATATGTCGGGTCAAGCTTTGATTTTCTGATTACAAAATTTGAAGAACGGGGTAGAAATATTGTTGTTTCAAGGCGTGATTTATTGAAACAGGAACAGGAAGCCGCTAAAAAAGAATTCTTCAAGAGCGCCAAAAAAGGGGATATTGTTGACGGTACGGTTACCACCATTATGCCGTATGGGGTTTTTGTTGAATTAGTTCCCGGCTTGGAAGGACTGATTCATATTTCGGAACTTTCCTGGACACGTATTGGACACCCGGATGAAATGTTCAAAATAAATGATCCGGTTAAAGCCGAAATACTGGATATTAACCTGGAGACGTCCAAAATCTCACTGTCCGCCAAGCAGGCGACGACCGACCCCTGGGAAACAGTTCACCAGCAGTTTAAAACCGGTGATAAAACTAACGGCAAAGTGACCCGGTGTGCAGATTTCGGTGCTTTTGTCGAAATTGCACCGGGTATTGAAGGATTGGTGCACATCAGTGAAATGAGCTATCTGAAGCGCATCTTACGCGCTGAAGATGTCGTGTCTCCCGATGATATGGTAGCAGTGACGATCAAAGAGGTTGATTCTATCAAAAAAAGAATTTCTCTCAGCATGAAAGATGCTGAAGGGGACCCCTGGTTGAATATCAGTCAAAAGTATTTAGTTGGTAAAATTTATTCCGGAAGAATTGAAAAAAAAGAACAGTTTGGCTACTTTATTAACCTTGAACCCGGTGTTGTCGGACTGCTGCCAAAATCAAAAATCAACAGTGCTCCGAATGCGTCGGAAATCGAAAAATTAAAAACAGATGACATAATTACCGTTAAAGTTGAAGAAATACATGCTGATAAACGAAAAATAACACTTGGCATTGAAGGCAGTGGTGATGACTGGAAAAAATTTACTCCCAAAAGCCAACAATCATCGTCGATGGGCTTGGGCGATCTTGCGGAAAAACTTCAATCCGCGCTTAAATCAAAAAAATAAATTATTATTTTAACTGCCCCACCGCATTCTAATGATAAAAATGCCGGGGAAACAAGTTTGTTTCCCCGGCATCAATCAAAGGTTAAAAAAAATTATTACCTATTTTTTAACAAATATCCCGCCAACAATCAGTAAAAAAGATCCCACTATTACCATCAGCAACCACAATGGCATGTTCACCACATAATCCGCGCCTTCCCGCATCAAGCCCCATGGAATACTGTCGATCCAGTCAAAATTATCTTCATGAAGTATGTCATACAGCGCCTTATGCTCGTCAACGTTTTTTGCTTTATTGTAAGCGTTTAAATTACCGGATTTACCCATAAAACTTCCAAGCTCGTGAAAACCCCAAAGACAGATTCCGCCGATCAGAGATGACATTCCCGCCACATTAATTTTTTTCATGCAATTCTCCCCGTTTATCGAGAATTAGAAGAATAATGTTTATAAAATTGTTAAATATCCGATCAGTATACAACAATTTTATAAAAAAGGAATCAAGAAAATTCTGCTTTTAAAAATTCCCGATTCAGTCGGGCGATCTCAACAATGGATATGCCCTTAGGGCATTCCATTTCACACTCGGCTTCATTGGAACAGTTGCCAAAACCACACTCGTCCATCTGTCTCACCATTGCCTGGACGCGTTTGGCGGCTTCCGGCCTTCCCTGGGGCAGTACCGCCAGATGGGATACCTTGGCACTGACAAACAGCATGGCAGATGCATTGGGACAGGCTGCTACACAGGCTCCGCATCCGATACAGGCGGCTGCATTAAAAGCGGTTTCAGCTATTTCCCTGGAAATAGGCAATGCATTGGCATCCGTTGCACCACCGGTATTAACGGAAATATACCCGCCAGCCTGGATAATTTTATCCATAGCGCTTCTGTCGACAATCAGATCTTTGATCAGCGGAAACGCGCGGGATCGCCAGGGTTCTATCACTATGGTATCGTTATCTGAAAAATGCCGCATATGAAGCTGGCATAATGTGGTCTCTTTTTCATGCCCGTGTGCCCGACCGTTTATTACGGCACCGCACATACCGCAAATACCTTCCCTGCAGTCATGATCAAATGCGATGGGTTCATTCCTGTTTTTCGTCAGGTCTTCATTAACAACATCAATCATTTCAAGGAATGACATATCAACGGAAATATCTTTTGCATGATACGTTTCTAAACGCCCTTTTTTTTCACCGCGACTCTGGCGCCACACCTTTAATGTTAAATTAATTGTCTTAGATATCATTTGTAGCTCCTCTGGCTTAATTCAACATTTTCAAATGCCAGTGACTCTTTATGAAGATTGGGTTTCCGGTCATCACCGGTGTATTCCCAGGCTGCAACATGGCAATAATTTTCATCATCTCTTTTGGCTTCATTCTCTTCGGTTTGAAAAGCGGTATTAAAATGGCACCCGCAGGACTCTTTCCGTTCCAGGGCATCTTGGATCATCAGTTCGCCAAATTCCAGGAAATCCGCAACGCGTCCGGCATTTTCAAGGCTTTGATTTAAGTCCTGACCAATTCCCGGCACATAAACATTTTCCCAGAATTCCTGTCTCAATTTTTTGACCAGAGATAAGGCTTTTGATAAACCTTCCTCGTTTCTTGACATACCGCAATGATCCCAAAGAATTAATCCA
>JAQYVU010000179.1 GCA_030145385.1 Desulfococcaceae bacterium
TACTCAATTTTCATAATCCTAATCATCATCATAATCTTAATCCGTCTTTTGATGAAAGACTTTCGCCCAAAAGATTATGATTAAGAGAAAGATTACGATTAAGAATTTAACCGAATCATCGCTCAGGGCAGAGCCAATATCTCTAACCTGGCCCAAAGGACCAGGTTTTCAACATTAAAATAAACAGGCCGGATCAGCGTACCATCCGGCATCGCATTTTCATTTGTCAATCTCGTTCAGACAAGCCTCATGATAAAAAAATAAGGATATAAATGACCATAAAAATCAAAAGCAACATTAAGGCATTGATGGCCCGGAAAAACCTGAAAACACCTGAATTGAGCAAAAAAACAGGGCTGCCGCATATCGCCATTTTAAATGCCTGTTCTGATAAAATCGAATATTCAGGATTAAACGTTTTAAGCAAAATCGCTTGCGCCATGAATGTTTCAATCAAAGAATTATTTGATGAAGACAATCTTTCAAAAAAGAAAACGATCGCCAAAAAGATTACGACTTGTGAAACGAATATATCATCGGTTACCGAGCAGCTGATCAATATCATCATGAAAATGTCGACCAATGACAAAGACAAGCTGCTTGATAAATATAATGAACTGACAAAATCCGCTTCCTCCAAAAGTGATGTCTCGAATGTCACCACAAATCTTGTTGATTTAATCATGACCATGTCATTGGAAGAAAGATGTCAGCTGCTAGGCGATTTTATTTCCTACAGCGGCCAGACAAAGCGGAAATTTTCAAGAAAAGAATATTTCAGGCCGGTGCCATTTACGGTCAACGCCAAACTCTATCACGGAAGCACTAAAAACATCAGCATGGGCGGCGTATTTATTGAAATCAAAGATGCCAGGAACCAGTTTGCCGTCGGTGATAAAATTAAAATGAACCTTGAACACCCGGAAACATATCAGCATTTCAATGCAAATGCGATAATTGTTCGAATTGCAAAAGCCGGTATCGGGGTTTGTTTTGATGAACCGTTGTAGATTGTTTAATTTTGCGAATCAGGTTTTACAATACCAGCAATCTAATCCCTTCATAATTTGATCAAATATAGAATTTGACGTAAAACTTTTTAATCGAATCCGGGCGGTGGCCGGAATCCGCCGGTAATCTTTTCAATAAGTCCGGCAAAATGAATCGGCGTTCTGTCTTCAAGATACGGCCCGACGATCTGAATACCCACCGGCAAACCATTTGCCGCCAGCCCTGCCGGTGCGACCGTGGCCGGCAGATAGGACACACATGTCAATCCCGCCCATGCGGACAATGTATCGTAATAGGACTGACCACTGCCGTTAACCCGCAGGGTCCGTTCAAAAAAATCCCCATGATCATGTTCAAAAGCCGTCACAGCAACGGCAGGACACAACAGGACATCAAAGTCTTTAAAATAATCCGCCCATTTCTGGCGCATCATCAGACGCATATAATCCAGCACAATCCAGTCCCGGTGAAGCATTGTGGTTCCACGGATTAACTGGGCCCGAAAACTTTTGTCATCTTCTTCCAGTTTCGGCGCTTCCTGATGAAAATGTTCAAAAATCTCTTTGGACAACCCGGCATTGGGGACCGCAGTCAAAAGCTTCGTATAAATATCATGACAATCCGTAAAGCTGATATCCGGATGTTTATCTTCGATCGAAACACCGGCTGCGGAAAGCTTGTCCACCAGATTCCGGATACAGTCGGCCACATAAGTATCAACCGGAAAATCCGGATCATCGAGCCACAAGCCGACCCGGTATTCTTTCAGGTTTTTCTTACGCGGTACCGGCAGTTCAAGGTTCCATGCAATCTGCAGCGGTTTTGCAGGTTTTGTAATAATATTCATTACCAGATCCAGGTCCTCGGCACTTCTGGCCAGGGGACCAATCACCGCAATGTCGCCGCTCATTGAATAATCGCCAGGAAAAAGACCGGGAAACGGCGGAATATGACCTTTAAATGATGTGATATCATAGGTTGGTTTATGACCGTAAACACCGCAAAAATGCGCCGGATTGCGAATTGATCCGCCGATGTCACTGCCTATTTCCAGAGCAGTCAAACCGGCGGAAAGCGCTGCTGCCGCCCCGCCCGAAGATCCGCCGGGGACCCTGGAAACATCCCAGGGATTATTTGTCTGCCCGTAGACCTCATTAAAACTTTGAAAATCCTGCCCGAACATTGGCAGATTGGTTTTTCCGAAAATGACTGCACCTGCGCCAATAAGGGATTCAACTACATCAGCATTTTTATTGGGCAAATGATCTTTTAAGCCCGGAAAACCCGATGTGCACGGCATTCCCGCAACTTCTACCGAATCTTTGACCGTCATGGGAAGACCATGCAGTGGCCCCCAGACTTCCCCTTTTGAAAGTGCCTCATCCGCCGCCCTGGCCCGTTTTTCAGCCGCATCATAATCAGTTGCGACAATTGCATTGATTCCCGGATTCAGGCGATTAATCCGTTCTTTATAAAAATTCAACAGTTCGACTGCGCTGATTTGACGGTCTTGAATTGCCTGCACCAATTGCGCAGCGGTCTGAAATTGCAATTCTGTCATGGAGACTCCTTTTGAGGTTTCTATGGATACATGCTTTCAATTTCATTTGCATATTTCTCATTGACGATCCTGCGTTTCAACTTCATGGTGGGCGTCAGTTCCTCGCCTTCAATGGAAAGCTCTTGCGGCATCATTTTTAAAATAGCCTTTAAAAACATGACGCCCGCGCATTAACACTTCCCCGTTATCAGTAATTTTCATGTCAGATCCGGCAACCGGCGGGCCGGCTCATATGGAAAAAATATGACTACAGGTGTGCAAAAAACTAAAATGTGTATGGCAATTGAAAAAAGAAAAAATTCTGCTGCAGGTTGCTAAAGGAGTTCTCTGTTGAATCAATTATCAAGGGATGACCAACCCCCTTCCAGGGGTAACCCAAAGCAGGATTCTCCAGACCCGGAACTTTACAAAAATATTTACAAGCGCCAATAATTGATGCCGGATTTCTTCACCCCTGAAACATCAAGTACAGATTTAATATCTACTATACAACCATTTGGTTTTAAACGATTTATAAATTCATCAAGCAGGATATTTTTATATGATTTATGCCCCACGGCAAGAATAATGGCATCAAGGTCTGTCAGTTCTTCCAAAGGACTTAAATTGATATTAAAAAAGCTTTTGGCTTCTCCGGCATCGGCCAGCGGGTCATGGACAATGGGATCGATGGCATAGGATTGCAATTCCTCTATGATGTCAGTCACCCTTGAATTTCTTAGATCCGCACAGTCTTCTTTAAAAGTCAGTCCGAGAATTCCGATTCTGGCATCCTTAATATTCAAACCGGAACGGGTCATCAACTTGACGGTCTGTTCCACTACGAATTTGCCCATGTTGTCATTAATCCGGCGTCCGGCCAGAATCACCTCCGGATGATACCCTTCGGTTTCCGCCTTATAGGTCAGGTAATAAGGATCGACACCAATGCAGTGTCCGCCCACCAGGCCGGGACGAAACGGCAAAAAATTCCATTTGGTGGCGGCAGCTTCAAGCACATCAATTGTATCAATGCTTAATTTATCAAAGATAACGGCAAGCTCGTTCATCAGCGCAATATTAAGATCCCGCTGGGTATTTTCAATGACTTTTGCAGCTTCAGCAGTTTTAATACTCGGGGCACGATAAACACCTGCCGTAATGATTGAGCCATAAAGATCAGCCACGCGATCAAGTGTTTGATCCGTGTCACCGGAAACAACTTTTACAATGTTCGTCAGCGTATGTTTCTTGTCTCCGGGATTGATCCGTTCCGGTGAATACCCCACATTAAATCCCTGCTTCCACGTCATGCCGGAAATTTTCTCCAGAATCGGAACACAGACTTCTTCTGTGGTTCCCGGATAAACCGTTGATTCGTAGATCACCACCGCGCCTTTTTTCATAAATCGTGCGGCGACTTCGGTCGCGCCTTTTAACGGCGTCAGGTCTGGTTGACGGGCATCATCAATGGGAGTCGGAACCGCCACAATGATGAAATCTGCTTGTGAAATCTTTTCAGGATCTATGGTATATTCAATATGGGTGGCGGCCTTTAGTTTCTCCTCAGACATCTCACCGGTCGGATCCACATTCTTTTTATAGGCTTCGATGCTCTGTGTCTTTATATCATAGCCGATGGTGGGATACTTTTTCCCGAATTCAACAGCTACCGGCAGTCCCACATATCCCAGTCCAATTATCGCAATGGTCGATTTTTTTGAAACCATCTCTAAATATATCCTTTCTTTCCTAAAAACAGTAGAATTTCCTGAGCCGCCTCAACCGGTGTCAGCTCCGTCGTATTGATCCGGAGCTCCGGTGATACCGGAGATTCATACGGATCATCAATACCGGTAAATCCTTTAATTAACCCCGCCCGAGCCTTGGCATACATACCCTTTCGGTCACGTCTTTCACACTCTTCAATGGGCGTTGACACATGGACCTCGATAAATCCGCCATACTGCTCAATCACCTGACGGGTCTCCTGACGGGTATTTTCATAAGGTGCAATGGGAGCGCAAATGGCGATCCCCCTGTTTTTGGTGATCTCACTGGCCACAAAACCGATTCGCCGAACATTGATATCACGATGTTCCTTACTGAAATTCAGTTCATTGGACAAATTCTGCCGGACAATATCCCCGTCCAGCAGTGTGACCGGCCGATCACCGATTTCAAGGAACATGGAATACAGCACCTTGGCTACCGTTGATTTGCCTGCACCGGACAAACCGGTTAAGAAAACAGTAAAGCCCTGCTGCCGGGGGGGCGGATAGGCCTTCTGGAGTTCTTCGACAATTTCCTTGAAGGTCGCCCACTCCGGAATACGCCGCCCTTCACGGATTCGTTTTCTGATGTCCGAACCGGTCATGGATATTGTCTGGGTTCCTTCGGGCACTTCGTCAATGGAATGATATTCATCTTCAAAGGGCAGATAAACAAATTTTTCAAATGAAACAATCTCCATTTCCATCTCTGCGCTGAATTCAACGGCAAGCTTTCTTGCCCGATCACTTTCATAAAAAGAATTGCCATTCACATCACAACCCGGACTGGCATGATCGTGGCCGACAATAAAATGCGAGCATCCGTAATTTTTGGCTATAATGGCATCTAAAATCGCATCACGGGGTCCTGACAACCGCATGGCCAGAGGAAGTAAAGACATAACATGAGAATTCGGCGGGAAATGGCTGGATACCGCCTGATAACAGCGGACCTGGGTATAATGATCAAAATCGCCGGGACGGGTCATACCGACAGCCGGCAGCAGCAACAGATTTGCCCGCGCCTGTCGCATGGCACGGGTCGTCATTTCAAATAAAAACCGGTGAAGGGGATTACGGGTCTGGAACCCGACAATCCGGTGCCAACCGAGCTTGGCATATATGGCCCGGACTTCTGCCGGTGTCTGACGAAGCTGTTTA
>JAQYVU010000063.1 GCA_030145385.1 Desulfococcaceae bacterium
CGGGTCATTCAATGCCGATCCCTTTGGTCTTTTCCCCCGCCGCCGGTTGCCGATAAAATCGCTGGGGTGGACTGCTGTAATAAAACATGCAAAGAAAAAGCGCCAGCCGATTCTCAACATCATTCATCGGCCAATGAGAAAGAGGAAAACCGTTGCTGTATTTCCCTGGGCGGCGAGCATGCCGGGGTCACCTGTTTGTCTTTTTCCGATTTTCATATTCCTGAACTTGTTACCCTTTTTGACCCCATCAAACCGTTTATCAACGCAAACGGTTTTCTTTTTAACAATGCAACAGAAACACCGCTTTCCCTGGTGTCCCTCCGGTCTGTTGTTCTGATCTTGTGATTTCTTTTTAAAAGATGGCGTCGTCAAAAGTCCCATCTACTGCGTTGTATCGATTTTTCAGCCACTCAAGATACTACATGTATGATTTTCTGTCTGAAAAATAGCTACGCCTTGTATATGAAACTTTTTACTTAGCCATCCATCCTGCGATTTTTACGAGTTCATTATCTTAATAAAAAAATAAAAGGAAAATTTTCTATGCAATCAATGCATAAATTTTTTTTGGTGGTTGTACTTTGCGTTGCCGCAATTCCAGCCGGAATCCAGGCGTTTGATTTTTACAAATCGGATCAGAAAGACCAGCCTGAAACCGCAAAATCAATCCTGTGTGAAGCGCATGGTCTTGCGCCCGATCAATGTCCTTTTTGCGACAGCCGCCTGATAGACACCCGGGGTTTCTGCGCCGAACACGGCGTGGCCGAAGCGCTGTGTCATCGATGCCGTCCGGAACTCGAAGGCGCTTTTCGAAAAACAGGCGACTGGTGCGGCGGGCATAATCTGCCGGAATCCCAGTGTGAGGTCTGCAACCCGGGTGTTCTGGACAAATATCGTGAGAATACAAAGACATCTGGATTTTCCGTCGGAATTTCGGGCAATACTGAGGATACGTCTTTTTTTGATGATTTTGATGAACAGCAGCCGTTTCCCCGGTTCAAGCGGAAACCGGCTGTCGGATGCATGACCCAGGATTTGCGGGTCACATTCCCTGATGGGCAAATCCCGGACCAGATCGGCATTAAAACAACGCCGGCCATTGCGCTTTCGCTTTCACCGGAACTGGAATGTGATGCCACAACAGATTATGACCGGAGTACCTACACCCGGGTGTCTGCCCCGGCTTCCGGCATTCTCAGCCAGGTCAATACGGATCTTGGCAAAAAGGTTAAGAAAGGAGACGTCCTGGCGGTAGTCGATTCAAAGGAATTCGGATCTGCCAAGGCCGCGTTTCTGGAAGCAGATATCCGGGCAGGCCAGATGAAACTTGAATATGACCGGGCCATGCGTCTTTTTGAAAAACAAATTACCAGCCATAAAGATATGCTGGAATCAAAAACCCGTGTTCATGAAAGCCGTATCCAGCTTGCAGGTGCAAAACAGCGATTAAAAAATTTAGGGCTGACCGAAAAGCTTATCCGCCGGGTGAAAACGGAAAATGACACGTCATCGAAGCTTACGGTCGTATCCCCGCTGTCGGGCGTGGTGGTTAAAAGAAGCGGGGTGGCCGGTGAGCTTGTTTCCTCGGCACGTCCTGTGTTTGAAATCGCCGCAGTTGATAAAATGTGGGTGCTGCTCAATGTTTATGAGCCGGATCTTTCAAAGGTCATGCTGGGCCAGAAAGTAATGATAACGATTTCCGGCCTGGAAGCAAACGCCTATGCAGGAACCGTTTCCTGGATCAGCACGGCCATTGATCCTGTCACCCGGTCGCTGCAGGTCAGAGCAGATGTTGATAATACCGATGGCCGGATCAAATCCGGCATGTTCGCCCAGGCGCGCATCCTTCTGGAAAAAAATTCTCCGGCCATCGGGGTTCCGGTGGAGTCGGTCCAGTGGGACGGGTGCTGCAACGTGGTGTTTGTCAAAATCAATGATCTGGTGTATGCCCCCCGCAAGGTAAAAATCGGGTTCCGGACCGGCGATTATTACGCGCTGGCGTCCGGTGTCAGTCCCGGAGAACAGGTGGTGACACAGGGGAGTTTTATTCTGAAAACGGAGATACTCAAAGATAGTATCGGCGCCGGTTGCTGCCCCGAATCTTAGCGGATAAGGCTGATTCATCTTTTTGCTGAGTTAAAAAGTATTCGCGTAGACAAGCTACAGCCTCATACTTTTATGCCTTGCAAAAAAAAGAATCAGACTCATCCGTTGGCTTTGAAGCTGTAAAGAATTTAAAAAAGTTCGCAGGCCGGGTTTCTTACCCGGCGAAAGCGATGTTTCAATTGTCGGGAAAGAATCCCGACCTACAATTATATGTCATCTGCATTATGAATCGGTATTGAATAAAAACACCGAATGAACAAGGTGAAAAATGTTAAACAAAATAATCTGCTGGTCATTGGAAAATCGGCTGACGGTGATTGTTCTGGCCCTTCTGGTCATTGTTGCCGGGACTTATTCTTTTTTAAATATGGAGATGGATGCATTTCCGGACACGACCCCGGTGCAGGTGCAGATCAACACCGTGGCACCCAGTTTTTCAGCGTTGGAAGTGGAACAGCTGATCACGCTTCCCGTGGAGCAGGCCATTGCCGGCCTTCTGGGCCTGGAAAATGTACGGTCTGTTTCCAAGCTGGGCCTGTCCCAGGTCTCGGCACTGTTTTCCGACGGCACAGACATCTATTTTGCCCGCCAGCTCGTCATGGAGCGGCTCCAGAGCATTGAACTTTCCCCCGGTATTGCCCGGCCGGAAATGGGCCCGGTGGCCACCGGACTCGGCGAAGTCTATCATTACCTGGTGACCGGCTCCGGAAAAACCCTGGAGGAATTGACAACATATCATGACTGGATTGTCAAAACCCGGCTCCGGTCGGTTCCCGGTGTGGCGGAAGTCAACACATGGGGCGGTGAAAAGCGCCAGTACCAGGTGCGGGTGGACCCCATGCGGCTGGTGAAATACGGGCTGACCATGGATGAGATTATCGAAGCGCTTCAAAACAACAACCTGGTCGTGGGCGGCGGATACACGGTTTCCGGCAGTGAAATGCACGCGGTCCGGGGCCTTGGCCTGACAACGACCATTTCTGAAGTGGGAAATATCGTGATCGGCGCGCATGATGGTGCGGCTGTCCGTATCCGGGATATCGGTAAAGTGAAAATCGGTCATGAAATCCGGCGGGGCGCTGTGACAGCCGGCGGTGAGGGTGAGGTGGTGCTGGGCCTGGGATTCATGCTCATGGGCGCCAACACCTATGAGGTGACCGAAAAATTGAAAGCTGAAATGGCGGACATCAAAAAAAATCTGCCTGCCGGGGTTTCCATTGAAACCGTATACGACCGCACCGAACTCGTGGGCCAGGTCATGAAAACCGTGCGCGCCAACCTGATGGAGGGGGCGCTGTTGGTGATTTCGGTTCTGTTTATTTTTCTGGGGAATCTGCGTGCCGGCCTGATTGTGGCCTGCGCCATCCCTCTTTCCATGATGTTCGCGTTTAACCTGATGATGAAGGCCGGAATTGCGGGCAGCCTGATGAGTCTCGGCGCTGTTGATTTCGGGCTGATTGTGGACAGTTCGGTGATTATGGTGGAAAACAGCGTGCGTCATCTGGCCCAAAATACACAGAACCGCTCGGTAGTCGACGTGGTCAGGGATGCTTCTATAGAGGTCAGAAAACCCACCATGTTCGGTGAGCTGATTATCATGGTCGTATTTATCCCCATTCTGGTTCTTGAAGGGGTGGAAGGCCGCCTTTTTAAACCCATGGCCCTGACGATGATTTTTGCCCTGGCCGCATCCATGATCCTTTCGCTGACCTTAATCCCGGTTTTGTCCAGCTTTTTGCTGCCGAAAAAAATAAATGAACGTTCAGGTATGGTGGGCCGGGCGTTAAAACGCATCTATCAGCCTTTACTTGCCCGGGTACTGCGGCTAAAATGGCTGGTGGTGGCACTGGTAATGATTCTTTTATCCGGCAGCGGCTTGCTGGCGTCTAAAATCGGGTGGGAATTTATTCCAAAGCTTTCGGAGATGTCTCTGGTCATCAATACCGTTCGTCTGGCCGGTGTGTCGCTGGATGAATCCGTCCGCTACGGCAGTCGGATTGAACGACTGATTCTGGAAAAATATCCGGATGATGTAAGCCGTGTGTGGACACGCACCGGCACCGCGGAAGTGGCCACCGATCCGATGGGGATGGAGGTGTCTGATATTTTTATTTCCTTAAACCCAAGGTCTCAATGGCAACGCGCTGCAAGTCAGACGGAACTCACGGAACTCATGAGAAAAGAACTGGCAGAGCTGCCCGGCATGAAAATGATTTTTACCCAGCCCATTGAAATGCGGGTCAATGAAATGATCGCCGGAATCCGGGCGGATTTGGGGGTGAAAATTTTTGGAGATGACCTTGAACTTTTAAAGGAGAAAGCCGGGCAAGTGGAACAGGTGTTAAAATCAATATCCGGCGCCCAGGACATTTATGCAGAGCAGGTGACGGGCCAGCCGGTTCTGGAATTCACCATTGATCAGCAGGCATTGTCCCGGTACGGCATTGCCGCTAAAGACGTTTTAGCGTTCGTGGAAGCTTTGGGCGGCTCAAAGGTGGGAGAGATTATCGATCAAGAAAAGCGGTTTGATCTGATGATCCGGCTTCCCGAGAAATTTCGTCAGGATCACGAACTGCTGGCTAATCTGATCATTTCCGCACCGGACGGCAAGAAACTGCCCTTGTCATCCGTGGCAAAAATCCGGGAAGCCAGCGGGCCTTCAACGATTATCCGCGAATGGCAGAAACGAAGAATCGTTGTTCAATGCAATGTCGCAGGCCGCGATCTGGACGGGTTTGTCCGTGAGGCCCGGCAGCGGATAGAAGCTGATGTGAAACTCCCCAAAGGATTTCATATTGACTATGGCGGCCAGTTTGAGCACCTTTCCCGGGCCCGGAACCGGCTGATGATTGCCGGGCCGCTGTCTCTGTTTTTGATTTTATTTTTTCTGCATTTGAGTACCGGCTCATTACGAAATTCCCTGATTATTTTTACCGGTGCGCCTTTTGCCTGTGTGGGAGGCATTGCGGCATTGTGGCTGCGGGGCATGCCGTTTACCATTTCTGCGGCCATCGGATTTATTGCTGTCTGCGGGGTGGCTGTTTTAAACGGCCTGGTGATGGTGGCAACATTTGAACAAATACGTGAAAATTCAAATGATGAAATGCCGGATCGTGAAACCGCCATCATGGAAGGGGCTTTGCAGCGGTTGCGCCCGGTGCTGATGACCGCGCTGGTCGCAGCCCTGGGCTTTGTTCCCATGGCATTTAATACCGGTGTCGGGGCCGAAGTCCAGCGGCCGCTGGCCACGGTGGTCATCGGCGGGGTTTTTTCAGATACCTGTCTCACGCTTTTGACATTACCGGTATTTTATTCCTTATTCGGAAGATCAAAAAAACGTTTAAATACATGAATTTTAAAATTTATTTAGCTTTACCAGAGGTGGCGTTTGCAATTTTTCATTCCATGCCTACTCTTAGTCTTTAACGGCAATGTGGTTGTAATGTAATTTTTTAAAACCCATCACAGGGAGGAATGAAAAATGAACGTTAAATCAATTAAACTCACATTAAGTCTGTTGATTGCCGCTTGTTTAATAATTGGCGCGGCAGGTAATGTTTATGCAGAAACCTATCCATCACTTCAAGGTGTTGATTCAATTAAGGCGGTCGTCGATTTCCGGGTCGCCAGCGCAAAAGTAGCAGCCATCCATCTGGATCTTTTGCATAAAACCTATAAAGACAAGAGCCTGACAGCTGTCGATGCAACGCCTGATTTTGTGATTGTATTTATGGGACCGGGCGTTAAGCTGATATCCTCCAGCCGGGAAGGAATTTCGGCTGAAGACGCGAAAAACCTGGATGCCATTGCGCAAACCCTTTCGGCCATGAACAAGGACGGCATTAAGCTGGAAGTCTGCATAGCAGCCGTGGAGCTGCTGGGTGTGGATCCGGCAACAATTTTACCGGAAATTACAAAGGTGCCGAATGGATGGATTTCCTCCATCGGCTATCAGTACAACGGATATGCTTTAATCCCGGATTTTTAACAGTTTATTTGCCCAATAAATCCGTATTGTTTATTCAATAGTGCCTGAACGAAAACCCCTGAATCTCAGTTGTCATTACGAGAAGTGAGGAACGAGCGACGAAGTAATCCCCTGTCTTTAATGAGATTGCTTCGGTCGTACCTCCCTCGCAATGACGGGAAAGTGATAATTGAGGTACTTTCCGTTCAGGGACTAAATAGTGCCTGAACGAAAACCTGAAAATTTTTCCAAGTTCAAGGCGGGCACTAAATATTCATAACTGGAATACGGAGATAACGCGTGAAAAAAATCCGATAAATCGATGTGCAAACCATCAGTTTTCTGCTGGGAATCTATACCCGGCAAAAGCTTATTGTTTATGGTAACTGAATTTTTTTCATCAATTATTGGTGAAGGTATTTGGATTTTTTAGAATAGTTTTATCGTGAGAAAGCCGGGTTAGGAGTCTGCCATGAAATTAAACCAAAAAGTCGCCATCGTGACCGGGGCTGCATGCGGGCTGGGAAAAGAAATTGCCCGGGCTTTTGCCAAAGAAGGGGCCTGTGTCATGCTCATGGACAGAAGTGCCGCGGAACTGGAAAAAACCGGTGACGCTATTTCAAGAACCGGCGGCAAAATCATGATCTATGCCGGAGATGTGGGGTGTGAAAATGATGTGGCAGAAATGGTGGAACAGGCCCGGAAGCATTTCGGCCCGGTGGATATCCTGGTCAACAATGCCGGGATCATCGGCCCTGCGGATTTTATGAAGGATGCGGATACAAAAATCTGGAAAAAAACTATCGATATTAATTTAAACGGCGCATATTTTTGCTGCCACGCGGTCATACCGGATATGGCGGCAAAGAAAAGCGGGAAAATCATTAACATCACTTCCGGGCTGGGGGAACGCCCCTTTCCCCGGTTTTCTGCCTACGGCGTGTCCAAAGCCGGGCTGATCCAGCTGACGCGGTCTCTTTCAGCAGAATTAAAAGAATTCAACATCCAGGTCAACGCCATCAATCCGGGGGTGATGGATACGGCCATGCAGGGAGAAATCCGGGGCATAGATATTTCATCCATGGGACAGGAAGTGTATGACCGGTTTCACGGGCTCTATGATAATAATGAGCTGCAGGACCCGGCAGACCTTGCGCCGCTGGCCGTGTTTTTAGCTTCAGGTGACGCCGACCACCTCACCGGGCATAATCGCCGGCCGGATGCGTATAAAGAGTTGGGGTGGGAGGGGTGATGAGGTTACGACTTGCATCACCAACGTTTGCCGCTTCGGCGCCGTCGAACTTCTTGCCGTTTAGTGAATGCTTTTGTTAACTAATTTTCGTTTTTTAATTAAGACGAACCAGCTGATTTAACTAATGATTTGCCGAGTATTTCTACTACCGGGTTTATAGCTTGCTGCTCTTTTTCTTGTGACTCATATCCTGTTGGCCGATTAACAAATGCAGCTTGAGCTGCCTGAAGAAGTATTGCTTCCTTAATTCGATTGTCACCACTACCCTCAACGAACGCTCTAAATGTCATGAGTGCATTGGCTCTATGCTTATTGAGTGTTTCGTTATGCTTGCTTGATTTATAATTCCTTGCACACCAAAAAATACCAAAGGAAAGAGTAGAAAGGAGAATCAACTTACTGACCACATACTGTATTGCGGCAGCCGTTGTTTCAGGTTTGTACATGAAACTGATAAAAACAAAACTGACCGCCACGATAAGTGTAACAATTGCGGAAGCAATGGTTGCTATAAGCCATTTCTTGGCTGTCTCGGCATGGCTACCTGAGTCTGTCAAAAATATTTGCGCGTTTGTTGCCACTCCGGCTTCAGCTGCTTGGTCCTTCACAGCCTGAAGGGCTTTTTCTGCTTCTATTTTTTGAGACTCCAACAATTTCTTAAAGGCGGTGGCTTCTTCTTTCATTGTCGCGTGATACCCTTTAGCCTCACGCTCTATTTTGGCATAATCTGTCGCCAATGTTGCGGTAAAAGCCAATGGAACAGTAAGAGGATCCATGATACCGTCATAGGCATTTTTAACCTCTTGTATAATACCCTGGCATATATCGGCAGGGGTGTTTTGGTTTAGGGTGAAACCTCTGACTTTTTCAATTAGGTTTTTGAGATTGTTGCAGACATTAATAATCTTTGTAATTTGGTTAAGTGCCAAACGATCAATGCTTCTTTGGTGCAGTTGCTTTATGATATCGATCATTTCCTCGAAGGAAGGGACTGCTTCAGAAAAATTAATATCTCTTGAAAGTTCTTCCGTCCTTGCCAAGGATGACGCTTTAATTTCGGCTAACTCCGCAAGAAGTATTTTTGCAGTGTCGATTTTTTCAATGCGTTCTTCTGGAGTAGCCATAATCTTTCCTTATTTTTTTTAGTTAACATTATTAATATAAAGAATTCTTCTTTTCGTCCCGACTTATTGAAGTTCTCTTTTACTCCACTTTTTCCTAAAAAACAATAAAATCAAATTATATTTTTAAAATTTATATGGTTATGGTATGAATTAGTATTAATCCAATTGCTCAAAAAAAGTATGAAAATATTTGTTTTTTCCCCATAAGGCTACATAGGAGAATTTCCTATGATTTTTAGCTTCAATTACCGTATAAATTCTGGGACAGCTTACCAATTCTGATAATTTTATTCTGAAGGCATCATTCTGAATTAATATTATTTTTTTCTTTTACTTTTCTTGATGGGCAAGAAAAGTAACAAAAGAACCCACCCTGCGCTGCGGTAATCCCTGCCCCGATGGTTTTCGTGGCGCGGTCAAAAACTCGCTCTTCAATTTGAATGCCGTAGATTTGTTTGCCGATTCCGTTTACCGGAACCAACAGATTCATCGCCATTTAGGCGCTCAAACAATTTGCCCGCGTGGTCCACGAAATCTCATCGGTCCGGGCCGCATCGCAATGGGCTCCCAGCGGCCAAAGTATTTCATTTTTCCCTTTTGTTTTTCGTAAAAAAATAAAATATCATACAATTGTTTTGAAAAACTGAAACGATACAAACCATTTATAGACATCATCTTTAATTTTAAAAAATCTTTGCCACAGCATGAACGCCGGGGAAATCCCATTGCAACACGACCGAGAGGTAAAGGTTTAGTGGAAAAAGGGAGCACGCTGTTTGAGCGCAGCGCCTTCGTGATCCAGCCATGAAAATCGATGCATCGAGGGCAAAGTGTTGCAGGGAAGCTTTCTTTTGCTACTTTTCTTTGATGGCTTCGCAAAAAGTCCAAATTCTGTGTTGCACTGTATTCTTCGTCACTGCGGAGTAGCAAGCTACGCCTCACTTCTCAGAATTTGTGCGCCTGGCCAATTTTATAAGATTGGTGAAGCTTTTTTCTTTGCCATCAGGGTCTGACTTATTACAGAATCATCTGCTTAACCCATAAAGAAAAGTAGAGAAAAATAAGAATGGAAGTTTTCCGCATAATTTCGAATAACAATTAATGTGGCCGTATTTTGTCATTTCTGATTTTGTCCCATCCCTCGGCCATGGCCTAATTAAACAACCTCATGTAATATGATTAGAAAATTTTAATGTTTTTTTAACCTTATTTTTATCTGAAAGGGTCTATTGATTGTTCAAAGGATAATTTGTTCAACCAATAACCAGGAGGTACCGGTATGATGGAAACAATCCTTATTGTGGATGATGAAAAAAAGATCAGAAATGTTTTTGGTAAAATGCTTTGCAGGGCGGGCTATAACATTCTCAAGGCTGGATCCGCCGAAGAAGCGCATGCGCTTTTGATGAGAAACAAGGTGGATCTGGTATTGCTGGATATCAATATGCCGGGCGTCGGCGGCCCGGCCGTGTATGGAATGATCGAGGAATTTTTCCACAAAACCCGGGTCATTGTTGCCAGCGTGTATCCCCTTGATGATCAGCAGCACCTCATTTCCGGAGCTGTGGATTATTATGACAAATCAGACAGCATCAAGGTGCTCATTGAAAAAGTCCAGGCAGCGCTCCTTGACACTCACAAGAATGCTTTTGAAGTCTGTGAGGCGAGAAAACAGGCATGAAAATGGTTACTGCGGCACGGGCAACTGGTTGCCCGTGTTCCAAAGGAACAAAAGGGGAAATTCAATACGCTTAAATATTTTTTATATGGATAAACCCTTTTGCGTTAAGTGCACTGGTAAAATTTGCTAGTGCCACGTGATCCCGACGGTGAAAATAATTGCCGGGAGAAACCGAAGGCCAAGGTGCAGGGCTTTTTTTGCTACTTTTCTTGCCCGTTAAGAAAAGTAGCAAATCATTTTTTCAGCATTTTTTTTCATAGATTGCAATTTTTTTGTTATTGCTTTACTGGCTGCGCTGTTTTTATATGCCGTTAAAATCAGTTTTACCGACACAAGGAAAACACCTGTTTCTAAAAAAAATGTGCGTAAGTCCCTGAGTAAATAGCGCTAAGCTAAAAAGAACAAAAGTAATGGCAATAATTTTCAAAGAACCGGCGTCAAAATGTTTACACATTTTTCCCCTCTTTAAATTCACCGGACACCCATTAAAAGGGCGCTGATGGTTTTTTTGCCGTTATCCTCTATAATGCGGTTCGACCGAATCATTGCTTCGATGGAATGATGACCCGTCCCCGGGATGTAAAAGAAATGCCCTGCTGAGATTGTGTACTGATCATTATTGATTCAACAATCGGCGGGTTCACCAATTTATCGGATTTCCATTCAACCAAAAAATTGGCACCGGATCCGCCGCTTTTGTCTTTTTCCGGTATGATATAGCGTAATGATTCTAAGGGTTTTATAGTTGCCGGTGTGTCCAGATATTTTTTTAAGAGTTTGCCCTGCGTCTCGTAATAATCGACGGATATGATTTTGATCGGATGCACAGGATCAATGTTTCTGATGCTTAACGTGACGGTCAGTAAGAGCGGACGCTCACGGTTGCCGCTGTATATATGTGAATACGCAGGTGTATAAATGGTCTGTCCGTTGGATAACCCGTTTTTCTCTTCAGCATGCAGCGGCTGCGGTGAAAAAAAAGAAATGGATATAAGAATCAGTAAACAAGTTAAACGATAACTTTTTTTCATGGATACTCTCCAAATTGATTATATGCGTCGATAAATGAGAGACTGGTTGCCGGCGGCTATCTTTCACACCAATGTCGTTCACTTAAGGCATTTCACCCTTTTCGATTATCCCCCGACAGGGCAGGCACGTTTAGTTTAAGTTGATTACGGATTGGTCATGAGTGCTTCTTTCAACTCAACCGCCCATGCCGAAAAAGCGCCTTTGGCATATCCCAGGGTGGTGAACCCGCGATAAAACCTCGGATCAATGGGATTCCCCAGTTTTTTGTCGATCATGGACGCCATTACTTCACCGCTTACGGAATCGATGAATTCCGCTTCGATGGCAGCGCCCCCCATATCGAGCGGGACGAACACGGCGGCCGTGGTGATAATATTAATGGCGGGATTTGCCGGAACAACTTCCGTAATGGCCGCCCGGATGCGCAGCACATCCGGTCCCGGTTCCGTAACAACCTGAAATTCATCTGCAAGTTCTTCTTCAACCACTTCACGGAAGTAGTCGGTTAAATTTGTTACGGCTTCCGGATCGATCTGCCGGTATTCGGCTTTGGGATGGTAATAGATCACCACCGGGTCGATTATGATTTTTTGATACTGCTTCCAGTTAAAATCCGTTTTTTCCCACCAGCGCAGGCTCCGGTCTCCGTAAATGTCTTCCGTCAGTCCGGAATAGTCGTTTAGAAAACCTGAATTCGGCGGGGTGCCGGCGCACCCGGAAAATATGGTGATCAATCCGAACAGCAAGGCGGCCGCCCCGATGGTCAATGTTTGTTGGGATTTGAACATGCAGTATTTCTCCTTATTTTCAGGATCTGGTTATTTTATTGAATGCATTAAAGATAAAAATCAGCATACCGATTGGGCTCAAAAAATACTTATCATTTTTTCCAAACTTTATAAATAGATTCTGTCAACCGTTTCGATGACCGTGTATTTGCAGATTTTTGAGTATCGCCGGAAACCTGAAGCCGATAAGCCACCGGGCGTCTTTCTTTCCAGGATCAATTCAGTGCCTCTTTTCCGGTTTGTTTCGTATCCTGCGGTATTTGTTTCCGAATTACCCGGATTCGATATTTTTCGACAACCTCATCGGAAACAAATTCTCCGGCAGCACCGGCAGGAGACGCGAGACTCAGTAAAAATAAGCGTGTGATAAAAATTAAACAGGGGGCCGATTATGAGCAAAGAAGATACCGCCAGAGAAATGATCATTGAAAAGGCAGCGGAACTGTTTAACCGTCAGGGGGTTGCCGCTGACCTCCGTCCCTGCCTGCCGCAGCGGTTCAATATTAAACGGAAATCGTTGGATCGCGATTATCAGGGGGATGAGACCCTCGGGGCTGCGGGTATTGGCATTTACCCCGGCATCGATCATTTTTTCGCATGCATCGGTCAGGATTCGGGGGGCTGGGTTTTTTACATGATTGGGCCCAAACCCGGATATCCGGATCAGGATCGTGGTTTTGTCCCCAGTGGTGGTCTTTACGTTGGCTCCGGCATCAATCAAGCGGTTGATGGTTTCAAGGCGGCCGGTCAAGCTTATCATTTTCGGCAGGGTTGCGGAAAAGGTGGTTAAAAATTCACCGAACCCGGTAACCACCATCCCGGTAGTTTTGAAAAAATCATAGTCGCTCGAATGCAGTCATAACTATCTGCGAAAGAATGAAAACCGTTTCTTCTCCAATCAGATGCAAAGCGCGGCATGATGGAAATATGCCGCGCTTCCGAATTTGTCTCAAATTATCGATGGTTCATAGGTTCCAACGCGCCTGGCGTTTTTGGCTTAGCCATATTGCGGGTTGTCAGCCTATTGACCCGGCAGGGATCCGGGGGACACGATGACATCAATGCGGCGGTTGATTGCCCGGCCGTCAGGGTTGGCATTGGAAGCCAAAGGCCTGTCCGGACCGTATCCCAAAGCAATTACCTTGTCTGCCGGCAGCGTCTGGTTGGCAACCAGGTAATCCCGGACGGCTTCGGCTCTTTGCTGGGAAAGATGCTTGTTGAGTTCATAGGTGCCTGTGCTGTCCGTGTGCCCTTCAATGATGACCGACGGTTCGTCAAAACCCTGAATGGCCCGTTGCGCCTTGCTCAGCAGAAGGTAGTTTTCAGGCATGATAATCGCCTGTCCGATGGGGAACTGGATGCCTTTCAGGCGGATGACCAGCTGATTCCCTTTTTTGTAAACTTCCGCTTCATTGGGATCAAAGTATTCCTGCACTTCGGTAAACAGCTGGTTGAATTTTTTTTCCGCCGCCAGTTTCTGTTCGGTGGCCCGTTGCTGTGCCAGGAGTTGTTCCTTTGCCATCTGTTCTTCTTTTGTTTTTCCTTCCAAAAATGCGATCTGCTGGCTCAAGACAGTGACACGGGACTCATAACCGGTTTGCATTTCATCAAATTCAGCCCGTTTTTCCTTTAATTTCTCAGTCAGAAACTGATGGTCATTCTGCAGGGATTCGATAGATCCCAGGATATTATCCACCTGAATTTTAAATTTCTGATCACGCATGTCCTGGGCCGCCAGCTGGGTCGTGATCATATGCAGGGTGTCATCAACATACAGCGCGATTTCCTCCGGGTGCATTTTGCCAATGGTTTTGCACTGATCAGCCAAGGACAACGCCCGCCGGGCCATGAACAGGTCGTCTTTCGCCATTTTGAGCATTTCCTGCTTGGCGTAGGGGTTTTTTGAAATAAATGCATCCGTGTCATCGAGCATTTTTTTTGCCAGGGCGAACGACTCCGGCGCGTATTCGGTTACCCCGTCTTTTTCCGCTTTTTCGAGGATGGACCGGACTTCGCCGATGGTTTCAATTTTAATCGCGCGCAGTTCAAGCTTTCGGTAGGCTTCATCAACTCCGGCCGCATTTTTCTGGGTGTATTTGATATTGTTTTTTTCAATCGCCCGCGTCAGGCTCAGAAAATCTTCTTCCACTTTGTCATAGTCTTTACCCAGTTTCGGGGCGCCCGCGATCCTCGCCATCTTCCGGCTTTCAATTACCTGGCCAATCATGGTCCGGGCAATTTTTGCGGTTTCCTCCGCTTTTTGCAGATTTGATCGGGAATCATCAATATATTCGAGTATATCAGCTGGATCGGACTTTTTTTCAACTTCGGTTTTGGCCTTTAAATAAAATTTCTCGGCTTGGGCGAACATTTCAGGCGACAGGATGTCGAGCTGATTCTGCCGGGCTGCAGTGATCTCGGCCTCAAGTTGATTAATCGCTTCAATCGAATTAATAACAGTTGCCGTTTCTCCGGGGACGAGGGGTGGCGCCGTGGTACAGGCGCTTAAAAATGCTGCCGTGATAAAAAACAACAATAATTTAACTGACAGTTTGTTTGACATGACCGGTCTCCTTTTGGGGTAGGTGTTTATTGATATTGGACAGGATGGGTTTTATTGAAGCAAAGTTATAAATTAATGGCTTGGATTTATTTAATATTAATAAGAAAAAATCCTGTTTCGTCTATGGGTTTATGGCAAATATGAGAGATAAAACCTTTTATTCGCAAATGAGATTAACAGCCCGGCATTTCAGGAAAAATGCCGCGCTTTTAAATAGTGCCCGAACGAAAACCGCTAATTTCCCCAATTTCTGCGTTGGGCTCAAATTTTAATCCTCAAAATACTCTATGTATTCATCCGGTTAAAATTTTCGCCCGCCTTGAACTTGGAAAAATTTTCAGGTTTTCGTTCACTCACTATATATTCAAAAAGAAGCCCCCTGAATTTTAATGAGCCAAAAGAACCTGGCGATATTATGAAACGCGCATTGAAGCGGCTGTCAAAAAGAATTCGCCAAACCGATGGTTTTACTTCTCCGGTTAAAGGCCTGTTTATGTTGCATTTCGATAAATATCGATAACGTCATCAAGCGTCGGGCATCTTGGATTGGTCAGGCCGCAGGCATCTTTTTGAGCGTTTTCCGCCATGATTTTCAGGTCTTTTTCTTTGACTCCCAGTTCTTTCAGGCCCCTGGGGATGCCGATGTCTTCGGACAAATCCTGAATAGCCGCCAGTGCCTTTTGCGCCGCCGCCCGTGTCGAGAGCCCATCAACAATTTCTCCCATGGATATGGCAATGTCGACGAATTTGTCCATTTTTGCGATCAGGTTATAGCGCTGCACATGGGGAAGCAGGATGGCGTTGCAGACACCGTGAGGCAGGTCATAGAAGCCGCCCAACTGATGGGCCATGGCATGGACGTGTCCCAGGCTGGCATTGTTGAAAGCCATGCCGGCCAGATACTGGGCATAACACATATTGTCCCGGGCAATCATATCTTCGCCGTTGGCGACAGCACCGCGAAGGTTGGTGGCGATCAGTTCAATGGCTTTGAGCGCACAGGCATCGGTGATCGGGGTGGCAATTGTTGAAACATAGGCTTCTACAGCATGTGTTAAAGCATCCATGCCGGTTGCGGCGGTCAATGCCGGGGGCATGCCGGCCATGAGCAAAGGATCGTCGATTGCGACATTCGGGGTTACCCGCCAGTCCACGATCGCCATTTTTACCTTGCGGCTGGTGTCTGTAATGATGCAGAAACGGGTCATTTCACTGGCGGTTCCGGCGGTGGTATTGACCGCGATGAATGGCGGCATGCTTTTGCCTGACTGGTCAACTCCTTCATAATCCTTTATGTTGCCCCCGTTTGTCGCCACAATGCCGATACCCTTGCCGCAGTCATGGGCGCTGCCGCCTCCCAAGGAAATAATCAGGTCGCAGCCTTTTTCCTGAAAGACTTTTAAGCCGTCCTGAACGTTTTTGTCCGTTGGGTTGGGGTGGGTGTCGTCAAAAATGACGGGATCACTACCCGTATCTTTTTTGATGATTTCAACCACCTGATCGCAAATCCCGGCATCGACAATGCCTTTATCCGTGCAGATAAAGGTTTTTTTGCCGCCCAGGGTTTTGATCTGATTGCCGATTTCCCTGTGTGATCCGATTCCCATGAGGGTTACGGTGGGAATAAAAAAACCGAAAACTTGTTCGTTCACTGGCATGCGGAACCTCCTTTGATTTATTGTTCATGAATTTGGGTGGTGTGTGTTTCTCGCCATGAATTCTATCAAGCAAAAACAGAGCCAAGGGTCACAGCTGTGGATGTTGGGATCCAAAACCGGAAAAATTAATTTTAACAAACTGATATAAAAGCTTAAAAAAATGTTAAAAAATTTATCATTATTCTGCCGACCGGAAAAACCGGTCAAATTCACCGTTTTTAAAAGCAAATAAGTGGGGTAAAATGTCCCTGTTGCCCCATTGTTTTAATTGAAATCTAAAAACCGGGGAGTTATAATGAAAAATCAAAACAACAGTCTGCTGGAATCATGTTGCGCATCTTTTGGATGAAAATGAACTTAAATTTATAGCGCGGCTTTCGGATCGATTCCGGGTAAATCACCGGGGTTTTAACTCTTCTGATTGACGGATACTGCGATATTGATGATTGACCGGGAATGTGAATGGAATTGATTTGACAGTCAAGCCATTGTGCCAGGAATGCCTGAAGATCATTGTTGAAAAAATTTAATAAATTTTTTCTTAAAAAAGGAAAATCGCATGTTAAATCCGCCGCATTACGAGGCACATCACCTCATCGGGCATTCCGCCCATATCCTTTATCTTCGTTATCTGGTCCGTAAAGTTGCCCCGACCCATGTTCATGTTTTAATTACCGGTGAAAGCGGTTCAGGTAAAAATGTTGTGGCCCAGGCGATTCACAAAAAAAGCCTGCGCAGTAACCGGCCGCTGATTGTGAGAAACTGCGGGGCACTGGAAAAAAATCTGATGAGAAGTGAATTTTTCGGGCATGCCAGAGGCGCTTTTACCGGTGCGGATGAAGTCCGGGAAGGGTTGCTGGCTTTTGCCGATCAGGGGACACTTTTCCTTGATGAGGTCGGGGAGCTATCACCTGAAATTCAGGGCGCATTTCTTCGTGTCCTGGAAAATCAGACTTACCGGCGGGTCGGTGAAAAAGAAGAACGCCGGGTAAATATTCGTTTTATTTTTGCGACCAACCGGAATCTCAAGGAGGAGGTCAGGGCCGGATGTTTTAGTGAAGCCCTTTATCATCGGTTGAACGGTTTTAACATTGGCATCAAGCCGCTCAGGGAAAGAACAGAAGATATTGTGAGTATGACGGAACATTTTTTGGCAAACAGGTGTCAGGGCGGAAAGAAATATCGGGTGTCAAAAAAGGCAATGGATTGCCTGATGGGTTATTATTGGCCGGGTAATATTCGGGAACTTCAGAATGTGATTGAAAGGGGGGTTATTTTGTCGGAAAACGGGCTCATCTCAGATGAGGAACTGCCAAGAGAAATTGTGGATGCCTTTTACGGCAAAGTTCCCGGCAATGGGATGCCGACTTTGAAGGAAATGGAAAGGCAATACATTGTCCGTGTGTTAGAGCGGGTTGAAGGGAATCAAGTCAGGGCATCAAAAATTCTCGGCATTCACCGCAAGACGCTATACCGAAAATTAAATGCCATGCAGTTTTCCGAAACACCCGTGTTGTAAAAAAGTTGAATTATGTGCTAAATTGGAGATTGCGAACAGCTGGGTAGCCGTAATCTGAAAATCTTAAAGTAAATAATGCCAAAATGTTATCCGAAAAAATTATAACAGCGCTTCAGCAAAAAATTAATGATATCTCCGGGGAACTGGCGGAAAATCTCAAGACTTGCGAAAAGCTGGAATATATCAATAAAATGCTTTCCCAGGTGATTCAGGTGAACTCCATCCCGACGTTTGTTATTGACAGCAGTCATAACGTGATCTTGTGGAACAAGGCCCTTGAAAAGCTGACCGGAAAAACTGAAGAAGAAATGCTGGGTACGCAAAGGCAGTGGGTGGCCTTTTATGCCACTAACCGGCCGGTCATGGCGGATCTGATCGTGGATGCGGCGGTTGAAGATGAGATTGAAAAAAATTACCGGGGTAAATATCAAAAAGCATTAATAGACGGCGGTTATGAGGCCGAAGACTTTTTTCCGGACTTTGGGGAAACCGGCAAATGGCTTTTTTTTACAGCCGCACCGCTGTTTGACGAGGAGGGAAATCGGTTCGGGGCCATTGAAACGCTTCAGGATATCACTACCCGGAAGATTTCCGAAGAACGGCTTCGTGAAAGCGAGGCCCAGTACCGGGTGCTGACTGAAAATGTGGTGGATGGCGTGGTGCTGGTCCAGAAGGGGCGGCTGGTTTTTTCAAATTGCGCATTTAAAACTATTCTCGGATATGATGAATCCGAAGATTTGGTTGGGGTTGAAGTCATTAATTTCATTGCTGCTGATTTTCAGCCGGAATTTAATGATTATCTCGGCCGCTTGGAGTACACCCGATCAAAACAGCGTTTATTCCAGGTCCCCTGTACGACCGGAAAGGGTAACGAGATCTGGGTGGAGATGCATGTGCAGCTGATTCAGTGGCAGGGACGGCCGGCAGTTCTGTCAACCCTCTCGGACATTACCGAAAGCAGGCAGAAGCAGATGGCCATAAAGGAAGAAGCTGCAAGCCTGCGCAAGGAAGTGGATTTTTTAAAGGTCAATGCCAAGGACCGTTACCGGTTCGGCGAAATTATCGGTAAAAGTAAAGCCATGCAGCAGGTATATGAACTGATTCAGCAGGCGTCTGCAACAGACGCCAGTGTTATTATTCAAGGGGAATCAGGTACCGGTAAGGAGTTGGTGTCAAAGGAAATTCACCGGTTGTGCGATCGCCGGAATCAGCCGTTTGTCCCGGTTAATTGTGGCGCTATCCCGGAACATCTGGTTGAAAGCGAATTTTTCGGGTTTAAAAAAGGGGCGTTTACAGGGGCTCACCAGGATAAGAAGGGGTTTTTGGATCAGGCGGACGGCGGGGTCTTGTTTCTGGACGAAGTGGGCGAGATCGGGCTGAACATGCAGGTAAAGCTCCTGCGCGCCATTGATGAAGGAGGGTTTACGCCCATCGGCGGAAGTGGTGTCCGCAAGCCGGATATCCGCCTGGTCGCAGCAACCAACCGGAGTCTGCAGGCCATGGTTAAAAGCGGAGAGATGCGGAAAGATTTTTTTTACCGGATTAATATCATTCCCATCTACCTGCCGCCCCTGCGGGACCGCAAAGAAGATCTGACTCTGCTGGTTGATTATCTTATTGAAAAATTCGCGGGAGATGAAAAGGTTCCACCGTTGACCGGTAAGATGATTGATGCGTTTTTCAACTATGACTGGCCCGGTAATATCCGGGAGCTGCAGAATATTATTACACGCTATATCTCCCTGAAAAAAATTGATCTTGTCCGCGAACTGCCGGTTGCGGAATATGCGGCTGAAAAACGGATCGATGATGCACAATTTAATGATCTGCCGACTAATTTGCCCGCATCCATCGAGATACTGGAAAGACGGATGATCCGGGATGCCATGGTCCGGAGCCAGTGGCATCGGGGGAGGGCTGCGGCGTTTTTAAATATCGACCGCAAAACCCTGTATATGAAATTAAAAAAATACGATATAGCCCCCGCATAATATTTTGAGGCAAGTCGCCTCAATTCGGGGGCTTATTCCACGTTATGTTTTTTATTTTTAAAATCGATTATTTATAGTTCGACGTAAAATATTTTTGGGGCGATTTGCCCCATTTTTTATCCAGCCGTTATACCATCTTTTGCTCCTTTTCTGCCTCTATGCAGTTTTATGCCATAATTGTAAGTAGTTGTGAAAAATGCAATTTGAGTTGGCATGTATTTTGAATAAATATAGATTTCAATGCGCATTATCCAGCACTGACCTGTTAATTAATTTTTCAAATTTTCATATTGATATTCCGAATTTTTCATTTCATGGAATGCCGCATCTTCGCAGGCTTTTATGCCCATGCTGATGTTTTTTTTTGTTTGCCATGGGAGAAATCATAAAATATGCGAAGCCGGTCCATCGGTAAGAATTAAACGTTTATTAACTCTTCAGGGGAAATCACGACCAAAGACTGCCGGTTAGCGAGTGAATCCCCCCTTTTGAAGCCACAAAGGAGAAAAGGCATGCTGGATACACCCAAGCAATACAGCACGCACCTGAGCGAATTTGAACAATATGCTTATGTGAAAGGCCGAAAAGAATATGAACAGCTTTATCGGGAGTCCATTGAAAACCCGGAAGAATTCTGGGCCCGGCAGGCCATTCGGTACCTGTGCTGGGAGAATCCATGGGATACCGTATTGCGCTATGACATGCACGAAGCCCGCATCGAATGGTTTGGCGGCGGAGTGCTGAATGCATCATATAACTGTCTGGACCGGCATATGTTCAACACGCCTTACAAAGTGGCGTATTACTGGGAAGGGGATGATCCCGGGCAAAAACGAATTGTTACCTATGAAGAGCTGTATAACAAAGTAAATAAAATGGCGGCTGCGTTAAAAGCAAAGGGCGTTGAAAAGGGAGATCGGGTGGTTCTGTATATGCCCATGATTCCTGAACTGCCCATAGCGGTGCTGGCCTGTGCGCGAATCGGGGCGATTCACAGTGTTGTGTTTGGCGGATTCAGCGCGGAAGCTCTTGCCAACCGGATTGCCGATTGTGACGCGAAGCTTGTCTTCACGGCAGACGGGGTTTATCGTGGCGGCAAAATGGTGCCATTAAAGAAAAACGTGGATGAGGCCCTGGAAAACTGCCCGAACGTGGAGACGGTGATCGTTTTTCAGCGAACGAAAATGGAATGCCACTGGAAAGTGAAAAGAGATCACTGGTGGCATGACCTGATGGGTGATCCGACATTGCCGGAATATGTCAAACCGGAACCCATGGACTCCGAAGATCCATTGTTTATCCTCTATACCAGCGGCAGCACCGGAAAGCCGAAGGGGGTGGTGCATACCCATGCCGGTTACCTGCTCCATGCCGCCATCACCACGCAGCTGAGTTTTGATCTTAAGCCGGAGGATGTTTTCTGGTGTACGGCGGATATCGGCTGGATTACGGGGCACACCTACGGCATTTACGGCCCCCTGATCAACGGGCTTACCAGCGTGCTTTTTGAAGGCGTCCCGTCATATCCGGATTATGACCGTTTCTGGCAAATCGTGGAACGATACATGGTCACCAAGTTTTATACCGCACCGACGGCTATTCGGGCGCTTGCCAAAGAAGGTGAAGAGCACATTAAAAAACATGATGTTTCTTCGCTGCAGGTTCTGGGGACCGTGGGCGAGCCGATTAACCCGGAAGCCTGGCGATGGTATTATTATAATATCGGCAGCAGTCGCTGCCCGATCATTGATACCTGGTGGCAGACTGAAACCGGCGGGCATATGCTGACGTCGCTGCCCGGCGTCGCTGCTTTAAAACCCGGTTCCTGCGGTCACCCGTTTTTCGGTGTTGATCCGGTGATCCTGGACACGAAAGGGCGGCCTGTTGATGAAGCCAATCAGGAAGGGCTTTTGTGCATTCGCAAACCCTGGCCGGGGATGGCGCGGACCATTTATGGGGACCATGAGCGCTTTAAGCAAACATATTTTTCATTATTTCCCGGAATGTACTTTACCGGCGACGGGGCTAAAAAAGATGAAGACGGGTATTACTGGATTATCGGCCGCATTGACGATGTGATTAATGTGTCCGGCCATCGCCTGGGTACGGCGGAAATCGAATCCGCCCTGGTCCTTCATCAGAAAGTCGCTGAAGCCGCGGTGGTGGGTTGTCCCCATCCGATCAAAGGGCAGGGGATCTATGCGTATGTGACGCTAAAAACAGGTGTCGCGGCATCGGATGAACTGGCAAAGCAGCTAACCGAGTTGGTTAGGGCCCAAATCGGTCCCATTGCCACCATTGATGCCATCCAATGGGCGGCTCAACTGCCGAAAACCCGCAGCGGAAAAATCATGCGGCGGATACTCAAGAAAATTGCCATTGGTGAAACCGATGCTTTAGGTGATCTTTCCAGCATCGCCGATCCGTCGATTATTGATGTGTTAATTGAAAAATCGGAGATAAAGAATTAGCCGCAGGGCACGGCATTCTCCATTTCTCATGAATCTAACCTTGTGAGAAATTTTATATATAGCCCGGGTTCTCTTGGATTCCATTTTCGAGAAACCCGGGCACTTTAGAAAATTCTCTCTCCCCCTGAACAGTCAGGAGGCGCCATGCTTTTTTCTGCTGATTTTTGGTGTGGCGCTTTCTGATTTTAATGCGGGCCTATTCAAAATTGTAATAATGCCATTGCTTTGCCAGGCCGTAAAAACCGTAGTCTGTGACTGTTTGATGATAGTCTTCCCAATTGTCCCCATAATGGGTAAGGATGAGTTTCTTTTTTATCTCAGCCGGCAGGGTATTTAATTCCTCGATACCGGCATGCACTCCGCCGGTAAAAAACTGGCAGTCATGAAAAATGATTTCCAGGTCAAAGTGCGGGCAGTAATTTTTAAATAAATCCGGATCAAATCGGGTGTCACTGGTAAACATGACCCGGTTGTCGATGACGATACCGCAGCTCCAGAAAGAACTTTCCCAGTCAGCCGCACTGTCCGGCGTGTGCATGGTCCGAAATGTTTTAACGTTGATATCGCCGATGTTTATTTCGTGAGTCTCCCGAGAGTAAGCCGGCAGCCATTTAGGCCGAATGGTGCGCCACATATCGCTGAAGGTGATCTCCGATCCGTCTTTTTCGTCGTTGTAAGCTGCCCCGCCCCTCAAGGAAAGGTCCCATAAGAGCTGCTGAAATTTTTTGTCAATAACAATGGTCGGTTTTTTTTTGCTGACAAACCGGCCTGTCAACATGACTTCTTCCAGGCCGCCAATATGGTCCGCATGGGAATGTGTGATTAAGAAATTTTTTATATCCGTAACGCTTAAGCCAAGTTCATAGAGTGCCTGCGGGGTTTTTGACCCGCAATCAATCATGATATGGTCGTTCCCCTTGATGATAATCAGGTTCGTCTGAAAATGCTTTTTTGTAAAAGCGCTGCCGACCCCCACAAAAAAAAGAGATAATTCTCCGCTATTGGTAAGCGATAACTGCGCGCCGGATTCGAGTTTTTTAATATTCATTCAATCATTATCCCTCAATTGACCGATTGAAAACGCTGCATCTTCAAGTGATATGTATTCAGGTCGTTTTGCCGCTATCTATCCCAAATGCCTGAAACGAAATATCGGTCTCACAACGTAGCATCCTGCTGCCTAAATTGTCAAAATAATATCATAATTTTTTATAAAGCGGAATTTTATGTTAAAAATGAGATTAGCACAAATAGTGAATAGCGATCAAACTTAAAATTCTGGCAATGAGCGGGTTGCTGCCGGGACGATGTCCTGGCGCACAAAATCAATAGCCGGGCAGCTGCGGCGAGGTGTTTTTTTTGTACTCGTTCACGGGGTCGAAATTGTCAATTCTCTATAAATCACTGGTATGTAAGCGTTTAAAGGGTGCCGCAGATGCGAGGCGCCGGGCACGAAGACGTACTCGTCGTACTTCAAGTGCTCGGGAACAAAGCAGGTGCGGTGCCCTGTGAACGCTTACTTTTTTTTGTTGATATTAAATGTTGCTGTATTTGTTTGTGTAAGAGAGGGGGTAGCGTGCGTAAGCTTTTTTGAGGTCTGCTATTCCTGATTTCTATATTTGCTTAAACGTAAAACAGTATGTAGGATGGAGTATCGACCAGGTAAACTTTTTGTGAAAGGGGTGATTTGATGGACCAAAAGCAAAATATGGATATACCGGACGTGGATATCGTTTTGTGGGGTGCCACCGGTTTTGTCGGCCGGCTGCTGGCCGCGTACCTGTGGTCAAATTACGGTGCCGGCGGTGAGATCCGTTTTGCACTGGGCGGACTGGATAAGTCGCAGCTTGAAGCCATGCATCGAAAGCTGAAGGCGGATGATCGGCTGCCGATTGTTGTCGGCAATGCGTTTGACGAAACGTTTCTGGATGCACTGGCAAAAAAAGCCAGAGTCATTGTATCAACAGTTGGCCCTTATGCCAAATACGGCTCAAAACTTGTGGCCGCCTGTGCCGCCAACGGCACGGATTACTGTGATCTGTCCGGAGAAACCCAATGGATGCACCGCATGATCAACGCGCACCAAAAAGATGCGGAATCATCCGGCGCGCGCATTGTTCATTCCTGCGGATTTGATTCCATCCCGTCGGATCTGGGGGTGCTGTTTTTGCAAACCCAGGCCCAAAAACGTTTCGGGCATCCGATGACTGACGTGAAATTACGGGTTAAATCCATTCGCGGCGGTGCCAGTGGTGGTACGGTGGCCAGTATTTTAAATGTGATTGAAGAAGTCCGCAAAGATCCGGAAGTGGCAAATATCGTTAAAAATCCTTATGCCCTGGCCCCGGAAGGGATGCGCAGCGGCGTTCGTCAGCCCAATGTGTCCACGTTTGAATATGACGCAGATGTCAAAAGCTGGGTGGCGCCGTTTGTGATGGCAGCGGTCAATACCCGGGTGGTGCATCGGTCAAACGCCCTGATGGGGCATGTCTGGGGTAATGATTTTAAATATGACGAAGCCATGATGATGGGCGATGGGTTGATGGGACGTATTCGTGCCGCATCCTTTGCCGGGGCATTGGGCGCTTTTCTGGTGGGAGGGTATTTTGCGCCGACCCGTTATATGATGAAAAAGACGCTGCTTCCCAAACCCGGAGAAGGGCCGACGGCAAAACAGCGGGAAACCGGGTTTTACAAATTGAAGCTGATCGGCAAGGATTCTGCGGGCAACCGGTTGTGTGTGACGGTGACCGGCGACCGGGACCCCGGTTACGGATCAACATGCAAAATGCTGGGTGAAGCCGCCGTGTGCCTGCTCGAAGATATCGCTCAAAAGGAAGTAAAAGGCGGGTTCTGGACACCGGCCACCGCCATGGGACAGACGCTGATTGACCGCCTGACCGCCAATGCCGGCCTGACTTTTGAGGTGGCGGAAGAAAATTGATCGATACCTGTGCATTGACTGAACTGATACAGAATATTTTTTATGAAAAATGCGAAACACCTGAATATAAAAATTGGAAAAGGCCGGTTATTTTCTGAAATTTTTGTCACCTGCGATTTGGCAATGACGTCAGGCAATCTTGAACTGACTGAAGACTACACAAATCTTCTGCTGTTTCTTCAGGAAAACCGGATTATCCCCATTTATGAAAAGGTCTATGGGCGACTGGTTCATTATCAACAGTTTATCAACACCCGGTCATCCGCATATAAAAATTTTGCACATGATTCTGCAAATGTCCCCTTGTCGTATATTCAGGGAATGCCGGCAAATCCCGATTCCCTGTATGAAGGTATCCATTTATACGGCATTCAGATTCATCAGGCGCCTGAAGTGACACTGGAAAATCTGTTTTTTGCAAATAAATGTGTCGGTAAATTAATCAAAACAAACGACTTTCAGCAGATTTTTTTGTTGTCTGTTAGCGGGGCCCGTGAAGGGGCTTCTTGTGGTTTCATAAATACAGAATCGGAATTTCACGGGCTGTTTGACACTTTGGTCAAAATACTGAATCCGGCGGGCTTTGAGATCAACGACCTGGTTCGCACATGGATATACATGCCCGAATTGCTTGATGTTTATAAAAATCTTAATACCGCGCGAACCAAAGCGTTTAAAAAATATGATTTTAACAAGAAAAAGGATAAAATCAGTTACCCGGCAAGCACCGGGATTCAGGGGCAATCGATATTCAATAATGCGGTGACGCTTGACGCGGTTGCCGTCAAATCAGCTGACACATTTCCGGTTCTCAGGCCCATGCATAGTCCGCTGCAATCAGAAGCCTATTTTTATGGGTCTGATTTTTCCCGCGGGTTTGTCATTGACTGGCCGGATTATCGGATTCTGCATATTTCCGGAACCGCAAGTATTGATGACGAGGGAAATTCCGTTTTTATTGATAACCCCGAAAAGCAGATAGAATATACGCTGGAAAGTGTTTTAAAACTGCTTGAGCAACATGGAGCGGATTTTAATGATATCGCCCATGCCTGTGTGTATTTTAAAAATATGTCGTATAAAAAATTGTTTGAGCAGACACTTCAAAATCGGGGATGGCCAAAATTCCCGTGCATATATTTGATAGCCGACGTTTGCCGGGACGATCTGCTGGTTGAAATTGACGGGGTGGCGGTGATGGATAAAGGTCAGACCGGGAGGCAATGACAGTCTCCCGGTCTGAAAAGATCTGAAAATATTAAGATGTGTCCGTGTGTCTGGTTATGCCCGTGCGCCGGTATCCGGAAAATGACTCTTTCTGATGATCGCAATGGCAATGCCGCTCAGCAGCGTGATCATAATCAAAGCGCCCCATGTGCTCATCGTCGGAATGCTTTGCGCGGGTGCCAGCGTGACGGTAATCGGGAGAAATTCAAATTCAGCTGCACTCCAATCATACCATTGGCCGTCATTTGGCGGCAGATTGGAAAGGGTCATGTTCATATATTCCGGCATGAGAGTCGTCATATCGTCAATATTCCAGAATGTACTCATAAGGTCTGTCTGTCGATAAAGCTCCCAGTCGCCTTTAGTGTACATGGGAACTCCATCCCTGAGCACGTTGCTTTCAACATACCGACCGTTGGCATCCGTGTTTGGAGCGTTGTCCACAATATAGTCGGCCGCCAATGCGGTGCCTGATAAAAATAAAAAAACAAGAAATGCCAGTTTAAGATGTCGGAATTTCAGATTCATAAAAGCTACCCTCCTTTTCAAATGATAATTTTCAATTATATGTCTCTGTTATTTTAAAAATGTGCTGGCGGATGGTCTGCATTTTTTCTTCTGATATATTGATAAATTCCGGAATATTGGCTGCGCGGTTTTCCGAAACAAAATTTTCAAGCAGCACCGGCGGACTGTCGGTTCCAAGAAGATCAATATGGGTCAGCCACAGCTGGGTGTAAGGGCCGTTTATCTTGGATGCGAAAACCATCCATCGGCTGTTCGGTGAAAAACTGTGCCAGGAATTCATGTTATCCTTATGATTGCAGCGCATCAATTGAGGCTGTCCGCCTTCGGCGGGCAGGATATACAGCAGGCTGTCGGCCTGGAGCAGCATATAACTGTCTGCCTGGCAAAAGACGATCCAGCGGCCGTCCGGTGAGAATTTCGGGAAATAGTTGCT
>JAQYVU010000064.1 GCA_030145385.1 Desulfococcaceae bacterium
GGGCGAAAGTCTTTCATCAAAAGACGGATTAAGATTATGATGATGATTAGGATTATGAAAATTGAGTATTGGTATCATCAATTTAGTAGACCATGCCCTTTGGGCTTAACCCAATGCCTGGCCCTCTGGGTCAGGATTTTTATTAAGGTTTTCGTAGCTCCGGCTGAAGCCTTCAGACCCCGCTTGAAACATTCAGGCTGAAAAAGAGGGCTGAATGAAAAAAAAGTATAAATACAGGATCCCGCCGCTCCATCGAAAGATACAGCTCTATGCATCGGCCCTTTTCGGCGTCCCTTTTTACCGGTTCGGAGAAATCGGGAATATCGTTTATACAATCGGTAAGAATATTCTCGACGGGGTGATCCTCTATACCATGTTTTCCATGGCCGAGACGGAACTCAAGGTTGCAGCCATCTTAGGGGTTATGGTCAAGTATGCGTATCCCGGGATTTCATTGATCAGCAGCAATTTAATTTCCGGCTATATTGATAATCTGGAAGCCTTTAAGGATGTCGGGCGAAAAGTTTCAAAGCTGGTCCGTATCCATATCGGAATCGGGGTCGGGCAGTCTCTGGGAGCGCTGGCGCTGCTGTTATGTTTTCCGCCGGTATTTAAATATTTTTTTTCCGGCGTCTCATTTCAGGCACCATTAATTGTGGTTCTTTATTTTTTGCACCATGCGTGTGACGGATCCGCGCAGATCGTGGAAGGGCGGACCTGGTTTAAAATTATCGAAATCAGCATCCGAAATGGCGTGGATGAGGGATTTTCCCAAAATTTCTGGGTGATATACACCCTTTCTCAAAATTTTCAGCTCGTATTGGGCCAGTTGTTTTTGTGGTCCGCCCTGGCGGTCACCGCCAGCTACATATCAGATCTTACGTCTGTTGTGATGAATATTGTGGTGGCATTCGGATTTATGTGTGTGGTCATTTCCAAGTTTATTCTGCCGGTGGCGTATAAATTAAACTTATGCCCCTGGGAATAACTTTCCAGCAAACGGAATTACGATTTTCAATGTCATCAATCAGGTTCGGTTATGTGACTGCGGTGAAACAACATCCTGAAAAGTTTTTTAGCAAAACGGCATGATAAAAATCGATCACCTTTATTTTCAGTTAGGCGACAAAAAGATACTGAATGATATTTCAGTGAAATTCGAACCGAATATGATTCACGGTATCATCGGGCCCAATGGTGCCGGCAAGTCCACGCTGCTGAAAAATATATGCAGGATATGGGAACCTGATGCGGGAACGGTCTATGTGAACAACACGGATTACAAAAATATTCCCAGAAAGGAGCTCAGCACGATCATCACGATGGTACCCCAGAATGCGACGGTCAGCTTTCCTATCTCGGTTTTTGATATGGTTTCCATGGGACGGCACCCCCATCTCGGGCGATTTCAGGCTTTAACCCGGAATGACCGGGAAATTATTAATACGGTGTTGATGACAACCCAGGTGTTTGAATTAAAAGACCGTAATATTAATGAACTGTCGGGCGGAGAATGCCAGTTGTCCGTCATTGCCCGGGCATTGGCGACTGAAGCTGCGGTTATTTTGTTAGACGAGCCAACGTCGGATCTGGATATTGATCATTCTCTGACCATCATGGAATTACTCAGCGATTTAAAACAACAGGGGAAAACCATTCTGATGAACATTCATGATCTCAACCTGGCCAACAGATACTGCGACACCATTTCCATTATTAACCGAGGCGAATTGTTTTATACGGGTGCTGTTTCCGCAGCATTTACACAAGCAAATATCCAGGAAGTATTTAATGTTGAAATGTCCGAAATATCCGATGCGTCGCGAAGCTTTTTGTATTTTTATCATACAGACAAAGATAACGGGATGATCATATAACCCATTAAAACCAACAGGGGGCATAGTGAAAAAATGAAAAAAATCGCCATCCTTTTGGGTATCCTCATAGTTTTGTGTCTGGCAATGCCGGTGCCTTCCAGTCAAAGCAACCGGGCCGGGCACGCTGTTTTACCGCTGGATATGGACGAGCTGAAAAATTCTTTGAGTTATGCAAGAGGCAATGTCAAATCCGGTGAAAGCTGGCCCCGGGCCATTGAATATGAACATGAAATCTATGATTTCAGAAACAATGTGTTTGACCGTAAAACCCGGACTTTTACGATAAAGCGCCAGCCCTTGCGCATAATCCCTCATGCCGTCGGTGTTGCTGAAATCTTATGGGCCATCTGCCCGAGAGAAAGAATCATCGCCTTTAATGAGTTTGCCGCAGATCCTGAATTCTGTTTTATCGCAGATTTTGTGAACAAAAAAGGACCGGTGTTTAAATCCAGACAAACCGAACTGGTCATCGGCTATCAGCCGGATCTGGTATTTATCGTTTTTTATTCGGGCGCTGATTTTCGTCAGAAACTCAATCAGGCAAAGATTGACTATTTCGACCTGGGCTATTTCGGGTCCATTGCGTCCATCCAAAAACAGATTCTACTGATCGGCAAAATTATCGGCGAAGAGGGTAATGCCGGGGCCCTGGTAAATGTTATGGGCGAACAGATAAAAAAGCTGAAAAATAAGCTGCCCGCAGTCGATACGCCGGTTCGGGCGTTATACTATGATGAAGGGGGGTATATTCCCGGCAGGACATCTAATTTCAACTCAATCTGCGATATTATCAGCGTTGTTAATGTCGGGGCCGAGCAGGGAATCAAATCCTGGGCACAGATCGACAATGAAACCCTCTTGCGCTGGGACCCGGACATTATCATTGTTCCGAAAGGGAGCAACCTTAAATATCAGTTGACGGGCAATTCCGTCCTGTCCCATGCCCGTGCAATTAAAAACAAAAAGATCTTTGACATACCCGGCGTTTATTTGCGCGTTGATTCTCAATTCATGATTTTGAGTGCCAATCTAATGGCTGGAATTGTGTATGAAAACGCATTTTAAATTTTTGTTCAGAAAAGACGTCCTTTTATCTCAGGTATTAGCGGCGCTGCTTTTAATGGGAGGATTCCTGACGGTTTCCTTCGGGGCCTGGCCGATAGATACCTGCCAGGTGTTTGAAATCTTGTTAATGAAACTGAAATTGTTTTCCGGGCCGGTCAGCGAGATGGAAACCACCATCATCTGGGATGGCCGGATGCCCCGTTTGATTGTCGCTTTTATGGTGGGTTTTTCCCTTGCCGGTGCCGGGTGCATTATGCAGGCATTGTTTAAAAATCCCATGGCAAGTCCCGGGGTGATCGGTATCAGTTCAGGCGCGGCGCTGGGCGCGGTGATCGCCATTTACCTGGGGCTGGCTGCCCGGCATATCATCGCGCTTCCGATATCCGCCATTGCCTGTTCCCTGCTGACACTGGTGATCGTTTTTGCCATTGCCACCTCCCGGGGGCATACCTCCATTTCGACCCTTCTGCTGGCGGGCATTGCCCTGAATCTGGTATTCGGCGCCTTAACTTCTTTTGTTATTACCTTAGGCGCCCGGGAATTTGATGTCGGAAGGGTCATCGTGACCTGGCTGATGGGAGATTTAAATAATCGTTCCTGGGAACATGTCTACATTGTTTTGACGACAACTTTGATGGCATTGGGGGGGACCATGTTTTTTGCCAGGGATCTGAATGTGCTGATGATCGATGAAGAAACAGCCGTCAATCTGGGGGTTAATATCCGGATGGCAAGGGCCGCATTGTTTTTTTTCTCATCCCTGCTCACCGGAGGGGCCATTGCCGTTTCCGGGGTTATCGGATTTGTCGGGCTGATCGCCCCGCATATTGTCCGGGGGCTCATTGGACCGGACAACCGGAAATTGATTCCTTTGGCAGGCCTTCTGGGGGCGGTTTTCGTAATTTACGCGGATCTTTTTGTGCGGCTTGTGGTCAAAGTTGATTTAAAGATCGGCATTTTAACCTCGCTGATGGGCGGGCCGTTTTTTCTCTATCTGCTGATCCGGTACCGGAACAAGTTTGAATATATGTGATTCTCATGTTTGATGGCATCGTAAAAAGTCTCATCTACTGCGTTGTAGCAATTTTTCAGCCACTGAAGATACTACATGTATGATTTCTTGTCTGAAAAATCATTACGCCTTGCCAAATTTTATTGTATTGGTGAAACTTTTAACTTAGCCATCTGAATACTTTTTACGAGAGCATCATGTTTGAAACCTACGCAAAAATATTTCAAAATATCAAGGCGGAAATCGGCAAGGTGGTCGTCGGCCAGGAAGAGATGATCGACCTGATGATCTACACGCTCCTGTCCAAAGGGCATTTGCTGGTTGAAGGGGTGCCGGGACTGGCAAAGAGTCTTGCCGTGGAAACATTTGCAAAAGTTATTGGCGGGGATTTTAAAAGATTTCAGTTCACCCCTGATAAAATGCCCGCAGATATCACCGGCACCATGATTTACAATGAACGGGAAAAGAAATTTGATTACTATTACGGTCCCATATTCTGCAATATCTTTCTGGCCGATGAAATAAACCGGGCCTCTCCGAAAGTTCAGTCCGCTCTCTTGCAGGCAATGCAGGAAAAAATGGTGGATGTTGAATGCAATCGATATGATATTCCGAATCCGTTTATGGTGCTGGCAACCCAGAATCCCATCGAACAGATCGGCACGTATCCTTTGGCGGAAGCTCAGGTTGATCGATTTATGGTAAAATTTGATATCGGTTATCCGGACAATGATGCAGAAACGGAATTAATTATTCGTAAAAACAGTAATTTCGATGATATGAAAACCGCTGTGAAACCGGTTGCCGGCATGGATGACATTCTGGCCATGCAGCGGGTGATTCATGATGATGTCCGGGTCTCGAAAAATGTTATGGACTATATTGTCCGCCTGTGCACCATCACCCGGCCGCCTGAAACATATACGTTAAAACAGCCGGATATGGATATCCATAAATATATCCGGCTCGGATCGTCTCCCAGAGCATCGGAATATCTTTTGGCCCTGTCCAAATCGTTTGCCTTTTTTCACGGCCGGGATTTTGTCAATTTTGATGATATTGCCCGATGTGCGCCACATGTGTTGCGGCACCGGATTCTGCTGAACAGTAACGCGATTTCAAGACAGATAACATCCGACATGATCATTGATGAAATTATCCGAACGGTCAAACCCTATTAACCGGAAAGGCCGATATGGCATGAAAACACAAAAAGGTCTTCTCTCTAAAAAAGAACTTCTGGAAATATTTGTCAACCATCGGGTTGATTCTCCCTTTCCCGGGGACTGGGAAAGTATTTTTAAAGGTTCGGGGATGGAATTCTGGGCATTAAGAAAGCTTCAGCCAACCGATTCTTTTAAAAATATTGATTGGAAAGCCACTGCCAAAACAGGAAAATATTATGTGAAGGAGTATCTGGCGGAAAGTTACTATAATCTGATGATCCTTTATGATATCAGCAAATCCGTATCATTTGGAAGAAAAGAACTGCTTCAGGCCAATGTCGCTGTTTCTCTGGCGTATACGGCTATCTCCGGCAACAACGGGTGCGGCCTGATCATGTTTGCCGATGACGTCAAAAAGTATGTTCCGGCCCGCATGGGATGGCCCCATTTTATGAAAATTTTAACCGCAATCGCCGATGCCGAACCCGTCAATTGCCATTACACCAATTTAAATCATGCCTTAACCAAACTCATGAAGGAATTACCCGAAAGCCTGACGTTTATTCTTTCGGATTTCCTGTATCCGTTTGAACCGCCATATTACTTTCACCGGACGATCCATGGAACGAATAAACATGAAGTAAAGGCGATTCAGGTGCTGGAGGATTGTGAGTCAGCGCTGCCAGACGGTTCAAAAGGAATCATCTCTCTTTATGACTATGAAACCGATGAGGAAATCCTGCTGGATTTAAGTCATTGGGAATCTTATAACGCGTCCATGAAAATAAAACTGACGGACATTAAATACCGTTTGAGCAAGGCAGGCATTGATCTGCTGACGATCACCCCAACGGACAGCTTTCCTTTGATGATCAATGCGTTTATGAAGCATTTGCACTAAAAGGGTTTTTACATGAAACTCCGTCCAAAAGACTATTATAATGGGAGTTTCAATCTTCGTTGTGGCAAGTAATTTTGCATAAGGGTATTGAGATGAATCATTACTTTTTTTCGGATCAATTGAACAACAGAGTGAAGGCATGGGCGGTGTTTTTCCTGATTCTTGTTGTTCATGTACCTCAATCAGTTGCCGTGACAAAATTTGCAACCGAATCGGGAACAAACCCGCCGGCAACCCTTAAAATTGAGGATATCTGGTTTTATGATGAGCACATGCAAAAGGTAATTCCGGATATGGATATGCATTGGATAAGTGTGGTGTTTGCATCCGATTATTTTCTTCCCGGCGGCCCGGGTGAAGATACCCGGGCCATTGCAAAAATTTCCCGGGAACTGGTTGAAAACAATGACGCGCTGGTGGATTCGTTTTACGATCGAAACCTTTGCGATGATGCCTGTTTTTTTCAGCTTCGCAACGGCATTACATTAAATGAACTGCAGGTGCTGACAGCGGATTTAAACAAGAATCCGTTTGTCAGTTATACCCATCCGGTCATTCGGATAAAAAACAGACTGTTTGCCTTTTTTAATGCTTTTGAAATGGAATGGAAGACCGGCATTGCCCGAAAAATTCAAGAGCGGATCATGAACCAGGCGCATGCTTCCTATGATGAAGCGAATCATGTTTATCGCGTTGATGTGTTTCAGATACCAATATTTAAGGCCATCAACCTGCTGGCCGAAGATATCCATACCGTAAAAGCCAAGCCCTACCTGGTTGAACTGGTTCCGACAATCAGAACGGACCTGTCTTTTGTCGTCAACGGCGGGAATGTGGGGGACAAGCTTTTTTTTGTATTTAATATTTCATTTTCCGATCGTGTGGACATTGATCCCAGTTCCATTGCCAATCTCGATCTAAGGCCGGATGGTATTCAAAAGGAATTGTTTGAATTAAAAATTGATCCCTATGATTACGTGACGACCGCTGCTGTCAGCCCGATCCGGATTACCGGATGGATGAAAATATTTACGCCGGGCGAATTTGTAATTTTGCCCTTAAAAATCAAATATACGTGCGCCGCCTGCTCGGATATTCAGGTGCGATCTGACAAAACGGATAAAATCGCCGTCAGGATTGCATCGATTGTACCGTCGCGGCAAACCGAAAATAATTTAATCATCACCCCGGCGTATTTACGTCCGGGCCGGGATGCCGAATGGGACCGGAAACAGGCGGCAAAAGCGCTCATATCGGCCGTATCCGCGTTTGCGATCATGATCATCGGCATTGGTTTTGTCATTAAAATTGTTCATGCATCCATAAAACAAAAAAAAGGTCTTCAGGCACCCTCAAAACCGGATATCCTGGAAGGTCATCTTAGAAAGTTATTGCTTCAATCCCCTTCAACACCTCACTGGCAGTATATGGCCCGGCTAAGCCATCTTTTCAGAGAATACCTGTGCGCCAGATTTGCATTCATCAAGGCTCCGGTCGGCGGCAGCGGCGCGTTCTTTGTTGAAGCGGTTTTCGACCAAACAGCGGAAGATATGGCCACTGAAAATATGATACCTGAAGGGCTGGCGTCTGGGATAAAAAATATATTTTACATTGTCGACAATGCCGTTGCCAGGGAATTGGATGTCTGTCCTGACCTGGAAAAGTTCAGATCGGATATTTTAAAGGTCGTTGATTTCCGGGAAAACGCAGCACAAGGCGGAAATGATACGATATGAATGAAATGGCATTCCAATATCCATGGGCGTTGGTTTTGCTGCTGCTGATTCCGTCGGCCGTGTTCCTGAAACGAAGATATGCGGTAAAGAGTGCGTTTTCCGCAGTCCGTTTTATCAGCAAAACGTTTGAACCGCACTTTGTTAAAAAATACGCAAGCGATTTTTTACAAGTGATTTTTATGTTTTGTACCATACTGGCCCTGGCAAACATGCAGTATTCAAGTTTCTGGCAAAAGACCTTTCTGGAATCAAAATGGATCATGATTGTTCAGGATCTGTCCGGTTCCATGAACAGGGCCAGCGCTGAAGACACGCGTCTGACGTTGGGGGATGTCACGCTTGCAGGTGTTGAAACGTTTATTGATATGAGAGGAAAAGATGATCTGATCGGCCTGAGTGCCTTCTCAAGTTATGCTAAATTAATCTCACCACCGACGTTTGATAAAAAAATCCTTAAGCAGCGGCTCACCCTTTTGAGCAGAAAAGAGGATTCGGTTGTTTTTCGTGAACTGACTGTCGGTGGGGCCACAAATGCCTCATATGCCGCCTGGTTGGCTTTGTGCGCATTTTTCATGCTGCTTCCGGAAGAAAATCAGCCTTCATATGAGGAACTTAAGGATTTTAGATATTCGCTGCTCGGCAAATCGCTGAGAAAGGTGAATGTTCCGGAAAAACTTAAAAAAATTAAATTCGGGCATGGCATGGCCATTGTGATGTTCACCGACGGCAGAATTGAGGCGAATAAGAGCGATGCGGATGTAAAAAAGGGGTTGCCCAACTTTGTGAATGTGGTGCGGTTAATCAAAAAACTGGGGATTAAATTTTATTTAATTGTCGCTGCCGGAGATGTGAACCAGGAACTAAAAGATGTAATTGAGGGGCCGGATGTCGATAACCGTTCCGGGCAAATATTTTATATGCCACGGGCATTTAATCTGGAGAAAATCAAAGAGGTCTATTGGATAATCAATAAAATGGAAAAAAACAGGCTGCTTGTAAAAATGGAAAAAAAAAAGAAAGACACACGAAAGGGATTTGCCGGCGCTGCGCTGGTCTTTCTCATTGTATGCGGTGTTTTGCAAATAATGCCGGGATTCAGGAAAATATAATCTTTTTAGTGGAATGGACACATGAAAAAACAGGTCATTCTATTTCTGCTGGTATTGGCGGTTTTGATCAGCAGTGTTTTTGGCGTTTATAGCGCTTTAGCGTACCGGCATTTTAAGGTGTTGGAGATTCAAAACCGGCAAATGACGAATCAGGTGAATGCCGCTGACGCCATGGGCAATCATCAAAAAGCGGTGGCGCTTTTCAAGGCAGTCAAACCCAAAATCCCGGCGGTTGAACTCAGAATTTTACAGCGCCAGTGGCTGATCGCCTTAGACTTGTTAGACCAGATACAGGCTGCCCGGTATAATTTGGTCCTGGAAAAAGAACTCCCGATTCTTTTTCAGCATCTGAGTGATCATCTGGATGATATGAAAGACCGGTGCACGTATGTGCTCACCGAATTTGAACCGTTGCGTCAAGATGTTGCCTGGCGGGTTTACAACATCAAAGGCGCCGTTAATCTGCTCAGGACATTTGTTGTATTGGAAACTGAAAATATCCGGGAAAAAGTCAGCGGGACGATGAAAGAAGCCATATCTGATTTAAAATCAGCCATTGAGATTGTTGATCGGACGAATGCCCCGGGCGTTGAAAAAAATATTCCCCGCTGGAACATGGAACTGCTCCAGGCAAATAAATACATAAAAAAGATCTCGGTCAGCAAAATGGATGCCCAGCGGCGTTTAGACCTTAAGGAAAACCTGGAAGCCATTATTCCTGAAAAGGGCGGGTATTCGCCGGGGGAGCCGTTGGATCGACGGATGAAAAAATAAAATATTTTCTGGTGATCAACATTGTTCGAGTTGATCGTTTTGAGTTTTTAAACCTGATTTAATGGAACAGGATAACCCTCCAAAAAAAACCAAAGGAACCGGACCCATGTCTTTTGATAATATTGGATACATCTGGATATCGGCGGTTATCCCGTTTTTTATTTTATTTTCAACCCGGGCGTATTTAAAAAACAATCAATGGCTTGGTTCTTTTTCCGGAGAGAAACGAAACCCGGCAGCTTTTATAGTAAAAACCGTTTTTTTCAGTTTAATGCTCGCGGCGGTTGTCCTGGCGGTTGCAGGTCCCCGGGTGCAGTATGAAAAGGCCTACTTTAATCGTGCCGGCATTGAACTGGCCATTGGTATTGATGTATCCAAGTCCATGCTGGCCGAAGACATCAATTTTCCGGAACCCGGACGCGAGATGTTTCATGTTGCCAACCGGCTCAACCGGGCGCGTTATTTTGTATTAAATACCACCGCCCAGCTTCATGGCGAGAAAATCGGTGTATATATATTTGCGGATAAAGGGATTGAAATTGTACCTTTTACAAATGATTACGGATATTGCCATTATATTGTACGATACATTAATGACAATGATATTACGATTCCCGGAAGTGATCTGGCAAAGGCCATCCGAACCGGCATGTCCATGTTTGAAAACGCACCGTCGAAAAGCGCAAAGGCGATTATATTGTTTTCCGATGGTGAGGACATATCTGCGGATAAATCCGTTGTGTCTGAATCCGCAAGGCTTGCGGCGGAAAAAGGGATCCGTATTTACACCGTCGGGGTAGGGGGCGGGAAAATGGCCCTGATCCCTTTGCGCAGCGAAGACGGCACATCGATTGTCAATTATCTGCTGGATGAAGACGGCACGTATTTGAAAACCCGGCTGGAGCAGGATACATTGAAAAAAATTGCCGACAGGACCGGAGGACTTTATTTCCGCGTGGATGAGGATAATGCCCCGGCACAATTAATCGACAAAATTTTACAGTTTGCAAAAGATGCTGAACAGGCAAAAAGCATTGAAATCGCGTGGCTGGATTTATCCCCTTTCTTCTTAACAGCGGCAATAGCCTTTATTTTTCTGGAAATGGTTTTTACGCGTTTTTGTTCGGTTAAATTTTAATTCCTGAAATCTTTCGGCTGATGGAAGGGAGGTGAAAGATAAAAACAAGCATTAATCGATGGGTGTTGAATTATAAAACGGGATATGATCCCGATACAAGGAGGCCAACAATGAAAAAGATATGGGACATGGTAATATTGGTTTTATTAACCGTTTCATTGATAGGGGTTCAAGCGGTTTCGGCATCGGATGAAACAATACGGATTACGTGTTGGGAAGGATATGCCAAACCGTTTGTAAAAGATTTTAAACGGGTCATAAAAGGCGAGTATAATATTGATATTGATGTGGTGATAACCAATCCCACGGACCAGGATGAGTTTTTCATGGCGGCAAAAAACGGTACTGCTGATCTGATTTCCCCACCGGCGGATCTGGCGAAAACGCCAAGATTCTATTGTTTTGAAGACAATAACTATTATTTGTCACCGGTGGATCTTAACCATGTTCCCAATTTCAAAAATATGCTCCCTTTTTTCAAAAATGACGAGTCCTTAACACACAAAAAACAACGATACGGCATTGCATACAATTGCGGGCCTTACGGTCTTGCTTACAACACGGCTGTGGTCAAGCAGGCGCCGGCAACCTGGAATGCCCTTTGGTTTACAAAGTATGCCGGAAAATATACGATCAATAATAATTTTCACAAATGCAATATCTGGATCACCGCGCTTTCGCTGGGTTATACCTATGATGACATTTTTGATATTCAAAAGCTTGATCGAGACAAGATCCAGGACCGGCTGAATTTATTAGTGGAAAATGCCGCCAGTCTCTGGGACGGCGGTGCCAATCCGGATGAATTCCCCCAACTGTCTTTGGCCACCACCTGGGGTTTTGCGGCTCAGCAGGCAAATATCAAAGGCGGGCAGTGGCTGATCGCCGCACCCAAAGAAGGCGGGACCGCATGGATTGATTACTGGTGCATTACAACATCGGCAAAAAAACTGGTCAAAAGACTCTGTGAAAGATGGATTAATTATCAATTGTCGCCAAGAGCCCAGGCCCAGGTTGTAAAATCCCTGGGCGTTTCACCGGTGGTAAACAATGTCGGTTCCCGGGTAAGCGATGCGGAAAAGTCGCTTTTTCACGTTGGAGATAATGAATATTTTAAGACCGTTGCGATCTGGCAGGTGATGAGCGAAGAAACGGAAAGCGCATTTAGCCAGATGTGGGAGACGGCAAAGGCAAGAAGAAAGTAACAATCCGGCTCCAAAGGGAAAGGGCGCGGCTTTGTTATCCTCAAGGCAGTGAGCCTTGCCGGGCAGGTGTTGATTGCTTCTTTAAATGGCCGGTTGTGTTGACATAATTTTACATACGGCACGTGCCGCATGTAAAATTATGTCTCCTGAAAAATTTTTTATGGTATTGTGTCACCACCGTATGATTAAATAATAGGTTTATCATTTCAAATATTTGTTGATGCGTTCTTAGGCGGTGAATATCTGCATCGGATCAGCAGTTTGGGTGCTTTATTGTATAATTCTGCTGTTTGTATGTTCTTGCTTTGCGGGTTTTCCTCCAGCAGGGCCATTTGCTTGATTTTCTGTATCCGGTCTTTTCAAAAGTGCATACTTCGTATCTTATAAATGTTCGGAATTGGACACAAAAAGGGAGTATACACTATTTTTGTTTTTTCGCCGCGTCATCGGCTTCGTTCAACCTGTCATTTGTGCTGACCGGTTTTAGCGGTTTCAGGTGGCGTAAGTCGTCGGCCCGGTCAGCACAATTCAATCGTTCGAATCCACCAACATCTTTCATTCAGGTTGACAAAACATACCAAATCGGTATATTTGGCATACCATGGATCTTGAATTTGACCCGAAAACATCGGATAGTAATAAAAATAAGCATGGGATTGATTTTGTTGAGGCTCAAGAGCTTTGGAATGACATTGATTTATTAGAAATTCCGGCAAAAATAACCGATGAAGCAAGACTTCTGGTAATTGGCAAAATAGACGAAAAACACTGGGCCGGGATTATTAGATATATCAATGATAACATACGTATTATCTCAGTGCTGCGTGCCAGAAATGAGGAGATTGAGCTTTATGAAAGCTAAAGAATTAGACAAAAAATTTGATGAGGGGAAAAGTATTTTAGAACATCTGGACCTTTCAACGGCAAGACGGCCGAATCAGGAGCAAAAACGGGTTAATGTCGATTTTCCTCTTTGGATGATTCAATCATTAGATAAAGAAGCCAAACGTCTTGGTGTTCCACGGCAATCGATTATTAAAATTTGGCTTGCTGAAAGATTAAATAAATCCGCTACCGTATAGTATTCGAACCTGTCGTTCCACATTGACCGGGAACCCGGTCCTGCCTTTTTCATTGCCTTTCAGCAGTAAACGTTTCTTTAAAAAATACACATTGGGTTCCCGGCAAGTGAACTTAACGTTATATCTGGAGATAAAATGAGTGAACTTGTTCGTTAGAAGAGTACACAATTTGAATATGGAGTATCTATGAGTTCGTATAAAAAAAAACCGCAGCGGCCGCATTCACGATCCGGGCGGCGTCCGAATGTGTCAGCGCACAGGAAAGTCTCAGCAGATGAGAGAAAATTTCTTGGCGGTACGGCATTAAACCCGGATGAACGGATTATCTTTGAGAAAGGCAGCGATGAACTATCAACTCGTGCTTTGGATCTTATTTGTCCGATAGGAATGGGGCAGCGTGCTCTTGTGGTATCACCGCCGGGGACAGGTAAAACGACAATACTGAAGAATATTGCCCGTTCTGTTTTAAAAGGATATCCCGACATGAAGTTACATTGTGTCCTTGTTGACGAGCGGCCCGAAGAAGTGACGGACTTTAAGCGCAGTGTAGATGCAAAAGTGTACGCATCCTCTATCGATGATAGTCTTGACAGCCATATTAAGGTTGTCGATACGGTGATTGCAGGCGCTTTTAAGGAAGCCGCTGCAGGGTATAACGTGTTGATATTAATCGATTCAATTACGCGTTTGGCGCGTGCGCACAACTCACAACACCAAAGTAGAGGCCGCACTCTTTCAGGCGGAGTGGGTGCTGGTGCACTTGAAGTCCCGCGTCGTATTTTGGGTGCAGCCCGTAATGTAGAGGGAATGGGCTCGATAACGATTATCGCAACGGTTCTGATTGATACCGGTAGCAATATGGATAAAGTTATATTCGAGGAGTTTAAAGGTACCGGTAATATGGAGATAGTGCTATCCAGGGATTTGGCGACAAACAGGGTGTTCCCGGCAATCGATGTGTCAAAAAGTGGAACAAGGCGTGCTGAATTATTGTTTGAGCAGGAAGAATTCAGGCGTCTTGAATTGTTACGGCGGAGTCTGGCAAGCATTGGCCTTGTCCCGGCAATGGAAAAGCTGCTATCGCTGCTTCAGGAATATCCGAGTAATAGCGATCTTTTAAAATCATTTTAGGCTGTATAAGTTAAACTTAAATTGGAAAGGTGATATTGAATTAGATAGGCCGTTGTCTTTGATAATATGGGTTGTGGATTACTTTGTTATCAAAGCCAGGAATATATCGCAGACTTATGCGCTCATGGAAAAGATTGCATAGGTTTATACAAGATTCAGAAAGGTTTTTTCAGACTTTCATCACCGCAAATGAGCCGTTTAGCAGCCCAATAGCCAGTGCCATGAATAATCATGAAACTGGCATTGGGCCGCAGATTAACCTGTTTTTGGCCGATATCCGCAACCAGCGCAGAAATTGGAAAAATTGACGCTTTCTATTCTGCCGCGAAAGAGCCTGTTATCATCGGTTGACAACCAGGGCCACCGCTTCCCCTCCGCCAAGACACAAGGATGCCAGTCCGGTTTTTTTGTCCTGGCGGATCATTTCATGGATTAATGTGATCAGCACACGGCAGCCGCTGGCGCCGATGGGGTGCCCCAGGGCAACCGCCCCGCCGTTGACGTTGACTTTTGACGGGTCCAGTTCAAGGGTTTTTAAAATTGATACCGTTGATCCGCTGAAGGCTTCGTTGATTTCATACAGGTCCACCTCTTCTTGGCGGATACCTTCTTTTTTAAGGCATTTGGGAATCGCCCAGATGGGGGCCACAAGTACATATTTCATGTCAATACCATATGATGCCTGGGCTCCGATATGCGCCAGGATGGTGCAGCCCATTTCTGTCGCTTTTTCCTTTGACATGACGACTACCGCTGCCGCACCATCGCTGATGATAGACGCATTGCCGGCAGTGCCCACTCCGTCTTTTTTAAATGCGGGTTTCATTTTTGCCAGCACTTCATACGGGGTATCCACAGCGGTTTCGTCCGTATCAAATACAACCGGAGCGCCTTTTCGTTGCGGTATCTCGACCGGCATGATTTCTTTTTTAAAACGCCCCTCATTGATTGCTGCCAGCGCCCTTTGATAGGATTCGGCTGCATAACGGTCCTGATCTTCGCGGGATACGCTGTATCTTTCCGAACACAGCTCGTTGGACATGCCCATGTGAAAGTTATTCACATTGTCCCACAGACCGTCATGAAACATATGGTCCTGAAGTTTTCCCGGCCCCATGCGGTAACCGAACCGTGCTTTTTCCAGAAAATAGGGCGCCATGGACATGGTCTCCATGCCGCCGGCAACCACAATATCCGCATCCCCGACAGCAATGGCCTGGGCTGCCAGCATCACGGATTTTAATGCTGACCCGCAAACCTTGTTGACCGTAATGCATTCGGCTTCCCAGGGCATTCCGGCTTTTACGGCCGCCTGCTTTGCCGGGTTCTGGCCGTACCCACACGGCAGCACCATGCCCATAATTACTTCATCAACCGCCTCTTTTTCTATGCCGGCCCGATTGACTGCCTCTTTGATCACCATCCCGCCGAGGTCTGTTGCACCGATTCCGCCTAAACTGCCGTTAAATGAACCCAAAGGCGTCCGTGCTGCACTGACAATAACCGCTTCTTTCATAATGAATTCCTTTTTTTAATTAAAAAATAATATTTTTTATAAAGTTTGTTTCAAAATGCCGAATCAGGTTCGATGGCAAGGCGCAGGCCGACGAAAAAACAGAGCATACTTTACATGTTGCGCCGGTATTTGCCGCCCACCTCGTACAACGCCTGGGTAATCTGTCCCAAAGTGCAGTACTTAACCGTATTCATCATTTCAGCAAAAATATTTTCCCCGTCAAGGGCAACTTTTTTCAACTGCTCCAGCGCTGGCGAGGACTTGTCCTGGTTTTTTTCGACAAAATCATTTCTGCGCCTGAGCTGCGACTGTTTTTCGCCGTCTGTTGCCCGGGCCAATTCCAGGCTGGATAAGGTTTCCGTGTCATTAGCGTTAGGATTGAGAAATGTATTTACGCCGATGATGGGGAACTCACCGGAATGCTTCAATTGTTCATAATATATGGACTCATCCTGGATTTTGCTCCGCTGGTATCCGCGCTCCATGGCGCCTTTGACCCCCCCGCGGGAAGTGATCCGATCAAATTCAGACAGAATTGCTTCTTCAACAAGATCTGTCAGAGTTTCAATGAAAAAACTGCCCTGATTCATGTTTTCGCTTTTTGCCACTCCCAGTTCACGATTGATAATGAGCTGAATGGCCAGGGAACGGCGGACCGATTCTTCCGTCGGAGTTGTCACCGCCTCATCATAGGCATTGGTATGAAGGCTGTTGCAGTTGTCATAGACAGCATATAAGGCCTGCATGGTGGTGCGGATGTCATTGAATTGAATTTCCTGGCTGTGCAGGGACCGGCCCGATGTCTGGATATGGTATTTAAGCATTTGCGAACGTTCACAGGCCCCGTATTTTTCTTTCATGGCAATGGCCCAGATGCGCCTGGCCACCCGACCGATAACGCTGTATTCCGGGTCCATGCCGCTGGAAAAGAAAAATGACAGGTTGGGTGCAAAACTGTCGATGTCCATGCCACGGGACAGGTAATATTCCACATAGGTGAATCCATTGGCAAGGGTCAACGCGACCTGTGTGATGGGGTTTGCCCCGGCCTCGGCAATATGATAGCCGGAGACAGATACGGAATAAAAGTTTCGGATATTGTTTTGATTGAAATATTCCTGGATATCGCCCATCATTTTTAAGGCAAAATCAACTGAAAAAATACAGGTATTCTGGCCCTGGTCTTCCTTTAGAATATCCGCCTGGACGGTTCCCCGGACCTGTGACATCACACAAGTCTTAATCTCAGCGTATTCAGATTCGGTAGGCGCTCGTCCTTTATCAGATTCAAATTTATCCACCTGCTGGTCAATGGCGGTATTTAAAAACATGGCCAGCATCATGGGCGCCGGTCCATTGATCGTCATGGATACTGATGTGTTGGGGGCTGCCAGGTCAAAACCGCTGTAAAGTGTTTTTACATCTTCTATGCTGCAGACACTCACTCCGGATGTGCCGACTTTGCCAAATACATCCGGCTGTGTATCCGGATCAAATCCGTAGAGGGTCACCGAGTCAAAAGCGGTTGACAGACGATTGGCTTCATAATTTCCGGAAAGCAGTTTAAATCGCCGGTTGGTCCGGGCCGGATCACCTTCCCCGGCAAACATCCGGGTCGGGTCTTCATCCGTTCGTTTTAAGGGGAAAACGCCGGCTGTAAAAGGGAAACAGCCGGGCACGTTTTCCCGGCGCATCCATGTATAGATTTCTCCGGGATCCTTAAAGCCGGGAAGCGCAATTTTAGGAATCCGCGTGTGAGACAGCGATTGGGTTGCAAGAGGGATTCGGATTTCATTGTCACGGACATAGTAGACCAGTTCTTCTTTTGTGTATTCGATCCGGATTTTTTCCCATTGGGCCATGATTTCACGGGTGGTTTGCCCGATTTGAGACTCTGCGGCTTTTATCTGTTCTTTGAGCCTGTCTGTCAGATCATTGCTTTTGTCCGCTTCAGCCGTTTGGCCGGCAAACGCTGCGGCGGTCTCGCTGAGATGCCAGGCGGTCCTTAAGGCATCTGCCTGTTTACTTGTCTGTTTGTGATAACCCTTTACACAGTCAGAAATTTCCGAAAGATAGCGGACCCGTTCCGGCGGAACGAAAATAGTTTTTGAAGTAGACACCCGGGATTTAAGTTCAGGCAGGTCTTCTTTGAAATTAGATCCTGTTTTTTCAGCAATGGTTTTTAATAGAAAATGATACATGGCGGTCACGCCGTCATCATTAAATTTGGAAGCAATGGTGCCGAAAACCGGCATATCTTCTAAGGGGTTTCTCCATCGTTTAAGGTTGCGCTGAACCTGTTTCCTGACATCCCGAAGGGCATCTTCACTGCCTTCTTTGTCATATTTGTTTACCACGACAATATCAGCGTAATCCAGCATATCAATTTTTTCCAGCTGTGATGCCGCGCCGTAGTCGCTGGTCATCACATAAACCGACAGGTCTGTAAAATCAAATATTTTTGACGATCCCTGGCCGATGCCTGCGGTTTCGGCAATAATTAAATCAAACCCGGATGCCTTTAAAATATTGATGGCATCGGGCAGGACTTCCGGCAGTTCAGAACTGGAGTCCCGGATGGCCAGGCTGCGCATGTACACCCGGTCCGTATCAATGCTGTTCATTCGAATCCGGTCGCCGAGAAGGGCGCCGCCGGTTTTTCTGCGGGACGGATCGCAGGAAATAATACCGATATGGATATCAGGAAGATCATGAAGCAGGCGAATGACCAGTTCATCGGTCAGAGACGATTTTCCGGCACCGCCGGTTCCGGTGATGCCGATGACCGGTGCGGTTTTGTCTTGCAGGTTTATAAGAAAATTTTCTCTGATACTTTTGAATATATCGTTTTGGGCGGCAACAGAATACTCCGCAGCTGAAATCAAATGGGCAACCGGAAGACTATCCGTCGGTGTCAGGTCCGCAAAGTCTGTTTTGTCGTTGATTTCGGGCAGGAAATCCATTTCACTCATCATATGATTAATCATTCCCTGAAGCCCCATTTCCGAACCGTCCGAGGGAGAATATATTTTTGTGATCCCGTAATCTTCAAGCTCCCTTATTTCGTTTGGAACAATGACACCGCCGCCGCCGCCGAATATTTTAATATGCGTGGCGTCTTTTTCTTTGAGAAGATCATACAGATATTTAAAAAATTCAATATGACCGCCCTGGTAACTGGAGATGGCAATCCCCTGGACACCTTCTTCAATCGCAGCTTTTGCAATTTCCATGACCGATCGATTGTGTCCGAGGTGAATGACTTCCGCGCCGGAATCCTGCAAAATTCTCCGGATAATATTGATGGCCGCGTCATGACCGTCAAACAGAGCGGTCGCCGTTACAACCCGAATCGGGTGCTTGGGTGTGTATGCATCAATTTCCTGGCTCATTAATTCTCCTTTACTCAACTGAAATCCCCCAATCCAGGGATTGGTCTGAAGGTTGTGTATTGATGAAAGTGGTATTTTCATCTGCCGAACACCACCAAAAATCATTATGTTCCAGCGTATCAACATATTTCCAGCTGCCATCAACCAGTACTTCGGGTGACAGGAGGGTTTCATCCAGGCCGCATCTCATGAGGCGGTCAAATGCCATCATCCATCCGACCAGAGCGCCATGCTTTTCTATGGCGGCAAGGCCGTATGCCGAACAGTTGGGGTGCATGGGGCATCCGCCATGGCGGACAGCTGAAAGATGGTTTAGCGGGCCCTGGTAAAGATGGATAATCTGTGATGCCGGGGATTGGGCATCGCCTTCGGCTGAAATCGGATATTTATGCATGATGCATCCGGTGAAAAGGAAGAACAGGCTGAAGAATAATAAACCAGGGATCACATGAACGGGCAAACCGCCTGAAGATAAACGTTTGCAGGTATTAACAGTGTTTATGTGAAAAAAAATAAAATTTATCATAAAATTTTAGCTGTTTTATTTACAGGGTTAAACTTTTTTTATAGTTATCAAGCCAGTCGGTTACATTTAAATACGATCTGTTGGACGGGCTCTGATTGTATAATCGCCGGAACTCCCCGATCCTTGCATGTCTGCCATGATCGATAATTTCAAGCGTTGCCCGTTCGGGTTGAAGTACTCTGTATATATAACTGTCGCCGCTGTTAATTTTGTTTACGTAGCCGCCGACGCAATGGTGCATGAATTTGCCTTCAGCCAGAAGGTCTTCAAATGTCAGAATCGGATAGATATTTTTATTGCCGGGGATCGGCGGAGGCCGGAACGATTTTCCTCTGGAGATGATCGTTTCTTTTCGATGCAGACGTTCCATCCATCGGTCATGAATGTTTAAAAGCGCGTCAACGGTTTTCGTTTGATTTAAAATCGCCGGCAGGTTTTCAATATTGAGAACGGAACCCATATGATAGATATCATCCCAAAGCTTGCAGATCCGGTATGAATCCGAGATACCATCTGCAATCCGGTCATACATTTTTGTGGCGATCACCCGTAAAAAAGAAGCCTCGCTTAAATTCGGAAAACGCTGGAGCAGCGCGATGATCTGAACCGGAATCGTATGCCAGTGTTTCAGGTGTCCGCCCTGTTTGCCCTCAAGGATCGCTGTCTTGATTACTGCCAGTTCATCTGTTTCTCCATACATTAACTTGATTTTTTTCAGGAATTTAACATCCGCCTTAGTCCCGGTATTTAATATTTCTTTTAAAATGGATTTGCGTTTTTTCCCTAAAACAATGTCGCATTTTTCCAATGTCCAGTTTTGTTGGTGATATTTTTCGGCAATCAGCCAGAGCAATATCGGGATGTCATAAAACAGTTCCATGGCTTTTTCCGACCGGGCCGTCAGTTGCAGCATGGTGGTCTGCAGATAATTAAACGATAAAATCCGTGACCGGACGTTCTCCGGAATTTGTTTGATAAAATGGTAAACAGGCAGGTCCGGTGAATTGACGTGGGCTTCACTGACCAGCGGGAGATCCGGGTCGCGGTGTTCCGGTTCCCATTGGGCGTTTTGGCGGCGGTAAATGTTTAAACCGTTTTTCCATGGGGTGTATTTCAGGTAAACGTCCAGGCTGGACCGGATATCAATGTAAAAATTTCCATCATTAGATATTTGTGTAAACGGCTGATTTAAAATCATAGAAACAAAGCCTGTTGTTCAAAATACATATTTAAAATATTAGACTGTCTCCGGGCGGATTTTGTTTAAAACCGCATCCGCAATCATGGAAAAGAAAAAGGCTGCGGCCGCCACAAGGATAATCGTTGCACCGGATGTCAGGTTGTAAGTGTATGCCAGCCATAAACCACTCAAGTTAAACACAACAGCCAGCAGGGTGGACAGTATCATCATTTGCGCAAGCGACCTGGAATATTTTTCAGCAATATAAGGGGGGATGGTCAGCAGTGCGATGACCAGAATCAGGCCCACCACCCGGATAATAATGACGATTGATACTGCAACAAGACCGATGAATAAAAAATAAATCAGGTTGACCGGCACCCCGCGGAGTCTGGCAAATTCATCATCATAGGAGATTGCCAGCAGGCCACGGTAAAAAAATACGGCAGCGGTTATGGTAAAAATGCTTAATCCGATCATCCATCCGATATCAGAGCCCGGTACGGCAAGAATGCTGCCGAAAAGGTAACTCATGAGGTTGACATTGTATCCGGGGGTCATGTCCAGCAGGATAATACCCGTGGCCATTCCCACCGCCCAGAGAATCCCGATAAATGTATCTGCCCGGCTTTTATTCTTTAAAACCACGGCAGTCATTATCATCGCGGCGATCAGAGAGAAACCCAGGGTGCCGAGCATATAGGGAATCCCGAAAAAGAAGGCAATGCCGATCCCCCCGAAAGCGGCATGGGCGATCCCGCCGGCAAGAAAAACCAGGCGGTTGACCACAACAAACGAGCCGATCACACCGCATATCAGGCTGGTAAAGCATCCCGCAATAACCGCATTTCTCATGAATTCAAATTGAAGCGCCTCGATCATTGATTGTCCCCATGGGTTTTTAATATACGGTGGGGAATACCGTGGGCAATCAATTCCACCGGGCAGTGATATCCCATATCCAGCATTTCTTCGGTAATTTCAGCATCATCATGATAATGGACATCTTTATTCACGCATGCCACGGATGTGACATAACTTGACAATACCATGGTATCGTGGCTGACGACAAAAATGGTTTTAGTTTTATTTAATTCTTTTAAGAGTGCATAAAGATACGTTCTGCCCTGGGAGTCGATGTTTGCCGTGGGTTCGTCCAAAAAAAGGATGTCCGGATCAGTGGCCAGGGCCCTTGCAATAAATACACGTTCCCGTTGACCACCGGACAGGTCGTCAATTTTTCGATTCTTAAATTCGAGCATTTCAATGCTTTCGAGTGCACTGTTTGCCGCATGTCTGTCTTTTTTTGAAATCCGTGTCCATCCGTGAGACTTCAGACGCCCCATTAAAACTACATCCATCACGGAAATGGGGAATGATTTGTTAATGCTGACATCCTGGGGGACATATCCGATGCGGTGGGCGACTTTAGCGGGTAGCTGCCCCATAATTCTGATTGTGCCCCGGTCCGGTTTCAAAAGACCCAGCAGCAGTTTGATCAGAGTGGTTTTGCCGCCGCCGTTCGGACCGATAAAAGCGACAAATTCCTTTTCCCGGATATGCAGGGACACATCGCGTAATACGGGTGTGCCGTTGTATGAAAAGTATAAATGGCTGATTTCAATGATCGGGTTTTTCATAATTTTATTTTAATAATCCTGTAAAAAGCCAGATTCAGATGGCAACGAAAAAAGCTCCACCAAGTTCATAAAAAATGGCAAGGCGCACAAACTCTGAGGAATGAGGCGTAGCAAGCCTACACTGCAGTGACGAAGCGTGCCGTGCAACACAGAATTTGGACTTTTTGCGAAGCCATCTATTTTAATGCCTGTTTGATGGACACAGCCACTGCCCGGATATTGTCATACCAGTTTTCAGCCAGAGGATCCGTATAAATCAGCTGCCCGTTGATTTCATTTGCGATAATTTCCGCATGTTTTACAGAAAACTGGGGCTGAACAAAAATGAGCTGAATATGATGCTGTCTGGCAAATTCAATCAGATTTTTTACGTCACGGGCCTTGGGTGATTTTCCTTCAATTTCGATAGATATTTGCGTCAGGCCATAAGCATCGGCAAAATATCCCCACGAGGGGTGAAACACCAGAAATTTATTCTCCCGGGTTTCTGTGGAAAACAGAGTGGTTAACTCGTTATCCAGGCGGTCAATTTGGTCAAGAAATTTTAAATAATTATTTTTATAATTTTCACGGTTAACCGGATCTATTGAAACCAGGCCGTTTAGGATATGCTCGGCCTGAATCTTTACCAGCGGCGGAGACAGCCAGATATGCGGGTCCGGAGTGCCATGGTGAGGATGCGGGTCATGGTTCTGATGGGTCGCTGCCTGAGCCTGGGTTCCCAATTGATCCTGTTTTTTATGGCGGTTAATCGGTTTTTTTTCAATACCGGCATCCGTGTGAACGATCTTCATACCGGGGTTGATGTCAGAAAAATTTTTCAGCCATTTGGTTTCAAAGGCAACCCCGATTGCAAAATAAGAGTCCGCTTTTGACATTTGGATCATCTGTGAGGGGGAGGGTTCATAGTCCGCCGGGCTGTGATTGGGTGGCACAATCACTGTTGTTTTTACAAAATCGCCACCGATGGCATCCACAAAGTATTTCTGCGGTGCAATGCTGACAAAGACGATTTTCCCGGGCGCTGCCGATGCGCGGGGATGCCCAAACGTTGTTAAAAGGCAGAGCATGATTAAATATATTGTTACCCGGCGATTCATTAAGACCGCTCCTTGTTGGCAATCCGGATTGAACTTCTTTTTATTATAACAAATTAAATAGATTTGTTATTTAAATCAAATAAATAACTTTATCACAAAATAACGTTTACGTTAATTAAAAATTGTAAATTGTGTTTTTTTTACAATTTTAATTCATAACATCTTATTTTAATAGCCAACTGTCTTATGCATCAGTCTAAGAACGATAAAATTTCCATCGGATGATTCAGTAGTGCTTTGGCACCATTTTCTTTTAATTCATCTTTTGTCCGAAATCCCCAAAGGGCAGCGGCCGGGAACATTCCGGCGGCCCAGGCGGTCTTCATGTCAATTCCAGAATCGCCAAGAAAAATAAATTCAGAAGGAGAAATTTTCATTTTTTTAGAGATCAGCAATGCGCCGGCCGGGTCCGGTTTTTTTGGGATTTTTTCCTGGTGACCGAAAATAATTTCAAAGGGCCATTTGCGCAGATACGCTTTAGCACACATTAATGTAAATTCGTGGGGTTTATTGGAAAGAATGGACAGTCGGATGCCGCGGGCACAGAGTACATCCAGCATATCGGCAATTCCGTCATAGACCGATGTTTTGATATTCCAGTTTTTTCTGTAATCATGATTGAATTCCTCATGACATTTTTGGATGATGTCTTCATTTCTGTACTCTTCGGGCAGGGCGCGTTCAATTAATGTCAGGGCACCGTCACCGATAAAATAACGATAGGCATCTGTTGAATGGACCGAAAAATCATGCCGGGATAAAACGCGGTTCACGGAATTGCTGATGTCACTTATTGTATTGAGCAGGGTTCCGTCCAGGTCAAATAAAAAAGCTTTGTATGTCATGATGTTCTTATTGTTTGCATGAAGGGTTATTGATACGGCTTATGCAAAGATACTGATTTGGCATGGATTTTTTACTCATGACGTGGATCATTCGTATCCCTGATTTCCTCAAGCGCTGCTTGTGCCTGCCGGACGGGGGAAACGGTGTCGACCGGTTCAATATTGCCTGATGTTATCAGGGTGTTTAAAATTCTATATGCAAAGTATTGATCATATAATCCGTCCCGGATGATATCCCCGACGGTCGCCTGGCCGTCAACAAGTAACAGAATCTGCAATTCGTCCTCATTTAGAACGATATCCTTAAATCCTGACGCTTTTTCAGACAGTTTGAATTTTACGGTATCTTCAGGAATCTGTTTTTTAAAAACAGACATTTCATCTATTCTGCGGGATGCTTCTAAAATAACGGACATGGTATTGATTTTTTTTATAATCAGCTTGTCCAGGTTGATAAAGGCGTCTTTATATTCAAAGTTTCCGTTGTCCCAGAAAATCATTTCAAAAATCGCGTTTTCCGCCTGTTTAAAGATGATTTTTTCCAGACAATCCCGGGTCACATATCCTTTATCGAAAATAACTTTGCCCAGGGTTAATTTCTTCTCATGGCCTGTTCTCAAACATTCTCTGAGTTGCTGATCGGAAATCAGACCCTGCTTTTTGAGGAGCTGGCCCAGGCGGTTATTGTGTTGTGCTTTCATGGCATAAATGATGGCACCGTCCTGGAAAAAAATTCTGACTTCTTCATGTGCGCGCCAGACACGCAGCGCACCGGTTTTGGAATTATTATGCAGAAGCTGCAATATCGTCGTAATAAAAAAAGTTTTTAAATCACCGGTAAGGGCCATGGTTATCCTGATTTTTACGGTTTGTTCAAATATGAAATCGGTTCTTTTTAATACTCAACCATATTTATGTATATAAAATCAGGTTTACAATTCAAGGATAAAGCTGTCCGGATGGTGAAAATCAGGTTTGGGGCCGGGATGGGACAGGGCCCAAAAGGAAGTTCCTTTGTTTACGGATTTGATTACAGCACTGACGGCTGCCTGGGCAGGGAGATCCGGCGGGATGATTTTTTTTAAATTAAATTTTACATCTATGCATAGTGTATCCGTTTGCCTGGATACGCAAAACGGCAGCGCGGAAAAAGCGGTTTCCTCGGCCATGTTCTTGCGGTAAGCATCAAACCGATAAACATTCCAGTTGCCGGATGGGGACAGGTTAAATTCACGGTATGGATCTGAATTTTTAACTCTTAAAAAAAGTTCAAAGCATGTATTTTCCCACAAGCGGTTTTTGCGGTTCGGTATTTTTTCGGCAACAGGAATCATTATTTGATCAATGGGCCCGGAAAGCGTATATGATACGAAAAGATCCCCCGAATCATGGGTGATATTGCCGAATATTTTCAAACCAGGCAGTGAGGTTGTAGGAGAAAATGGCTGAAGTAAAAATGGCTGAAAGTTCATTTCTCATCCTGAAGCATGTGGCAAGTATTCAGTTATCTTATCGAAAATAAGGTTGATCTATACATAAAAAAAACTGTTGTCAATGAACAATGGCCGGTTTTGATTTGGATCAAGCCGGCCACGGCCAAAAAACAGGTATGCTGAATTCTTTAAATTTAAATAACAGGCGTCTTAATATGCGTCACAAATAGCCCGGCAATTTAATACTCCTGCTGTGAATGACTCAACGTCGGAAGGTTTGATTTAAACAAATGCAATCAGAGGATAATAAACAATCCATTAAGTCACATTACCGTCAAAATAATCTTGAATCCAACATCAAGACGGCATTTGACAGGGCCGGCCAGCGGATTAAAGATTACACGGATACCGAATCGCTGGACGAATTTCACATCCGGGGCCGGGAAGCCACAAGAGAACTTGCCCGGCTGGCGGATTTGAAAAAAGACATGAACGTTCTTGATCTCGGATGCGGGGTTGGCGGCCCGGCCCGGATGCTGGCCGCGGAATTCGGGTGTGTTGTCACGGGCATTGAGCTTGTTGAAGAATATTGTGAAGCAGGAACAATGATAACGGAACAGACCGGTCTGTCACACATGGTAAATTTTCAGCAGGGCGACATGACCGCGCTGACATTTGAAGACCACACATTTGATGCGGCGTGGACCCTGCATACCATTATGAATATTGAAGACAAAACAAAGCTGTTTGACAGTGTTTTCCGCATCCTCAAGCCCGGCGGGATATTTGCATTGTATGAAGTATGTGGCGGATCAAATTTCCCACCGCATTATCCGGTACCCTGGGCGGCTGATCCATCCATGAGTTTTTTGCTCCGCCCGGATGACCTTTGCCTGAGTTTAAAGAAAAGTGGATTTGAGGCACTGCAATGGGTTGATGTCTCCTCAGCCGCTGTTAAATGGTTTCAAACCATTGCAGCATCACGGAAGGATTCAGGGACAAGGACAGGCATCCGGTCACCGGCAGCAAACGGCGCACGCCCCGGAATTTCGCTGCTGCTCGGCAAAACAGCTGCCGAAAAATCCAGTAATGTGTTTCGCAATCTGACCGAAGACCGGATCCGGACCATTCAGGGGGTATATCGGAAACCGGGAAGGGAATGATTAAATGATGTTCATCTTGGGTCTCATGCCTGATCGGCAGCCTTTCCTTTTTTTTCCAATCTCCGTTTCAATTTTTTTACCGGAATGACGATGGGGCTTAATGGAAACAGGCAATAATGTTTCCAATCTGCCAGGTTTCCCCTGAATATC
>JAQYVU010000065.1 GCA_030145385.1 Desulfococcaceae bacterium
GGTCGCTCTGGCACTTTCCGCTCATTTTTGTCAACAACTCCTATCAGTATAAAATCATGACTGAAAACGTCTGGTTTGCAGTGAACTTTTTTGTCAGCATCATCCCGCTGGGAGTCATCATCAGCTGGATCTGCGTAAAAAACAGAAAGAGCGTGCTCGCAGCGATTCTTTTTCATTTTATTATCAATATCTCTCAGGAGGTGCTGGAAATGACACAGATTACAAAATGTATAGAAACCGTCCTTCTTACGGCGATTGCCGCCGCGATCATTGCAATGGACAAAGACATATTTTTTTCAAAAAAACATCTTGAGATTCGAGGCAGCTGATGAATGAGTCAAATAAAGCCTTCTCATTGTTTATTATCATCCGGATAGTTCGGCTCTTGCCGGACGTCGGCATCGGATTTATTCTCAATATATCCGGATTTTATTTCTTGTTTAGCGCGTTTTTTAATCAGCCAAAAACTTTTCAAAACGATCTTTCTGTTTGTCCGGAAAGAACAAAACCTGAAAGGAAACACAACCCATGAAACACATCCTGCGACATCTGCTTATTACCTTTTGTTTTATCACTGCACCAATGACACTGCACGCACAGGGCCCTGAGGGCTCAGAGTCCGGTTTTTCAGGCCGACTGCAGGCTGGGGCTTTTTTTATGCAGACCGACAGCCAGTTATCCACCGAGGACACCAACCGCCGCACCGAGGATCTTGACGGACCGGCCGACACCCATGATTTAAGCTCCGGGCTGGCATCCGCTTACCTGCGCTACCAGTTTGAAAACGGCACCGCTCTCTATGCCGGCAATCCCCTGGAAGTCGGCGAAGGATTCGCTTTGGCCGCAGGTGTTAGCCGGCCGATGGCTTCCGGAACGCTGGATGTTGCGGCAACCTGGCTGCCCGTCAAAGAAGTTTGGAAAAATCCGTATCAGACTGTCATTGCCCGGGATCAGACCGACGTGGATGTTTATGGGCTGCGTGTCCAATTACAGGAAATTGCCGGCAGTCCCTGGGAAGTAAACTTCAGCATCGACCGTATCGAAATTAAAGACGATGAGATCGGCGACATTGAAAACGATCTCAAACGCAGCGGTTTGGTCCATGAACTGGGAGTCAAGTACACCCTGCCCCTGCAGCCGGGAATTATCCTCAGCCCGGAATTAAACTATACTTATGGCGACATCGATGGCCGCAGCAACAGCTATCAGGGAATCAAATTCGGTGTGCTGATGCAGCGTGTAAGACCGCCATGGGTCATCATCGGCATTGTGTCCGGATCTTATGACCAATATCAAAAGGCCCATCCGCTGTTCGGCAAAACCCGGCATGAGTCCGGCATCACGACCTTTGCCCAGGTGATGCGCCTGAATCTTTTCGGGATGGAACGTCTCTTTGCAAGCGCTGGCGCCGGCTATGTCTGGTCGGACGCCAATATTGATTTCTTCGACAGCCGGACCGTCATCGGCCTTGCCAGCATAGGGATCAATTTTTAAATCCGGGTGATTTCGTTCGCACGGGGAATTAAGAGCACACGCGAAAACCGAGGAAAATTCAGACCTGTCTATCCAGCTGCTCGAACGGCTGAATCGGTTTTTGACAAATTGTCATTACCTGGGTATAAACCCGGATATTAACTCGAATATAAACCCGGAAAAATTGACTGAATTTTAAACCAAAGGAAATGCCTGTGAATTCTTTTCAAACGTTAATGCAGCAGGATATTAAAAATTTATCTCCTGAACCCAAAGTGATGGGTTTTTCCGGCAGTCCCAGAAAAGGCGGAAATTCAGATATCCTTTTAAGCCACATTCTCAACGGGGTCAGTGAAAATCGACTTCCTGCAGACAGTCTGCGATTGGCTGACTGTGAGTTTCAGCCGTGTATCGGATGCGAGCGATGCCGAAAAGATAAAATATGTACCGCACATGTGGACGGCATGTCTTTTCTTTACCCGAAAATAATAACATCTATGGGACTGGTTCTGGTTTGCCCCACCCATAACTATAATATTACCGCCTGGATGAAAGCGTTTATTGATCGGCTCTACTGTTTTTATAACTTTGAAAAAAATCGCCCGAGCGCCTGGTCCAGCCGGCTGGCTGATCAGGGCCGCAAAGCGGTTATTGCAGCTGTGTGCGAGCAGGAAAACAAGGAAGACATGGGATTTACCATAGATGCCATGCGCCTGCCGTTAGAAGCGCTGGGATATGAAATCATCGGCGAACTGGATGTTTTAGGCACCTTTGCAAAAGCCAAAGTAAAAGAACAAACCAGCACCTTGATCAGGGCCGCGGAATTGGGATCAGATCTGGCAAAATCAATCGGGGAATAATTTTATCTGCTTATCCGGTTCGCTCAAGTTGAGGCTTCGAAATCGCTATCGAAATCGCTATCGAATCCGAGAAATATAACACCACTTGAGCAATGTAGATAACCAGATAATTTTATTGCATCAGCCATGTGTGAACATTCACAACAAAGGGCGCTATCAATGGGATTCCGTGCCATGCAGTTCAACCTTGTTGTTTCAACAAATATTGGTGCTGTAAGCTTTGCAGCAGCACGGATTTGAAATAATCGGTACGTTACCTGAAGCTTTTTCCCACCATCGCCTGGGTTTTGTGGATGCCCATGTGATGTATACGTCGCTTGGGAAATGATCAGGGTCTGAACCCCTTATTTTTTTAACCCAACAGACTTTCCAGCCCGCTTTTTCGTCAGCTTCTGTAGTGCGCGACTGCGTAAAAATGTTAAGGATTCGGTCCCATGCCATTATTCTACTGTTTTGAATTATATTCCTGAAAAAATGGCATTAATTTATTTAGTCCTTCCAATTAGATATTATTTTTGATAAATTGCCACTCATGGTTTAAAATCATTAATTTTAAAGCAATAATCAAGGTGCGACCCCGATTACAATAGACATTGGAGGACAAGATGGCGAAAAGTAAACCAAAGACTGAACTCAATAAATGTGGTTTAGTAATGCCAATTTCAGCAATAGATGGATGCAATGAGCAGCATTGGAAAGATGTAAAAGAAATAATTAGTAACGCTGTTGAGAATGCTGGATTTGTGCCTAACTTGGTTAGCTATGCAGACGATGTTGGAATAATTCAGAAGAGAATTATACAAAACCTTTATGAAAATCCAGTTGTTGTTTGCGATGTTAGCGGAAAGAATCCCAACGTAATGTTCGAACTTGGCCTTAGGCTTGCGTTTGATAAGCCAACCATAATAATAAAGGATGATAATACTAGTTATTCTTTTGACACATCACCAATAGAACACCTCGAGTATCCAAGAGATTTAAGGTTTAATAAAATAGTGGACTTTAAAAAGGCGCTAAGTGAAAAAATTAAGGCAACATATGATAAATCAATAAAAGATCCGGGATACACAACATTTCTTAAACATTTTGGGACTTTTACTGCCGCAAAAATCGATACAAAGGAAGTTTCTAAAGAGGATTTTATAATCGAGGAGCTGAAGGAATTAAAAAAATCCGTTGATCGGCAGGAAGTTTTAAGAAGAAATGAAACTGTACATTATCGGTACAATGATCTAGATAATGACAAGTTAATTTTTTGCAAGAATGATTACAATAATTTTTATAAGAAATCATATGATCAGTTCGCGTGTCACTTCAATGACAAACTGACAGACAAACTTAGTAAAAAGAAGTTTGTTAACTATTTATTAAGCAATAAAGAATTATATAAACCTATTGACGATGAAGAATCTTTAATTAAAGCTCTTAACGATTTTGTCGCTGAAGAAAAATTAATAGGCTAACAATGCCATGCACTGGATTTTGTTCCGCTGACGCTCCTCAAAGCCAGCGATGGCAAGCGTTATAGTGCGATAAAGAATCATACAAAAAGCAAAATGATTATGAAACCCTTAATAATTGAATGCTATAGGGTCCTATGAATGGTATTTTGGAAAAATTTGCATTTACTCTTCTTGGAGCTTTTATTGGATATCTTGTGAGCAACCGACTCGCTATCGGAAGAGATAAAAGGAAAGAGTTTAATGATTTGATTAATCCAATTCGTAGTGAACTCTTAGCTATTAGAAATAACCCTCGCTCCAATTTGACAGGATCCTATGGCATAACCCTATCTCTAATTTGCGAACAGCTCCATTTTTGGAATAGACGTTCCTTTAAAAGGGCAATTGATAATTATGAGAAAAGTAAAGGTAGTGAAAACATTAAGTTAAATATAGATGGCATGGGTGGATGGGCTTACAAAGATACTGAATGGATTGTTCATGCTGCTAATGACCTCCTAAAGTATTTGAAGCCAAGGTAATACAAAAAAGCACTATAACGAACAAGGATAGATTGTGTGAGCGCAGCGAACCACGATCTTATCCGAAGGTTGAACAAGCTCGAAGTGCGGTTTCAGGAAGTGTTATTTTTTCAAGGCGTACCAATCCATTAACCTGTAAACAGGCTTTAAAAAATTACCTCAGAAAAATGGGGTCGGACCAAGCAACCGATTGTAACAAACTGTTAATATGGATGATAAAAATCTGACATGCAGAAAAACAGCTCTTAGAAGGCTCTTTTTAGCGCCAAAATGTCCCTTTTAAGAATATAAGGCTGTCTTTCGACAATTCTTGTTGAAATAGGAATTTAAATGGCTCGTGCAAATCGGCACTTTCTTTCAGGGTATCTATGGCATATAACTCATCGTTGTCATAAAAAAGAATTTTTACTGAAACTGGTAAAAGATCGACAACGGTTATTATATTGGCTGTTTGAGGCAAAAAAAAGATATGGGCTATGTATTCTGAATTACATCATCACTTCCAATCATATTCATCTGCTTGTCAGTGATAAAAAATGTGCCCATGATTGTATTCCAAAATCAATACAACTGATTGCAGGCAGAACAGGACAGGAATATAACCAAAGAAAAAAACGTAAAGGTGCTTTCTGGGAAGACAGATACCATGCAACCGCTGTGCAAAATAACAAACATTTAATACAGTGTATCAATTATATCGACATGAATATGGTTCGTGCCGGGGTTGTTGGGCATCCTGATCAATGGAAACAATCCGGATATAATGAGATTCAGAATCCCCGTAAAAGATATGGATTGATAAACCATAACTACCTGATGAAATTATTGGAATTTAATGATTACGATGCTTTAAAAGATACTCATAATCAATGGGTAAACGATGCCTTGAAGCAAACGCATAAAAAAGATTTAAAGTGGACACAAAGCATTGCCGTTGGTGATAAATTATTTATTGAAAAAACAAAAAAGCTTCTGGGTGATAAGGCTAATGGCCGCCAAACAGTAAATTCAGAAGCAGGTTACGAACTTAAAGAAACTCAGAAACCATACGGAAATACTGTTAATAAGAAAAATGAATTTGAAAACAAGTTTTATTGGGACTTAGGATTCGGTTAGAGGTTAAATATGCATATTTTCTTAAAGTGGCTATTTTGCCATTAAAATACCCCTTCTAAGAGCCCTAAAAAGCAACACACTTAAATTTTTAACTATATAATCGGAGCATTAAGAAGCAAAGCTTGGTCCGACCCTATTTGAAAAGTCATATTTAGATAAAAAACAAAAAGATAAACAATTTGGAAAGTTAATTAAAAGTGTGATGAAGCAAAAGAAAAACCGGAGATAGAACCTGTCATTCTTTTCAAATATCATTGCAGATCTGAAATCAGAACGCGAAACTCAAGTCTGGCGTGACCAGGATACGATTGAAATCAGTTATCCGGCCATCAGCAAAGAAGATTTAAAAAATCACTGGTTTTTAATTCCTTTTCTGCTGCTGTTCTGCGGATTCATAATTTTTGGTGCAGTTACAACCCTGCCGGAAATCGCATCAACGATGACAGACTTGCCTCCTGAAATCCCGCCAGAAATTCCGCCGGAAGAGAAGTATCTGCTGTTAATCCCTATATTGCTTCAACTGCTTTTTGCCGTCTGGTTATCTGTTTTTATTTATCGAAAAATTATCCGCGCACTTTTTATAACCGAAAAACTAACCCTTCACCCGTCTTATTTTGCTTACAGCCATGGAATATGGGGAAATTTCAAGCAGGTCCTTCAAGTGAAAAAAGAGGACCTGGGTTCTTTTGCTGTCAGCGGAAACAGTTTTCCGATTTTGAAGTTTCTATCGAAAGGGACTGATGGTAACAATCATCTGTATGTCCTTTATAACAAGCGGAAAAAAAAGGAAATCATGGGCGGGCGGCCTGATGATGAATACATGAAAATGATCGATATTTTAGAACCTTACCGGACTTCTGAAGACATATACAACATGGCTGTGGCGGTTAAAGAAAGGGAAATGTTGAAAGAAGCAGACCCTGATGCATCCAGGGCAAAACCTAAAAAGAAAAAAGGGATTATAAATAATATAAAAATATTGCTCGGCCCGGAACCGCTTGAAGAAAAAGACTGCCTTAAAAGCAACGGCATCCTGGGGTTAATGATGCTGCCAGGCATTATTTTTTTCTTTTTAAAGGGCAAGGCTGATTTTCCCTTTCCCCCCGAATTTCTGGCTGTTCAGATAACAGCAGGAATTGTTCTGGCCGGCGGTTATCTGTTGACGCGAGTCAATCCCTCTTTAACCAAAAAGATCCTGGTTTTTCAGGGAGCTGTAATCTGTGTGCTTGTTTTTATTTATACGTTTTTCATGTGGCATGTGTCGCAGATGGTTCTTTCCGGAAAAATGAAAATCGGCATGGGACATGCGCCCGGCATTCTGGCTTACGGCGCGGCTTATGGAATTAAACAGGTCATTTGTTTTTCCGGGTTGTCCTCCGGGGCCGGGTTTGTTATTCAAAAAATTCCTTTGATCTTTTTTATCATCGGCGCATGTTGTGATATTTTTGTTATATTCCTTATGTTTCAAAGTTTTGGTTCATAATAATCAAATGAGGTGATTTTTTGAATATAGATAGAGAGCTACACGCAAAAGTACTTGAAGCTTTAGGTAACCTGGCGTTTTTATTTCCCGAAGATGTAGAGGATGCGGCAGATGCATATGATGCCCTGCAGGCCTGTTTGGCGCTTGGCGAATGGGCGTCATGCAGGGAGTGTATATATGTTTTGCGCGATAATGTGGACGATGAAGCACTCGTTCTTGATCTGGCTGTAAAAGAGACGCAACTGACGGTTATTGAGGGCGACTTTTCTTCTGGTGTAAAGAGTTTTAAAAAACTGAAAAAGAAAATCTTAACGCTTGGGCCGGGTGTATATGAAAGCAGAAAAGCGCTGCTGCATTACCTGGCAAATGACGCCCCGGGCTACTTAAAAGGATTAAGGTCTGCTGCTGATGCGTCAGACAATAATCCGATTATGTTACTCGACCTGGCCCTGGCAGAAGCCAGGTTTGGCTCAAAAGAAGCGTCAAAGCAAATATTGAATGGAATTGACACAGATGAATTACCACCGCTGGGTGAAACATTTTCAAGAATCTGCCGGGGGATGATTGCCCTTCCTTCAGATTTGCCATCCGCACAAAAAGAGCTCGGCCTGGCATTGATGGCCTTAATCACCAATTCTTATAACCCGGCTGTATGGTCGATTCTGGCAATGTGCGCCGGATGGTACGCCCTTGCGTGCAGGGAATCCGGAAACATGGAAGATGCGGAAGCCATTGTCCGGAGCGTATGGCGAATCCTTTCTATGGATCCTGAAAAAACACTGATCGATAAAATAAAATCAGAAATCCCCGGTGTAAATGGATTTATTACAGATGATTTTAGTGTTCAGGCGGGTAACATTGATTTTCTGAAGTTCGGAAAGACTGTTGAAGATGTTGTGGGCCAGAGGGGAAAAACGGATGATTGGGAGCTGGTGTCAAACATTGGATTCATTCTTTTTGAAAAAGAGCAAAAACAGGGGTTAAGTTCATTTTCAACTCCTGAACGATATTTTTACATCATTGAAGGGATGATGCGGGAAATTAATAACGGCGGTTTCAGCCAGTTCTTTTTTAACAGCACGGGTCAACTTGCAGATGTTCTTGTGCCGGCACTTGAAGTCATCAACTCTGTGGAAGGCAAAAAGATCGCCCAGAAGGCAGTCGGTATTTTAGGAAACCCCTCATCTCTGGACGATAACACCAGGGTTCAGCATCTTAAAATAATCACAGAAGATTTTGAAATGGATCTCTGGGAGGAATGTGACAATGCATTTTATAATTTATCTGAGCCATTAGACACTTTAATGCTGGATTATGTTGAAAAAAATATTAATGAATTCAGTATATGATGAACTCGTAAAAAGTCGATTTCTGATGGCAAAGAAAAAAGTACCACCAAATCTTATAAAATTGGCGAGGCGCGCAAATCCTGTGTGAACCGGGACGCGAACCGTTGTTGACAAATTGTACAAACTCTATTTCAGCAAAGACACCCGACCAATTAACGAATTGTAACGGGAAAAAATAAAATCAGTCTTACGAATTCGATAACTGTAAACTCCCAGCATCTTATCACCTTTACTTTTCTTGATGGGCAAGAAAAGTAACAAAAGAACCCAGCCCTGCGCTGCGGTGTTCCCTGACCCGATGGTTTTCGTGGCGGAGGACAAACTCGCTCTGTACAGTGGCATGCCGGGTTTTTTGTCATTATATAGTTTGTCGAAACCGACAGGCTTACCGCATTTGACCCGCTCAAACAGTGTCCCCCTTCTTCCACGCAAACCATCGGTTCAGGGCCGCATCGCAATGGGCAAAACCCTTCGACAAAAAATCTTGGTTGGCCCAGGCAACTGGTTGCCAGTTTTCCGGAAGAGCAAAACGGGGAATTCAACAACCTTCCAAAATGCCACTTTTATTTCACAAAATTTGTGCAACAGCTTGAACGCCGGGGGAATCCCATTGCAGCACAGCCGAGAGAAGTTGGTTTCCATGGAACAAGGGAGCAAACTGTCTGAGCGGCGCTACCGCTGACGTCTTTGAGAGGCAAAAAGGTGAACAAGAAATAAAACAAACTTTGCGGGCCAAAGATTGAGCGAGTTTTTGATCCCGCCATGGAAACCTGCGGATCGAGGGAACGTGCTGCAGGGCGGGTTTCTTTTGCTACTTTGCTTTGCCCGCCAAAGAAAAGTAGAGAATATTTTCGATTTTCAAACGAACGAAAGGAATGAACCGGGACATTGTTTACAAAGTGTACAAACTCTATTACAGCAAAGACACCCGACCAATTAACGAATTGTAACGGGAAAAAATAAAATCAGTCTTACGAATTCGATAACTGTAACCCCCCAGCATCTTATCCTCTTTACTTTTCTTGATGGGCAAGAAAAGTAACAAAAGAACCCACCCTGCGCTGCGGTGTTCCCTGACCCGATGGTTTTCGTGGCGGAGGACAAACTCGCTCTGTACAGTGGCATGCCGGGTTTTTTGTCATTATATAGTTTGTCGAAACCGACAGGTTTACTGTTTTTAACCCGCTTAAACAGTGTCCCCCTTCTTCCACGAAAACCATCGTTTCAGGGCCGCATCGCAATGGGCAAACCCCTTCGGCGAAAAATTTCTATCTTTATCCTTATTTTGACGTACCGGGATTGGGGTTGACGAAATAAAAGTTTCATTGCCATATCCGCCTAGAGACTGGGGGCAGATCTGCTCTTGACCCATTCTTAAGAGGCTCATCTGGTGATTATTAAATAATTTTCCCCGAAACAATTCCGATCATTAAATCTTGAATAACAAGTGAGCGCCGGGTCTTTAAACAAAATACCCCATGATGTTTAATTCTGTTTTGGATATTCAACAGGCTGTGAAGAGCACCATTAAACCCATGAATAGGATAATTTGTATTTACGTCTGCGTTTATCTGCGTGGGTCTGCGGCTAATTATAAAGCCGGGTTTGCGCGCCTCGAATTTGGAACTTTTTTCTTTGCCATCGGAATCTGACTTTTTACATGGGCAACTTCTTTGGCCCCAAAGAAAAGTAAAGAGAAAACAAAAGAGGGACAGATATCGATAGCAAAAAAAAAGATTTACCATTCTTACAAAATTGGCAAAGAGCTCAAATCTTGAGTTACGAAATTTACTTTAAATTATAAAGCCTTGCCCTCCGAGTCAGGTAAGAGATATTAGGCTATGCCCTGAATGATGATTTGGTTTAGTTCTTAATCGTAATCTTTCTCTTAATCATAATCTTTTTTACGGAAGTCTTTCATCAAAAGACAGATTAAGATTATGAAAATTGAGTATTGGTATTATCAGTTTAATATATAATGGTCAGTAAACCATGCCCCCTGGGCTTAACCCAATGCCTGGCCCTTTGGGTCAGGATTTTTACTGCCCAATCAAACCCTCATCACCTCCACCAGATACCCGTCCGGATCAGCGAGAAAATAAAATTTTGCTTCACCGCCGGGCAGCCCGTTGAGCGGCTCCGGCTTGAGCCCCATTTCCTCGTGCTGCCGGTGCGATGCCTCCAGATCTTTAACGCCAAGCGCCAGGTGTCCATAGCCGCTACCCAACACATACGGCTCCGGCTGGTCATAATTATAGGTCAGCTCAAGTTCAAAGGCTCCGCCGGGAGTACGCAGATAAGAAAGAGTAAATTTATATTCAGGAAAATCCATGCGCCGCGCGACTTCAAAACCGAATGCCTGCTGGTAAAATTGTTCCGACTTTTCAAGATCCATGACCCGGATGCAACTGTGAATCATCTGGTAATTCATCTGTATTTATCTCCTTATAGATAATGACCATGCGCTGGTGAGGACCACAACGCATATTGATGCGTTTTCCCAACTCCTACCATTCTTTGCCGATCATCGCAACATTGAGTCAACATGACCCGGGTATTTTTATTGTGCAGAAAGATATCGCCATGATCACACGGAAAACAGCGGACAAAACCTATTTCAAAAAAAAATCAGCCGCAGAGATACGCAGATAAACGCAGATAACATAATTAAACCACCAGCGCTGCTGGTGCGACCCTAAAAGGTTTTACCATGCCAGAAGAATAAAAATATACATGCGGCAATGTAAAGCTTTTTTTGAACGTCCAACATCGAACGTACTTCATCAAAAAAAAAGGTCTTCATCCCTGACAGAATATTCGATTTATCAGGAATGAAGACCCCAGTTATTTCAAAGCCAAACTTGATGGCTTCGTAAAAAGTCCAAATTCTGTGTTGCGCTTCATCCTTCGTTTCTTCATGGTACACTAAGTACAAATCATCACTCAGGATTTGCGCGCCTTGAATTTGGAACTTTTTTCTTTGCCATCGGAATCTGACTTTTTACGAGTTTGTCAAACTTCGGCCCTGCCCTTTAATCCGGTTACCTTAAGCGATAATCGGCCCGGGGGATGGAAAAACCTGCTTATCAAAGGCCGTGTTGACGATAATGGCGGAAGAAAGATAAAGCGCCAGCAGACCGGACAGCATCAGAAAATACCCAGCGACAGGAGCCCATGTGGCCTTTGCAATAACACCCATATCCATGAACGCGACGATGGGAACGGCAACATCAAGCGCAAGTACGACCAGGGTGAGGATCAGCGGTGCCTTGAAATAGGCCGGCGTCCAAAGCAGCAGCGCAATCGCCAGAGACATCCACGCCCATCCGTCAATACGGGCATCAATTACCCATCCGTTGTTGTGAGCCATAAATTTAACAAAAAACTCCATTCCGCCAACCAGCATGAAAAATGCTGAAAAAAACAGGAACACATTCCCACCGGTTGAATTGTTATCGAGCAACTCAATAATCCCAACAACAAGCTGAATAACAAAACCCCCGATCAGCCAGCAACCCAATAACGGAATACAGGAATGGTCAACTTTACCAGTCAATACCGCATAAAAAGTAAAACAAGCCATTGCCAGGGCTACCAATCCTGCCGGAGCCGGATTGGCCCATCCTTTTTGTCCAGACATAAATACTCTCCTTCAATAGATTACGTTAAACTTCTGGTGTCATCACTCATTAAGTTTCCCATGATCATATATCAAGGAGCATGCCAACAAAGATTAAGGTGAAAAAATAGTGAATTTAAAGGATAATATTACTGGTAAAAAAAATGCAGGAAATTACAAAATGGGGTTGATGCGCCACACCCCAAGAGGAAAACAGGCTATATTTATTATAATTTCAGGTAACAATAACCATGTGGCACATTGTGTCACATTTTGAGCAGATAAATACCCGATCGCAAAAGATCACTTGTAATACGGATAAACATTTACAGTAAAAACCTGATTACTCTGATTTATGATGACATTTTAAAGGATTCGCATTTATACCCAGATCAATTGTGCACTGATTGCAGGAAATACAGGACGAATCCACTTTTTCGCCTTTTTTCCATTTATTCGGAAGATTGGGTTCTCGAAGAAGCGGCCGGCCCATTCCCACAAGATCCGCAGTTCCTTCCGACAATATTTCTTCGATATCGTCATATCTCCTGACGCCGCCTGCAAGAAGAAGCGGAATTGACAGACCGCGTTTCTTGAGCTGTTTTGCCGCTTTCTTAAAATAGGGCCTTTTAACTCCGGATAATGGTTTATATATCCATTCAGTGGTTTTCCAATAGGCTTTCATGGCAGGTTTAACATGGTCATCAGCCATACTTACCGGCATTTTCCCCCTGGCAAAAGTGACCATTGCGTTTTCAAAAACCCCCATTGCAAATTCCAGGGCATCCACACCAAGCGCCTGCATCCAAAGCGCTGCCTGATAATTGGATGGATAAGGATATCCCATGACCATCATATCACCCAGATGGACCTTTGCCAGTACGGGAAAATCATCATTTACTTTTTTACGAACGGTCGTGTATATTTCTTCAAATAAACGGAACCGTCCTTCTTCATTACCACCCCATTCATCTTTACGGCGGTTGGTAATCGGAGATAGAAAACTTGCCAGAAGATATCCGCCGGATGAATGAATCTGAACACCATCAAACCCGGCTGCCTTTACACGCCTGGCAGCTTCACCAAAATCACTGATAATCTGATAGATTTCATCCTCTGTCAATTCATGGGCTTTATAAAGATACATAAAATTCGGTACATTGGAAGGTGCTTTGGCTTTTTTTTTGTCAAGGAGCCGCGGGTCGACCTGCCGCCCGCCATGTGAAATCTGCATAACGATCTTGCCGCCGGCTTCATGAATTTCATCCGTAAAGTTCTTCCAGGCAGGTATCAGGCTGTCATCATGAATACCATTTTGGGCAAGATACGCCTGCCCGTCTTTAGAAACATATGAAAGACCGGTGGTCATAAGAGCGCATCCGCCTTTTGCCGCGCGTTTGTAAAATCTTGTCAGTTGTTTCGTCGGCGATCCGTCGGCGGCTGCCATGCATTCCAATGTGGGAGCTTTAAAAATTCGATTGTTCAATTCCAGAGAGTTAATCTTAATGGGATCAAACATTTTAATTTTTGATTTTGACTCGATACCGGAATGTTGCATGATAATTCCCCCCTTGTTTCCTTTTGCGATTACGTATTAATTTATCATAGTATAATAAAATTGAATAATGTTTTTTCCGGTCGTTTCTAATTCGCACCTGACCGATAATCTTCTGTGATTATATTTTCATCATTTTAAAGATTTAAAACCCCAAGATTATTGCAATTGAAACCTTGTTAATGATATAAAACGAATCAATAAATCGCCGGGTAAAAAACCCGGCCTTAATAGAAATGATTTTCTGATAAAGTGACATACGACATCACTTAACTTTTCAACGCCATCACAGATCGGTGATTAATCAGCTATGCCCTTTTTATTAAAAAATTCCCGCACGTTCAGATGGCTGTTCAGGCTGTTTAAGTATTCCGCCATCTTCATCATTTCACTGATACTATTGGCATCCGTGATCCTTGTTATTCTGCCGACCGCTGTTTCAACTGACTGGAGCCACCGGTTTATACAGGATAAAATTTCAGATGCCTTAGACCGGCCGGTTGCTGTTGAAAAACTGGATTGGTCCTGGTCAGACGGAATTATCATCAACAAGCTGGCAATACCCGACTTACCGGAGTTTTCAAAAAATTCTCTGGTATCCCTTGAGCATGTCGCACTGAAAATCAATGTTAAACGCCTGCTGCACCGGGAACTGAATTTTGAATTTTTACTTAACGACCTTGATGTCAATATCATCAAAAACAGCAGCGGCACATTAAACATTGAAACACTTGGACAAAAAGACCTGACGCCCAAAAAGCCTCCTGCCCTTCCTGAAAAAGATGAAATACCGGAGAATAAACCAGACGAAAAACCAGATGAGAAAAAAACAAGCGAAAAGAAAGAAAAAAAACCGTTTGTTCTGCCAATAGAAATATCTGGCACGATCGGATTCACAGGTATTAATCTCTTCTATGATGACCGGGAAAAATCAGAAACTTACAAAGTCAAAGACCTTGAAATCACGCTTGACGCCCCGTCTGTAAAAACCGCACCTATCAATCTGGCTGTGGGCACGGTCATTATTGTTAATGATCAAACCATTCCCCGCGCTACCATAAACGCATCATTAAAAAACCTGTTTAATGCCAATGGCGCGTTAAATATCGACGGATTATTCGCCAGCCTGGATGTTGATTTGCCCGGAATCGTCGCTGATGTTGACGCGGATATGGCGGCATCTGAATTGAAAAGCAATATTAAAATTGATCTGGCATCTTTAATGGAAGTTGCCGTTCCCCTGATTCCGGAATTTCCATCTCCCACTGACATTAAAGGTGCAATTGTTTTAACGGCTGCCACCGGTACCCGCCCGGATGAGCCTCTGGCGTTTGATGCAACACTTTCCGGTTCAAATCTGGCGGTTTCCGGCAAAGTCCTCGACGGAGAAACCACTGACGGAAAATCTATCGGGCCGGGTAATTTCAGTGTTCATTTAAACGGTGTTGTGGATTTACAATCAGAAAAACTGGATCTTGCAACCGGTGACATTCACATTCTTGAAAACAGCCATATCAATGCATCCGCACAGGTTGAACAGTTGAAACAGGATAATAAAAAAATCCATCTGGCGATTTCGCCCCTGTTTCTGGATTTAAATGAAATTACCGCTTTTGCGAGCGCGTTTATTCCGGCAATTGTTGAAATAGACAATCAGGGCAAACAAGCGGCAATATCGTTCAAAGAACTGAAGTTTGACGGACAGCTGCCGAATGGCCGGGCCGATGTTATGCTGGACGATCTTGAAATAAACCTGCCCAAAATCGGTTTAACAGATAAAACAGACGGAAAATCCATGCTCCGGGTATCCGGGACCCGGGTAAACATAGAAAAACTGGCAGCATCGCTCACGGACCTTTTTCCGGAATCAGCGGCCTTGAAAATATCGCTGGCAGTTGATGAACTGATAAACGGCAAAGAACCCAATGAGATTAAAGTTTCCGGCATCCGGCTGAATCAATTAAACGCGGCGGCTGCAGCAATTCAAAAAACAGATAAATCCGGATTCGGCATAACCGCTGAATTAACAGTCGACAACAAGCTGAAAATCGAACAGATTCAGTTGCCGGATCTGCTTCAAATTAATAATCTGGCTCAGTCCATAAATATTAAAGCCGCTCTCCGGCCGGACAAAACAATTATAGGATCAATTGAACATCTGGATGTGACCTGCCGGAAAGTTTCCGTTTTAAAGGAAGATATCACGCCTATTGACTCCGGCATAAACATCCACCTGGCTCTTGATAAAGTTTTTTTAAAGAATCTGGATCCAATTAATGTGGATATCAAAAATTTTTTTGCCGGGTTGAAACTTGATGATGCCGTCGCTGTTTCAATAATTGCCGATGCCGCTGATATGGCAAACACGTCTTTTAACGTCGATGTGAAAATTGATTCAGACCTTAACGCCCTGGTCAAAAAAATCCCGTCAAAATTTCTTTCCGGAATCAGCAGTGCGGGAAATTTAGATATTTCTCTAAATACAGCAGGCCGGCGACCGGATGCTGAAGAAATAGATTTGCTTAAGAAAAAACAATTTACAGACAACCTGACATTTTTGGATCGCTTCAATTTCGGCATTAATTTGGAAAACGGTTCTGTTGAAATATCCAAACAGGATCAAAACCCGATAATCATTGAATCGATCACCGCCAACCCGCTGCTTTCATACGAACTTTTCGGAAAAACCGGCAAAGGCGATATCGTAAGTGCGATTACCGTCGCGTCGTTAAAAGGCCTGCCCGGCCTGAATCCGGACGCACCGTTATCATCAGAATTATCATTGTCTGCCAGTCATGATTATGCAAAAACCATTAACCTGGACCAGTCTTTAACCGTTTCTCCGGCAGGAATTGATGAATCCATCCATATTACGATTGACGGTCTGGACCGGATAATATCCCGTTCGCCCCTGCCCGGACTTCCCATGTGGATTTCAAAAATGGGAGCGGATATTAGCGCCAACGTTAAAATACCCGATTGCACAGCACTGAAGGCAATGGGCCTGCCCGGCCTGTCTGAAACAGACCTTGACGGACTGATCTCCGCAGGGATTGCGTTTGCCCTGATACCGGATCATTCCGTTGACGGCAGCATCTCTCTGACAGTCAATGATATGAATTTTACCATGCCAAAAACCGTGTCTGTTGAAAAAGTAAATGCCAATATTGATTTTGCAAAATCATACCGGATTCAATCAGCAGACAAGGCGCAGCCGTTTTCAGATCGTGCCGGCCTTTCCGCGAATGTGATTGATTCAGGCCGGCAATCTTCTTTGTTTTCTCAAAATTCCGATATTTACCGGCATATCCGCCTGCTCCACGAACGAATGAACCCGGAACCGGCCATCTTGTTTCAAAAAGCCGATGTTCTTGCTGCTCCGTTTCCATTGATCATCGACGAATCAATGGTAATGCTCAACCTGAACAAAGGCCTGCCGAATTTAGATTATTTCCGGTTCAATCTTCTGGGCGGCACCATTAACGGATCAATTGCTCTTGTCAAAAAACAGGCACAGACAAAGAATCCGTTTCATGTAAGCACGGCCCTTACCTTTTCCGGAATCAATACTGCGCAGTTTTTTCCCGGAGCGTTTTCCAAAGATGATTATTCAAAAGCCGACATCAGCGGATCGCTTTATGCGGACTTTCCCGTTACCGACCAGCTTCAGACCATACTTGAAGACGCGGCCATCACGGTGGAGTTCACCCGCATCGGTTCCAGGGCACTTGAACGGATGTTATACGCTTTAGATCCCTATGAGAGCAATGAAGCGATTGTTTCCCAGCGCCGATTATTAAAAAGCGGATCTCCCAAAAAAATTCGCCTGGATATAAAGGATGGTTTTCTGTCTTTGCGCGGCAAAGTTGCCATTAAAGGCATTGAAATCTCTTTGCCGGCCATCCGGCGTTTAAACATCGCCCAGGTTCCGGGGTTGGACCGTTTTGGCGAGAAGCTTTCCGGGTTAACGCCGGTTATTGCAATTTTACAAAAAATTTCAGCAGAAAAGATTGTTATCAATAAGCAGAAAAATTCAATAAATTTTGAATAATTTTGACAGCTTTATAAAAGTTTAATTAATGAAGCATCCTAACAAAGTATCATATAATAACATTTATTTTGTAGGCTGGGTTTCTTACCCGGCAATCGGCATATATCATTTGTCGGGAATGGAATCCCGACCTTGATTTTTTTACCGACACCATGACGATTTTTAAAAATCAAATGATAAAAACAATCGAAATATAAGGAATCCCACATGAAAAAACTTTTCTTTGTATTCATTTTACTCGGTCTTTCCGGGTGCACCCTGGCGGATGTAAAGGTGGAAATGCTCAGTGAACGCACTGCGCTGGAAAATCAGGTGCTGGGTTCCTATAATTCCTTAGACTCTCAAATGCTGCTGGCCGCTTCGGTCCGGGGCGTGGATACCAGCGGCAATATTGCCCGTCCGCCGGAGCACAGCCGGGAGTACAAAGATACCATCAGCGCCATGCAGATTATCGATTTCCATGAAGATGACTTAGATTCCTTTAAGCAGCTGGGCTGGGCCGGCGAAAACAACCAGGGTCTGATCGAACCGTTTGTAATCGATCGCACAGACATTCCTGAAAACCTGAAAACCTTTGCCGACAGATATTCCGCTGATGAATTTGAATTTGTAATTGCAAAAATAAACGAATCCCGTGAACAAATCATGCGGCGGGTGATTTATATGAATGAGGACCTGAGTGAAGCCGACCTTCCGGAGGTAAAAAAAATATTTGCTAAAATCAACGCGGAAAAAGCTGTTCCCGGAGATAAAATCCAGGATGCAAACGGAAGCTGGCTGACAAAAAAGGATGCGCCATGAAACCAGTCCGATTTTTAATACCGTCACACCGGTTGATGTTTTTTGTTACATTTTTTCTGGTATGGTTTCTCTTGTTATTCAGTCATTTCCGGCTGGCAGATGCAGTCGCTGAAACAAAAAAACCGGCTGAGCAACTCATCAACCGCCCGACCCAGATCACTTCCCGCACGGAACCGGTCCTTGACATGGCCGTTTCTGCTGATGGCCGGCATATTGTTTATATCAGCGGAGACGAGAAACCCACCACCCTCTGGCTGGCTTCAGCTGATCCGGATGTTGTCATTTTACCGGAAAAACTGGCTGGCGGTGCGTCTGTTAAATCATCCCCGGCAATTTCTTCTGACGGCCGATATGTGGCGTATGTGGACACCGGCCATGATGTGAAAGGCGATATCTACATCATCGACCGAAAAGATGATGACGCCAAACCGGTTCGCCTGACCGACAGAAAGACCGAAGACGGTGGTCCCAGCTTTTCCTCTGACAGCCGGTTCATCTATTTTCACCAGGCCATAGGCAATCGATCCCGGCAGCTGTCGGTCCTTGATTTGAAGAAAGGCGGCAAACGTCCCGTATCGCTTAGTACCGGTGGAGATGCCATGTTCTGTGCGTTGTCTTCCGATAATCGCAAACTGGCGTTTGTATCTGCCCGAAATGACGCATCCGGCGATATTTTTATCTTAAATACGGACGACAACACCGTTCGCCAGTTGACCGGCGGCCCGGCCATTGACATGTTTCCCCAGTGGTCAGAAGACAGCCGCACGCTTTATTTTTCACGAATCGGGTCAGATACGAATCATGATAAAAAACTGACCCCGGAAGATCATTCGATCATCTGCAGAATTCAAACGGATACCCCGAAGCATATCCCCTATCCTGTGACTCCGTTACATCAGGTGTCGTTTAAACCGTTTGCTGCAAACAGCAGGATTTATTTTCTTTCCAGTCAGGGGGGGGTGAGCAACTGCTGGTCTGTTCCGGAAGAAGGATACATCCGTGACGCTGATTCATCTGCGGACCAGTTTCTGGCAGCAGAAAACATCGCCGACCGAATTCCGTACAATCCCTATACAACACTTCTGGCGTATGTCCGGGTCATTGAAAAATTTTCCGAGGATACAAAAGTCTGTGCAAAAGCAGGTTATGCGGCTGCGGGCGTATTTCAGGAACTGAACCTGACGACTTCGGCGCTGGGGGCTTACCAGTATGTCCGCAACACTTACAAAGAGATTCTTCCGGAGTCCATACTCGCTGAAATCCGGCAAATCCGCATCGAATTTGTCACAGCCGCAGAATCCGCTGCCCATTTATCTGAAAAGCAAAATATTCTTAAAAACAGCCTGACCCGTCTGGACCGGATTATTCTGCAGTATCCCGGGACCATAGCGGCTGAAGCCCGGATGGAAAGCGTTAATGTCGTGTTAAAATCAGAACCCGGCCTGCCGGAAATGACAAAAGCGCTTGACCGGCTTGATGAAGTCATTTCAGACGATTCTGCTGAAAATTCCCAAAAAGCGCAGGCGTTGTTTATCAAAACGAAAATTTACGCCAAAACCGCTGCCGGAAATCAGGTGACCGACACCTTAAGAAAGATTATTATTAATTACCCAAAACAGCGCAAGTGGGTGGATAAGGCCGTGGATGGCATTGTCGGGCACATCCTGACAGATTTCGCAAATACGGACCGGGATGAAAAAATCCAGAAACTAAATCTTGCGGCTATTGAAAATCAGGCAAGCGCACCTGCCCTGGCCATGGGCGCGTTAAACCGCATCGGCGACCTGTATTATGAAACCGGTGAACTGGTCCAGGCAAAGGCAGCGTATGAAAATGTCCTGGATTCATATGCTGAACTGACGACCCAGACGGCTGCCGCCCGGCTTTCTTTGGCAGAGATTTTATTCAACGAGGAACAGTTCCGCGCAGCAATCGATCTTTATGAAAAAGAAATCAGCCTCCGGGATTTTACAGACCGGATTTATCAGCTGGCACGCCAGGGGTATATCCGCAAAAATGCGGCGGCCGGTGAATTTTTATTCCGCCTGGGCGAAATCCCGTCAGCCCGCAGCATGTTCAAAGAACTCATTGATTATGATGACCGTATTGTTGAAGCCCACCGCGGATATATCAAGTGCGCGGCGGTCTCCGGCGATATTGAAAACGTGCTGGCAATATACCGCAAAAATCTCAAATCAGCGCCCGAAGATCCTGTCTGGCTTTACTGTACCGGGCTGTGTTTGACCTATTTAAACAATGAAGATTCGACAAAAGAAGCAAAAAAGCTGATTGAAAAATCAATCCGTTTTAACAGCAGCATTGAATATTTTCACCAGACCCTCGGATACGTGTATGAAGTGCTTGAAACCGTTTACGGCGAATCCAGACAGCTGGAACACGCGTTAATGTCTTATCAGAAGGCTTATTTTATAAACGATCATGTTCAAAATGCGGAAAATGCCGCGAATCTGGAATTAAACCTGGGCAATATTTATTACCTGATGGGGCAATACGGAAAGGCATTTGATTTCTATTCTTTGCGTTATCAAAGTAATATTGAATTTTCAGACCCGAACACGGAAATTATTTTCTTTAAACGTTACGGTGAATGCGCGTTTCAGGACAATGATATCGGAAATACGATAACCGCTTTTACCCGTGCGCTTGAACGGATTGACCATCACATTGATCCGCTGGCGCCGTCACGTGCGTTTGACAAGCTGAACCGTTATATGAAGGACCAGATAATCGATCCGGCGGTCAACATTGAAGAAATCAGAGTTCCGGCAGAAAAAACCGCCCAAAAACAATCCGAACAAAACCAGAAGGCGGCAGCGCTTGCGGAAAAAGCATTTCCCCCGCCGTCTTCCCGGTGGCAAGCATATAAGGAAAAAATGTTCCTGCTCATCGATGATCAGGAACAGGTTAACAAGTCCGCATTCAAACTTGCAAAAAAATACAATACCGTAATCAAAGACACCCCGGGAAGTCTACCGGTGGTTAATGCGCGTCAGAATCTGACTAATCTTACCCGCCAAATTCAAAAAACCCTGGATTTTCCTGAACGCCTGATTGAACTTAAAGCGGAAATATCCGACCGGCTGGCTCTGGCATACCAGGAAAATGGGGATTGGGAAAAGGCTGCACAAGCCTTTGAACAGGTATTTTCTATCAATAAAAAAACGGGAAACACGACCAACCTGACCCGGAACCGGCGATCGGTGGCGTATAATACCTACCAGTTGGCCAACAGCGTTACCGGCGATCAGCGCAACCGGCTGTTGAAAAAAGCATCAGAAGATTTTTACCAGGTGCTGTCTTTGATCGATGTTTACGGGGTGCCGGCGCCGGCGGAAAAAGAAAAACAGGCCCTGATTGATATTTCCGTTTCCACGTCTCTGAATGAGTCTTCCGCCACCCAGGCAGCCAAAGGATTTTCAGCGATACAGGAAAAACGCCTGGCACAAACATTTATCTCACGGATACAGCTGGAACTGGGACATCTTGAAACGTCACGCAATGAACTGGAAAAACAGCTCAAGGAGTATCCGGACCCGGAATCCGTTAAAGCAAAAGACCAGTATGGGGTTTCATTACTGTATCATCGCGCCGCACTTCTGGAAAATGCGGTGGGTAATTTTGCCGGCGCATTTGAAAAATTTGCTGTTTCAGCCCGTCTTTGCCTGAAACTGGAAAACCCGGTGAGTGCTGCGGCAAATATCACCAACATGGCATCTGCGGGACAGCAATTACTTGCCGGAAAATCTTCCGCCGGACAAAATTCCGCCGGACAAAACAATTCCGGATTATCAACTGTCCAAATAAGACGACTGCAAGCACTTGACAAACAGACAGAGAATCTTCTTTCCGGCAATACAGGCATAACCGGTTTATCAACGCTGATGCAATATCATAACACGCTGGGTGTTTTTTATTTTAATGCGGCCAGGCAAATCAGTCAATCTCCTGCACCGATTGAAGACGCAGTAAATCAAATTATCCTTCAACAGCATGCGGTCGGGCATTTTACCCGTGGACTGCTGCTTTTTGACAAAGCCGCCTCCCAATACACCCGGAAACTTTTGGAAACCGGAACGTCTCTTTACCTGAATACGGCTTCTGTTTCCCGTTATCTGGGTGACAAACACGCATCGGAGCTGCATTATCAGAACGCGCTCAAATATTCGGAGATGGGTGTTTTTCCGGATATGAAATGGCGGGCGCTGATCGGTCTTAACAAATTCGAACAGGCGCTGGATGTGCTGGACACGGTGCCCATCTCCCGGGCCGGATGTGAACCGATGGTGATTATTCAGGGCTTCGGGTCGATGGTTTTCAAAAAATTGGAATCCAAGCATGCGGAAACCGCCTTAAACCTGGCGGAAAAAATTTCCGAACTGGAACGGTTCAACCGCCTGGCCCCCTATGTAAGGCCGCAAGACAGGCATGAAAAAGCGTTTTTTGCAAAACTATACCCACGGCTTGAAAAAATCCAAAAGCTTAAAAAACAAGCAAAGAATGCGAATGAAGACCATCGGCCGTTTGTTGAACAACGGCTTGAAAATGAAAAGATGCTGCTTGCGCAACATTTGGGACCGGACAATGAAAATCTGCCATTGCTGTTTAAAAACATCCCGAACAAAGAAACACGGGATCTGGCGGTTCTGCTGATGGCGCTGGCTGAAAACATCGACATCACCGCCGATACGCTGGCGGATATTAACATTATTCTTTCTGACGAAAAAAACAACACCGGGAAAAACCGGAACCAGGCAGAAGAACTGTTCCATTCCTATCAGGAACTGATCAGCCGTTATCAGGACCTTGCTGAAAATGCATATTATAAACGCCCCATGTCATCCGGGCCGGACTTTATCTCCCTGATGTCTGCCGAACCGTTTGATGTCATGGATCTGGCAGAAGTTCTAACCGATGATGATGCGGTGGCAAGAATTTTTCATACCGGCATCACGAACTCGCCCTATGCGCTTTTTCTGATCACCAAAGAGGAAACAGAGGCATTTGTCGCTGATGACCTGAATACGATCAAAAAAAAAATTGATAATACGATCGACTGGGTCACACCGTATATTGCCTATGAAAATCCGTCAGCCTTAAATTTTGATATCATCTACCCCTATGCGCTCAGCGCAAAACATCTTCAAAGATGCATCAACAGCCGGAAACCATTTAAACAAAAACTGATCGCCGTGCCGCAGGTACTGTTTTCAAAACCTGTGGCAGAAAAATATGACATCAAATCATATGCCGCAAAAGATGATACGGATTCGGACAGTTTTCAAAACGTTTTTTCAAACATCAACACGATGCTTATTTCAAACGGGCCATTGCCGGCCGCAACCGTTCCCACGGAACCGGGTGCTTTTTCCCGCCGGTTTTTTGCAGTTTATACGGATGACGACATGCGTATCCGGCTGGAAAAACTGCTGGCAGGATCTTCCAGCCTTTCATTATCCGTTATAAAAGGCAATCACCCTGATCATCTTTATCTTATTGGTCATCTGTTTTCCCTATACGGTTGTCCGGGAGTGATTTTTGTTGATAACGCGCAAGACCGCATGCCCTTGGTTTCTGCGATTGTTGAATCGTATTTTCAAAAATCGGGTATTGAGGCATTAAAATCAGGTTTTTCCGCTTTGATCCCTGAATCGAAAAATGATTCGGCAATCATAAAACCGCCGGAAAATAAACCGAACCAGCCCCTGTACCTGGGCTATCAGGGCATGACAAACAAAGAATCCGCAAAATTTGCCAAAAAGAATTTTATACAATATGTCAAAGCCGGCAGATCGGAATTTGACCGGAAAAATTATGTGTCCGCCACGGTCTTGTTTGAAAATGCCATTTCCGTTGCCAACGAAATTTCCAAATACGACCAATATCTGCCGGACTTATACAAATACGCCCGGGAAAGCGCGTATCTGTCCGGAAACATGGATGCGTCGTTAACTTTTGCAAATGAACTCGCAGACCTGATGGCTGACCTTGAACCGGATACAAAAGGCCATGCCGAATCCCTCTTGCGACTGGGACTGATGTATTCCAAAAAAGATGATTTTGAAAAAGCCATCCCTGTTATTGAAGGTGCTGTTCACATCATGTCCCGGTTGCCAGCGGATGAAGACCTGATTCACGCTGTCATGGACTTGGGAATTGTTCTGGAAAACGCCACCAACTATGATACCGCGTTAAGCCGGTTTCAATCTGCGGCAGACCTCAGCCGGACGCTGGACCAGTCAGAGCTTTTAGGAGATCAGTACTTGAACATCGGCCGGGTGTATGATCTGCGCTTAAACCAGTATGCCACAGCCATTGCAAATTATAAAAAAGCATTGGAAATATTTTCAGCATCCGACGATTTTGAAAAAACAGCTGAATCAAAACTCAACATCGGCCGCTGTTCCCGGCTGCTGGGAAACTTTTCCGAAGCCGACCTTTATTATGAACAAAGCCTGGCACTGATTGAGTCCAAAGCACCGGACCAGCTGATGATTAAAGTCAAAATCCTCATCGAACAGGCGAACAATGCATGGTTCCAGGGAAGGTATGAAGAGGCGTTTAAACTTCAGCGGCAGTGTTACGGCATTGCTAAAGATGAGCGGTTTTCACTGATGCAGGTTATTTCATTAAATACCGAAGGATTGATATGGTGGACCTTAGGCGATTATGACAAGGCGCTTGAAGCCTTAAACAACGCATTAACCGATGCAGAAAGCTTAAAAATACGCCAGGATGAAATCGCTTCCACGCTCAACAATATGGGGCTGATTTATCGGGACAAGGGCGATTTTGAAAAAGCCCTGGCAACATTTGACCGGGCGATTTCCATCGATACCGCCATTGGTTCAAAATGGGGAATGGCCTATGACTTTCGCAATAAAGGACTGACGTTTTTAAAACTCGACCAGCCCAAAGAAGCGGCAGCCCTTTTTGATCAGGCATATTCAATTTCCACAGCCATCGGCAACCGAATAAATGCAGCCAAGGCGATTCTCGGAAAAGGTGATGCCCTGTTTGTCTTAAAAGATTATCAAGCGGCGCAAAACGCTTATCAGACTGCGCTGACGCTTTCCGAATCCATGATGATCAGGGAAACGCAATGGCGTTCTTTGTTCGGCCTGGCAAAAATTCAGATCACCTTTTTTAATGACCTGGATGCCGCTGAACAACTGCTTCGAAAATCCGTGCAAGTGATTGAACAGCTCCGTTCAGACATCAAGATCAAACAGCTCAAGGAAAATTTCATTGCCAATAAACTATCGGTATACGAAACCCTTGTAAAACTCCTGGCCGATAAAAATCAGCCGGTACAATCGTTTGAAATGGCGGAGCGGTCTCGTGCCAGAAATTTTATTGATCTTCTGGGAGGACAGCAGATCGGATTTGCAAACGATGCGGATCAAAAACTTTTTAAAAAACAGCAGATCATTAAATCAGAAATTGAAACAACTGAATTATTACTGGGCATTGCTGTCGAAGATGCCGAACGTGAAATTTATGCAAATACCTTAAACAATCTGCAGCATGATCTTGAAAATATCATCATTGAAATGCAGCTGCAAAACCCTCAGCTGGCATCGATGGTATCTGTTCCTCCGGTGGATACACAAAAACTGATCCGCTTTATGGAACAAGGAACCGCCCTTTTATCTTATTATCTTCTTGAAAAGGAGGTTTTCTGCTGGATTTTGCGTTCGGACATTAAAGATCCTGAAAAACGACTCCAGCTGATCCGGATTCCCGCAGACCGTGGGACTCTGGAAAAACAAATTCTGGCATACCGGCGAATCATTCAGAATCTTGAACCTTATGAAAAACATGCCAGCGCTTTATATGATCAACTGATTACACCATTGAAAGCGCATTTGAACGGTGTGCATACTATTGGCATCAGCCCGCATGGCTCTCTGCATTATCTTTCTTTTGCCACCCTGTACAATGGGGAATCGTTTCTTTTGGATGAATTTTCCCTGTTTTATGTTCCCAGCGCCGCTGTTCTTGAATACACGTTAAATCGGAGAATGGCCCGCCCCTATCGAAGCCCCAAAGTTCTTGCGGTGGGAAATCCCGACCTGGGCGACCCGATTTTAGACCTGCCTTTTGCGGAACAGGAAGTGGGATCCATTAAATGGAATTTTCCGGAAGTTTCTATTTTAACGAGGGAAAATGCTACGGAAGACTGGGTGATAAACAACATTTCCGGGTTTGACATTATTCATATTGCTTCTCACGGTGAATTCGACCCGGTAAATCCACTGTTATCCGCTATTAAACTTGCCGCCCCAAAGGATAAAAACTTTACAAAATCCGATTTCGATGGCAATTTAGAGGCAGGTGAAATTTTCAGCCTGAAAATAACTGCGGACATGGTCTTTTTAAGCGCCTGTCAGACAGGATTGGGCAAAATAAGTGCCGGAGATGATGTTGTCGGACTCAACCGGTCTTTTTTCTTTGCCGGAACCCATACGGTTGTATCAAGCCTCTGGCGGGTCAGCGATGTGTCAACAGCCATTATGATTAAAACTTTCTATCGCCTGTATATGAA
>JAQYVU010000180.1 GCA_030145385.1 Desulfococcaceae bacterium
TTTTCTGTCATTGCGAGGGAGGAACGACCGAAGCAATCTCCAGGAAAACGGGGAGATTACTTCGTCGTTCGTTCCTCTCTCCTCGTAATGACTGCCATTATGTCGTAGGTTGCGGCATCAACTTGAGCGAACCGGATATGCAAAAAAAATTATTATTGAACAATTTTAAATATGGAACGATTACAGTGATCTGTCTCAGATCACCCGATAGCCAATGTGTTTTAAATGGATACTGGATTTTTTCTGTTAAGGATAATAATACATTAAAACTATCGTGTCATTCAAGAAAAAAAAGGGGATGTAACGGTATCACATTTTGAATTGTGAATTGTTAATCTTCATAACAGAATATCCTGATGCACCGATGATACCCCTATCCCGACCAGCATGCCTTCGGAGAACATCGAACATTGAATTTCAAAAAATGGAAGGCTGAAGGTATAAGGCTGAAGGAAGAAAAGAGAAACCCGAACAACGTTGAATAAATCGGGTTGGATTAATTTTAATCAGCTTCCTGAGCCTGCAGTTGATATAATTTGACCTCGCAGAATAAGTTGTAATAGGATTGATCCGCTATTGGCAATCTGTTCCATGTGTTTTTATGTATTGCATTGATGTCGATGATTTGATTTTTCAAATTCCTACGTTGAGCGATTGTCGAGGTTGCCCCAAATATAAAACGGCTATAAGGAAAATGCGTAGCCGCTATCGTCGGTTATGCGGCAGCGCATTTGACGCAGTAGATGCTGTGAGATCGGCAATCCCGCAGGGTTTAAAATTTTGAAACTTAAAAACAGATCAACATCCTTAAATAAATATAAAAACAATTTCTTCAAAATTTAAAACGCTCAATTTAGGAAATTGTCTGTAATTACAGGAGCACGTTACATCTTAAATGCGATTTCTAAAAAAGCATAAAATCACTAGAGCATTACTTGCATCGTTTATCGCATCCATATGTTTAGCCGCTTGTCTGGTCGGCTATTGTCTGTATATGTCTGTTGATATCGATAAGCGATTTTCGTCGCGGCGGTGGAAAATACCTTCAACCGTTTATTCGGATTCAACGCTGCTGTTCCCCGGCCAGCTGATCAATCGGTCTTCCCTGGATGAAAAATTAAAACGCCTCGGATATCGTGAAGTTAAGGAATATCCCGGCAAAAAGGGACAGCTGCAAACAACAGCAAATGCGGTTGATATTAATCTGAAGGATTTGAATTTGCCCGGCCGTAAGCGGCCGGGCTTTCTTGTCCGGATTTTGTTTGAAGCGGGGCGCATAAAAGAGATCCGGCATTTAAAGGCTGCAAATATGCCGACCGAAAATTCGTCATTTGAAAATACACCATATGAAAATACGATTGACATTCTGGAGCTGGCACCGGAAGAGATCATGCTGTTTTTTGGTGCTGAACGTGAACAGCGACGGTTGGTCGCAATCGATAAGGTGCCCCGGCATCTGATCCAAGCAATCATGGCTGCGGAAGACAGTCGTTTCTATGAGCATTTTGGCGTTGATCCCAGGGGACTGCTGCGGGCTGTCTATGTGAATTTGAAGCATAAGGGCATCCGGCAGGGCGGATCAACCATTACCCAGCAGGTGGCTAAAAATTATTTTTTAACACCGGAACGGACCTTTACCCGAAAGTTCAGGGAATTGCTCATTGCCCTCACGCTGGAGGCCATGTACGCCAAAGATGAAATCATGGAAATATACATCAACGAAATCTATCTGGGGCAAAACCGGTCTGTTTCGATTAACGGCTTTGGCGAGGCTGCGGATTTCTTTTTTGGTAAGCCGGTGAGCCATTTAACCATTGCTGAATCCGCAACCATGGCAGGCTTAATCAAGGGGCCCAATATTTATTCGCCTTATCGCAATCCGGAACGATCGCGAAAAAGGCGGGATTTTGTTTTAAACAGCATGCATCTCAAGCAGTGGATTAATGATGAGGAATTAAAAACACAGCTGGCAGAGCCTGTCCGGACCAGTGGATATACGTCTTATGGGAAACAAGCGCCCTATTTTATAGATTATCTTTCAAAACAGCTCAAGTCCTTATATCCTCCGGAGGTGCTGCAAAGTGAAGGGCTGTCCATTTATACCACTTTGGATACGCAGGTTCAGACCGCAGCCGAAACAGCGCTTGAAAAAGGCCTGCAGCGCCTTGAAAACAATAATCCGAAATTATTGCGCGATGACCCCCTGAAAAGATTACAGGGGGCTGTGATTGTCATGCAGCCTAAAACCGGGTATGTTCTTGCCATGGTGGGAGGACGCAATTACCCCAACAGCCAGTTTAATCGAATCACCCAGGCCAAACGCCAGCCGGGAAGCTTGTTTAAACCGTTTGTCTATTTAACCGGCTTGGACGCGTTTACCCCGGCATCTCTGTTATCCAATAAAAAGCGGGCCTATGAATTCGACGGTAAAACATGGGCACCCGAAAATTACAGCAAAGGTCCGGAAGCGCCGGTCAGATTGCGTGTCGCACTGGCTAAATCGCTCAATGTTCCTACGGTTGATCTGGCCATGCAGATTGGTATGGACCGTATTGTGGACACCATTACCGATTTCCGGTTTTCCACGTCTGTTAAGGCTTATCCTTCTTTATCGCTGGGATCGTTTGAGGTGATTCCGCTTGAATTGGCCCGGGCCTATTGTGTATTCGCCGCAGACGGGATTCAAACCCATCCTTTATCTTTAAAAACGGTCAGGGATGAAAATGGTAAGGACCTGGAACGGCGTCATCTGAATATTGAATCTTTGATAACTCCGGCCAAAGCCTTTATGATGACCTCTATGCTGCAATCCGTAGTGGCTGAGGGAACTGCCCGTTCATTGAAAAACCGGGGAATTTCATATCCGGCAGCGGGTAAAACCGGGACCACCAGCGGGTTTAAGGATGCCTGGTTTGTAGGCTATACCCCGGACATCCTGGCGCTGGTCTGGGTCGGTTTTGACAACGGGGACTCCATAGCGGCCACCGGATCTTCGGCGGCTTTACCAATATGGGCTGAATTGATCAAGCAGATTCCCCAATATATGTCGAATGTCGCTTTTAAAAAACCTCCCGGGCTATTGACTGCCGTAATCTGTACGGAAAGCGGCAAGCTGGCTGAAGGCCGGGCCTGTCCTTTGATTACCGAAGAGATCTTTTTAGACAGCAATCCCCCTGAGCAATTCTGTGATTTGCATGCGCCTAAAGGAAAAGTCGGCCGGATTGTTGATGGTATTATGAGCATTTTTGATTGATGGCTTCGTTAAAAGCCCCATCTACTGCGTTGCAGCGGTTTTTCAGATCCTCAATATACTACATGTATTATTTTGGACCCGAAAAACCGCTACGCCTTGCCGTATCTTATGGTATTGGTGGAACTTTTAACTTAGCCATCCGGATATTTTTTACAAGATTGTCTTGATTGAGCAGGAAGGACGCAATGACTGGTGAACATCCATGATAAAAAAAAGAATTGTTTTTTTTATATCGCTTTGCCTGATAGTGAGTTTACCGGCCTGTGGACCCAAGGTTTCCAAATCCTGGGCGCCGCATGGAGATGCGCCTGAAAAGTCATTTTTCAGCCCGGATAAAAATCATGGAGATGAATCACGGATGCAGGCTTCGCAGAAACTGACCCGCCAGGGACAGGATTTACTCGAAGAAGGCAGACCCGATGATGCCATTCAGATTTTAGAGCGCGCAATGAATTTGAATCCGTCAAATGGCAGGACCTGCTATTACATGGCAGAGGCGTTTCTGAAAAAAATGAATATCAGGCAGGCTGAAGAATTTAACCGCCTGGCCCAATTGTACCTGGCGTCCAATACCACATGGAACGATCGTATCAAATTACAAAAAAATAAGATAAACGCGGCATTGCATCTGAAAAGATGAACATCATTAAAAGAAAGGCAGAAGGTTGAAGGTATAAGGCTGAAGGGAGGGGAACAAAATAAACATCCAGCATCGAACGCTCAACATTGAACGTTGAATAAATCGGATTAGGTCAATTTAAAAGGCTGAAGGGAGGGGAAAAAGATGAACCCGGACATTATGTGGTCATGTAATCTATTGATGCTGAAGAAAGGGATAAATCTTTTCAATTAACTGAATGCCCAGAGAAACATCACCCGGTGTTTTATCAGACTGGCCGTAGCCGATAAGATCATAATAGTATACGTAAAGCTTTGCGATAATGCTTTAATAATATGCCGCAGGTTGAACGATGACCAGGGTGTGCCGTGAACCACAACCACTGGCGGGCCCTCCCCTTTCACGCCGTATCGGACGGTACGCTCTTTAAAATCATACGTTTCCGGCAGATTCCATTCAGTCATTTTTATATTCCTGCTCTCTGGTAAACGGTTCTGTTACTGCGGGAAATGCTGTATACAGGCCTGAAACAGCAAGGCAGGATCGGAACGACCGAAACAAACTCTTTGCAGTTTGACCCCATAATTTCACAATTATTTCAGGAAAGGGTTTTTAAAATCACAATGATAAATCAGGACTCACTTTCAGCGCACAGGTATAGTAATCAGATGACACATCGTGCTGTCAGCTTTTTTAATATCTGCATGACAGCAGGTGCATTATCCGCAATATAAATGGACAATACTTCAAGATCGTTTTCGTCAATGTCGATTCCGCTTGTTTCTAATAACTCAGAAATACAAGTGGCGGCATCAATCATACGATCGTAAGCATCGGCTTCTTTTTTAGTAACATGGGGCATAGATCGCTGCTATCCTGGAATTCTCACGAAAATTTTAAATAAATCCATTTAATGGCATGATTTTATATAAAAACAGTTAACAAATGAACCAGGCAAAGTTTACGTAGAAAAACACTCTTTTTTTTAATTGAATTTTCTATGCAAAATTTTCGCCCTTCGGGCCTTTCTGATTCACTCATCTGCTTCGTTATAAGCGGATCGCAGTAGACGACTAAAGCTTCAACGCTTATGTCTTGCATATGATCGAATCAGGTTGCTGAGAAATCCAGGCTATTTATCTTTTTTCCCGCGCTGTTTTGGGGTTTCTTTTTTACCCCCGGTCTCTTCTGATGTTTCTTTAGGTTTTGTAATTTCTTCTTTTGCGGGAGATGGGGACAATGGCCTTACCGTTCTTAGAATCTTCGTGACTTCAGGTCCGTTTTTAGCGAGAAATACAGAGATTGCATTTATGGATTCATCATCCAGTTTGCATTCGAGTTCACCCTTTTTAATAAATTCCGCAAGCTGCTCAGCAGCATCCAGCATTTTATCG
>JAQYVU010000066.1 GCA_030145385.1 Desulfococcaceae bacterium
CATTCAAGGAGGAGAAAGATGAAAAAAATAGTCATTTGTCTGTTGGCTCTGATGCTCACCGCAACCACCGCTGCTGCAATCGAAAGCCCCTGGGAAAAAAAATTACCATTTAAAACAGCAACCATAGATTACACAATAACCGGTACCCAAAAAGGCACAAAAACCATTTATGTCAAAGATTACGGCAGAACAGTGGCGGAATACCGAAATGTTTCCACGACCGTATTCGGCATGACCCAGAAGGAGAACATTATTGATATCACAACACCTGAATGGGAATACTCGATTGATCTTGAGCAGCGTACCGGTACAAAAATGGTAAACCCTGAAAAATATCTGATCGAGGAATTTCAAAAGCTGTCTAAAAGTGACCAGAAGAAAGTCATTAAAAACAGTGAAGAATTAGGCATGAACACAGTTGACGGAATGCAGGGTGAAATCAAGAAAAATGATACAAAAATCCTCGGTTATATGTGTGACAAAACATCCATGATGGGAGTGACTGTATATACCATCAGCGGGACACCGGTTCCCCTTAAGCTGGAATCGAATATGATGGGAATGAAAATCAATGAAACCGCAACCGGTATTAAAAAAGGCGGTGTTTCTTCATCAAAATTCAATGTTCCATCCGGAATTAATATTCGTCATGATGTGCAAGCCGATCAAATGTCAAAAATGCATGCGAAAAACATGATTCAAAGCCTTGTGAACGGTGAAATGCCTGCTGTGTCCAAGGATGCATATGGGGAGTCATACGGCGATGAAGAGCCGGACGGATATCAGGATGAAAACCAGGAAGGCATGTCGTCTGAACAAATGCAGCAGATGAAGCAAATGATGCAGATGTTCGGCGGGCAGAAAGAATAATTCCAAAAACAAGGGGACGAATCTTTTTCGTCCCCTTCCGGGTCAGGAGGAAATAAGATATGAATTTTGATTATTGCATTCCCACAAGAATTCTTTTTGGTGCCGGTAAACTAAATCAGCTGTCCCGGGAAAAACTTCCGGGAACCAGGGCGCTTATCGTGATGTCCGCCGGCACTTCCATGCGCAAATACGGTTATCTTGAGCGTCTGGAAAATCTGCTTAAAAAGCAAGGTGTTGAGGCAGTTGTTTTTGATAAAATTCAGCCGAACCCGATTAAGGCGCATGTGATGGACGGAGCGGCGCTGGCTAAAGAAACCGGCTGCGATTTTGTCATCGGCCTCGGCGGCGGTTCCTCGATTGATGCCGCCAAATCCATCGCTATTATGGCGGTCAACCCGGGCGACTACTGGGACTATATTTTAAGTGGGAGCGGCAAAGGGCAGCCGTTAAAAAACGGCGCTCTGCCGATTGTTGCCATCACCACAACCGCAGGCACCGGCACGGAAGCGGATCCGTGGACGGTCATCTCCAATGGTGAAGAAAAAATCGGCTTTGGTGATCCTTCCTGCACCTTTCCGGTCCTTTCCATCGTCGATCCGGAGTTGATGACAAGTGTTCCGCCGATGCTCACTGCTTTCCAGGGCTTTGACGCTTTTTTTCATGCTTCGGAAGGCTATATTGCCAACATTGCCACACCCATGAGTGACCTTTATGCCCTTGAAAGCATCCGCCTGATTGCCAAATATCTGCCCCGTGCCGTTGCCGACGGCAGCGACCTGGCGGCGCGCGAAAAAGTGGCACTGGCCAACACGCTTTCCGGCATGGTTGAGTCAACATCCAGCTGTATTTCAGAGCATTCATTGGAACACGCCATGAGTGCGTTTCATCCGGAGCTGCCTCACGGTGCGGGACTGATCATGCTTTCAGAAGCGTATTATACGCATTTTGCCGACACAGTGCCGGAACGTTATCAAAAAATGGCGGAAGCAATGAAGGCGGACAGCTTTGTGGCCGGCCTGATTGACTTACAGCAAAAGTGTGGCGTGCGCGGACTGAAAATGTCCGATCACGGTATTACAAAAGACGAACTGGGCAGGATCGCTCAAAACGCCCGGGAAACCATGGGATTTCTGTTTATGTTCGATCCGGCACCGCTTTCCGATAAGGACGCTGAAAAAATTCTGCAAAACGGATTTAAATAAAACCGGATAACATCCTTAATTTAAAATAAAAAATATTGTAAGCGTTCACAGGGCACCGCATCTGCTTTGTTCCCGGTCACTTGAAGTACGACGAGTACGTCTTCGTGCCCGGCGCCTCGCATCTGCAGCACCCTGTAAACGCTTACAGGCCAGTGGTTTATGAAAAATTGAAACTTTTGACCCCGTGAACGGGTACAAAATATTTATTCAAATTTTAAAACGCTCAATTAAGGAATAAACAAGGACACAGCCAGTTTATGCCTAAGCAGCAAACCAATGACCCTTTGCACGGCATCACCCTGGAGCAGGTCGTCAATCATCTGGCGGATCATTATGGCTGGGATGAACTGGGCAAACGCATCACCATTCGGTGTTTCACCAGCAACCCGTCGGTAAAATCCAGCCTGAAATTCCTGCGCAAAACCCCCTGGGCAAGGAAAAAAGTCGAGGACTTATATATCGCTTTACAGAAGAAAATAAGCCAGCGATAATGCATAAAGGTTTTACCGATCAATCTCCGGAACAGAAGGCAATAGGTATTGGGGCAGTCTCAGAAAAGGCGGAAATTCAGATGATGCGATGCGCCTCCCCCTCGAAGCGTTGAGATATGCAATAATCAGAGAATTACCAGTAATCAGAATCATTGACAGATGAAAAGTACAAAAGCAAAAGGAAATACGGCAAAAAGCCACTAAACTCTGGTTGGATTTATCAAAATCAATTCTGATGAACACTTAAAAAGTCAGAGTCCGATGGCAAAGAAAAAAGCTTCAAATTCAATGCACGCAAATTCAGAGGAATGAGGTGTAGCTAGCCTACTCCGCAGTGACGAAGAATGCAGCGTAATGCAGAAGTTGGACTTTTTACGAAACCATCAAGGAGGCCCAATGAGAATAGATAGTAATATAGCCTTGATAGAAGACATTCTTGCCAAATACAAAGATGTGATCAGAGAGGATTTTCTGCCGTATAAAAATCATGTATACCGGGTGATTCATTTTTGTTTTCTGCTAAAACAAGACCTGGATGCCGAACAAAGGGAAAAAGTGATCATCGCTGCCGGCTTTCATGATCTGGGGATATGGACAAATGATACATTAGACTACCTGCCGCCGTCCGTTATTTGCGCAAAAGAGTATTTAAAGCAGAGAAATTTGGAACAATGGTCTGTTGAAATAGCGTTAATGATCGATCTGCACCACAAATTAACACCGGTTGAAGATGATCACCATCCTTTGGTGGAAGTGTTCCGCAGGGCAGACTTAATTGATGTAGCCCTGGGGACAGTTAAATTCGGTTTGCCTAAAGACGATATCGAAAATGTCAGATCGAAGTTCCCCAATTCAGGGTTTCATAAAAGACTGACTCAACTGGCTGTTCGAGAGCTTTTCAGAAACCCGCTAAAACCGTTTCCCTTTGTGAAATGGTAAACTTCTTTGTACGTCCAACGTCCAATAATGAAGTCGCTTTGCTTCGCCGGTTATCGTTTATAAAAATTGACAGAATACCTTATTCAAAATTCGATGTTGGGCGTTCGATGTTCATCGCTTTTTGGATTGCATTTTATCGAAAGAATTTGAAGAAAATTACCAATCAGAATCTCATCTTTGGAATCCATTCAAATATCATGCTTTTGAGCATTTTCTAATTAATCCTGTTGTTATAAAATCTAATATGTGTTAATAGTCCGATATTTTGAATGATATATTCATTCTAATCATGTTTTGAAGACACAAAACAGGAACTAACTGCAAATCCTCTTTTTGATGGTGAAAAAGGCAATATAGCCCCTGAAAACACCATCATTTGGCAACAAGATGCCCGTTAATAAAGGAATTAGCATGGTTCGACCCCAGGCGCACCAGGCGACGCAACCCCCGGCGACGCTGAATTTTAAAAAGAAAATTCAATGTTTAGTTTGTCAGTCGAGGAAGCAGCAGAGGGGAGTCGTAATCGTGAGAAGGCGTGGTCAAAAGGTGATGTTTCAAAATCAATAATCAAGGTTTCCTTAATGACCATTTTGGGACTAAAAAAGTCGAAATAGCAACTAAAAACGCTTATAAATAGGCATAAGCTTATGAAAATACGATATGATAGCTTGGCCCGACCCCAGCGGATTTTGATGTTTTTGGGGTACGTAATTTTTAACCTGTGCCTTGTATTTACAACAAATGTATCTTTTGCTGACTGGGGGCCTAATGAGACCGTCAAGTTTTTCGCCGGCACCGGCGAAACCAATGATGGCTTCGGGTTTTCTGTTTCGGTATCCGGGGATACGGCTATTGTCGGGGCTGATCATGACGATGACAATGGCGAGAGTTCCGGTTCGGCCTATATTTTTACCCGAAACGGAAATACGTGGAGTGAGCAGGCCAAGCTCACACCTTCCGACGGAGAAACCGGAGGCCGTTTCGGTATTTCTGTCTCAGTATCAGGGGATACGGCTATTGTGGGGGGTGTACGTGATGATGTCATCGGCGACTATTCCGGTTCGGCCTATGTTTTTACCCGAAACGGCAATACGTGGAGCGAGCAGACCAAGCTCACACCTTCCGACGGCGAATCCGATAATGCTTTTGGTTGTTCAGTCTCAGTTTTTGGGGATACGGCCATTGTGGGGAATTTTCTTGACGATACCAACGGCGAATATTCAGGTTCGGCCTATGTTTTTACCCGAAATGGAAATACGTGGAGCGAGCAGGCCAAGCTCATAGCTTCCGACGGCGAAACCATTGAACTTTTCGGTCGTTCTGTTTCGGTATCCGGCGATATTGCCATTGTGGGGGCTTTTCGTGACGATGACAACGGCGAATATTCCGGTTCGGCCTATGTTTTTACCCGAAATGGAAATGCGTGGAGCGAACAGGCCAAGCTCATCGCTTCTGACGGCGAAGCCGGTGATTTTTTCGGGATTTCTGTTTCGGTTTCCGGAGACACGGCCATTGTGGGGGCTCATCTTGACGATGACAATGGCGACAATTCTGGAACAGCCTATGTTTTTGCAAAAAGCGAAAATATGTGGAGCGAGCAGGTCAAACTCGTACCTTCCGGTGGTGAAGCAGATGATCAATTCGGATATTCTGTTTCGATTTCCGGTGGAACTGCCCTTATAGGGGCCCCAGGTGGCAATGACACCGCTTCAGCATATATTTTCATGGATTATTCTGCCGGGGGTCATGCTATTCCGACACTCAATCAATGGGGAGGGATTATCATGTTTCTGCTGCTCACCGGAGCCTCACTCCGGGTGATTAGAATTCGGATTGGGTCGGACCAAGCTAACTAAGCCGGATAGGGTCGGACCCAGCTAACCGCTGATGTAATTCCGAAGTCGGTTCAATTATTGGCTGGAAGGATCGGACAGGAGTACAATATCGGAAAAAAGAGAAAAGGTGCTTTCTGGCAGGACCGTTATCATGCAACGGCGGTTGAAACTGGTGAGCATCTCCGGCAGTGTCTTGTCTATATTGATTTGAATATGGTGAGAGCCGGAATTGTTGACCATCCTTCCCAATGGTATTGGTGCGGCTATAATGAAATTCAAAACCCGCGACGGAAAAATGTATTGATTGATTATGAGAAACTTGGCGCATTAACCGGTTTTAAAACATTTGATGCCTTTCAGGCGGCCCATAGAAGCTGGGTTGATGGTTCATTGGCAACTCATGGTAACAGGAGAGAGCAAAGATGGAGTGAAAGTATAGCTGTTGGGAGCAATACTTTTACAACTGGTATTCTGTCACAATTGGGTCCGCGGGCAAAAGGTCGCAAGATTATAGAAAAGGGACAGACTTTTCAAGTCCGAGAGGAAATGGAATCCTATAACGTCCTTTTTGATGCTGAAAAGAGCGATATAGCCCCTAAAAATACCCATTATTGGAGTGTGGATGCTTGATATCAAAGAGATTAGCGTGGTCCGACCCCGGACGCCCCGGACGCCATTATTTGTGACAATTCTATCACAGTTAACAAGTTCAGAAGCTTCCATTTTAAACCATTGTTGCAACAACTGTAAAATAAAGATGAGTAGAGGTGGTTGGTTGCATTCAGAATATATTTCTTTGAATTCTATACAACTTTTTGAAATCACAGAAATTACTGACATCCATAGACTTGATCGTGAGTTAGATCATCTCAGGGCTTTAGAATTGATAGAAGGTGGATTTAACATGAGTTCACCACATGCCCATATCTCGATAAAAACTTTAGGGATACAATTGTATCTTCGCTGCCAGGGTTTTTTGGGGACACCTGAAGAGTTTTTTCAAGTTGAATTAGAAGGGGAGAATTCCGAACGAACAAGGATAGATCCGTGTGAGGAACGAACCACGATCTTATCCGAAGGTTAAACAAGCTCGGCGGTGGTGACTCTATGATAAATTTTGGCCCGGTCAGCACAGTTAATCGTTAGCTGTATTAGAATCACCCTCAAAATTTCTTATGAATAGATGAAATAAAATGAAAATATTAAATAATTCCGAGGAAATAAATAAATCTATCCGTATAGTTTTAGAAAAAAAATCAGATAACAGAATTATTGCTGTTGCCTATGTAGGAAATAATGCTATTTCTTATCTTCCAAATCCCAGAGACATAAAGCTATACTGTTCAACTGACATCCCTGGCACAAACCCTAGTAGTTTAAGAACACTTAAGAATAATGGTGTTAAAATCCATGCAGTTAAAAACCTGCATTCAAAAATATATTGGAGTAAATCTGGTGGTGCTGTCATCTGTTCAGCAAATCTATCCAATAATGGATTATCAGTACATGGTAATCACGAGGTTGGAGTCTTGCTTCCAAAAGATAGTTTCGATGTCCAATCGTACGTTTCAATGTTGCAGTCAACTGAAATAAATTATTCAGATATTGATCAGCTTGAAAAAAAGTACAACTTGTACATGCTGAAAAATAAACGAGCAGCATCAAAGGGGAAGGTGAAATTACAAAGATTCCAAGATTGGGAAGAAAAAAGTGGCGCAAAATGGAAACTTTATGCTTGGTCAGAAGAAGGTAAGCTACCACGAGATGTTGAAAGTGAGTTAACTGCCAGACACCCTACAAGAAATTATTACGATTTTATGCAAACAAGTCTTACGAATGCCTATGGCATTGGTGGGTGGGTACTCAATGTTAAGGAAGTATGGAAAAGTAGCAAACTAATAAAAATTACTGATTTGAGTTGGCTTGTGCCAGAAATAAAAATAAAATCGTTGCAAAAAAATTCTATCGAATATCCTTTTTATTGGATTCAAATGAGTAAAACCCTCCCTGCTAACAAACCATTCGATATCTGTGCTAAGGGTTTTAAGAGAGCATTCGAAAAGAGTTATATCGAATTAACAAATAGAGAAGAAGATATTATTTTGAAAAATAATAAACCCAGCAAAAAATTCATAAACCTCTTACATAAATATATATAATTCATTAGAAAAAGACAGCTAACGATGCAAATTAACCCGGACTGGCCTACAGCGGCGCTTTTAAAAACATTTTGGTTTTCTAAATTTTATTAACTTTTCAGCCGGCGCCGGTTATATCAGCCAGCCGGTTATTTGCGACATTATACATCGGAATTAAAAGAAATGGCTGAAAAAACCTATAGATTCGAAGTTTTTGATGCAATATTTATAACTGCCCTTATTTGTGCAATAATCGGGCTAATATATACACTTCGAAACTCGTTCCTATTGATTGCCACACTAATGTCCGTGTTAATCATCTTCGCACTTATGGTTTTGGGGGGAAGATTAGGGGCTCCATTTTATCTTGAGAAAGTGATAGTAAGCATCTTACTTAAAAACAATGGGCGAATGAAATTAGACAAATTAAAATCAAAATATAATTCATCCTCATTTGATGAAATACTTAGGCGGTTAGAGGACAGGAATAATATTAAAATTGATAGCGGAACAGTGAAATTGAACGAAGAACAAATTAAAAAAGGGCTTCGCAATTTCATCATGATGTGGAGAATTGAAAGAATTATTAATCGTTAAATATTAACAAGTTTGTATAACGGCATTAAAAAGCGACGGCAAAAAGCCGCCGTGCCTTATGCCGAAACGTTATATGCTGGAAAAATAAATGAGTATAATTGCATTCATTTTATCAATTATTGCTGCTTATGCGATTGACGTCTTTCTCGTAGGGATCGTATTTCATTTTTTGAAAAATAAATTTCTTTGGAAATTAACGCCGAAACAGGATTTTTTAATATTATTTGTCATATTTTTATTATTGGAAAATTATTTGTGGCCAGCGTTTTATATTTTAGACATAACCTATACTGTTCACAACGAGGCCGTTGCTAACTTTTTCGAATTTCGACCGGATGAACCATTGTCTGGTTTGTTTGGCTTTGGAATGTTTGAATTTATCACATGGTTGGTGCATGCCTTTATCGCAAATTTTATAGGCTTCAAAATAGTTAATCCTAAATTAGAAGAAAGCATATAACGAACAGTCGCTTGTGCTAACCGGTGTGAGCCAGTCGGCCATTTGCCAGTATTCCGGCCCGGTAAGCACAGCTCAAACGTTATCGCGCCGAGCAAAGCTCGGCGTATCTTGCAGGGTGAAAGTCCCTGTCAGGAGGAAGATCAGTAATGATTTTCTTTAAGGGTTAGCCACCCACCCGTATCGAGCCTTGGACCCATGGCGGAGTTGCTTGTGCTTTGATTAACGAACAAGATGGGTTTGGGATAGGGTTGTGGGATAGGGTCGGGCCAAATTAACTATTTAAAAATATAATAAATAAGCTTTAATTTTTCCTCAAAAACAGCGCTATTTTGAACTTTTTGAGACCAAAAACAGCATTATAGCAATGGCAAGAGCAAAGCGACATTATATCCCAGGACAAGTATGTCACATCACCCCAAAAAACATTCGATTATAGAAACGTGCACCAAAGAAGATTCCGAAAATATTTTCAAAAAAGCGTCGTCAGCCCACAGAGAAGGCAGGCTTGCTGAAGCGGAAAAAGGCTATCAGGAAGCACTGAAAAGAAGGCCTGACTGGGGACAGGCGCTGAATGCGATTGGAACGTTATTCCTTGACCAGTCCCGGCCGGATAAGGCCAAAAAAATATTTGAAAAAGCAGCCGGTCTCTCCCCTCCCAATTTACCGGCATGCTATAACCTGGGCAGGCTGAAACAGCAGGAGAACGATCACAGGGGTGCCATCGCTTTTTACAGGATTATGCTGGATAAACAGCCGAATATTGGCGAAGCATGGAATAATCTGGGTGTCGCATACAGGGAAATCGGGAAACCGGATGACGCTATATCCTGTTTTCGGAAGGCGGTAGCGTTCGCACCTGAAATGGCAGAGGCCTGGAACAACTTAGGCGTGGCGCAGGACGAGCTTAATCTGGCTGAAAACGCTTTACACTCGTATAGAAAAGCCATTGAAATACAGCCGGATTATGCATCTGCCCACTTAAACCTCGGGATTTCTCTTCAAAAGTCCGAACAATTCAAGGCGGCCGGGGAACACTACAACAAGGTACTTGAAATCCAGCCGGATAATAAGGCGGCAAAATTCATGCTCCAGAGTATGGGCGTTTCAGAAACACCGGATGCCGCCCCGGTGGAACATGTGCGCGGTATCTTTGATCGGTGTGCTGAAAATTTTGAAACGATCCTGGTTAAAGAACTGGAATACAAAACCCCTGAACGTCTGTTTGGCCTTGTTCGTCCCTATTTGACTGAAAAAATGAATGTTCTGGACCTTGGCTGCGGTACCGGTCTGGGCGCTCGGCTATATCAGCCGTTTGCAAAAAGCCTGACAGGCGTTGATGTGTCGCCGAAAATGCTTAAAAAAGCTGCTGAAAAGAATATTTACAGCCGACTCGAGATTTTTGACATTCTTCAGGGCTGGGATTTTCCCAAAAAATTTGATCTGATATACAGCTCTGACGTTTTTGTATATTTCGGGAACCTGGATATGATCATCCGGTCCGCATCTTCATCTCTTGTTAATGGAGGAATTATAGCATTTTCAGTAGAACACCTGAAAGACAACAACCTGGATTATCAGCTCTTTCCCACCGGTCGCTATGCACACTCACAGTCATATATTCAGGACTGCCTGAATCGACATGGCTTACAATTAATAGAAAAAACCAAAGCAGATATCAGAAAACAGTCTGGAAAGCCGGTCAACGGATTATTAATTGCAGCAAGAAAAAAAGCCTGACAACTCCCTTTTTCCCGTATGCCGGAAAAGCCCCCTAAAAGGAAAATTGACCATGAATATCGGGTCGGGCCCAATATTCGCTTGTAACCAGCCTTTACTATGGATTATGGTTATCTTGGTATCAAAATAATCCTTCTAAAAGCCCTAAAAGGCAACATGTCTAAAATTTTAATAATATAATCGGGATATTAAAAAATAAAGCGTGGTCCGGCCCTATTTTATATTTTGATTTTGAAACCTTGCGGTATCCCACCGTTTAAAGTTTGATATGGAAAAATACGAGAATTCAGCGGAGATTATCGTACTTCCCGTTTTGTGTCCGCTGGATGTTTCGATTTTTAATTTTTCACGAACAGAAGAGCTGATTCTGCGTTCCGAGGAAAATATTACCCAATGGACGGATAGTGGCGGCATGGATGAGGCGGGTAATCCCGAATTATTATGCCCGCATTACCACTGACCTGAATCTGAGGCGGACAATGTCATGAATGTTTTATCATTTTCAATGGTGTATCTGGTTCCCGTCAGTGTCTATATCGGCTACTGGCTGGGGGGGATTTATACGTTTACAACCCCGTTTTTGGTTTTCGGGGTCGGCCCTTTTTTAGATTCCATGATCGGAAGAGATACGCGCAATCCGCCTGAAGATAATAAAAAAGCACTCCGGGCGGACAATCTGTATAAAATGCTGACGATTTTTTGCGCCCCGATTCACCTTGCAGTTGTTTTCTGGGGCGCTTATGTGGTCTGCTACGGCGGTTTGTCGCCTTTGGAAAAGGCCGGCGTTATCCTTTCTGTGGGAATATCCTCAAATGTCCTGGGTCTTAGTGCGGCCCATGAACTGGCCCATCGGGTCAATAATAAGATTGAAGTGGCTTTTTCTAAAATTATTCTCTGCAGTCTCTGGTACATGCACTTCGGGCTGGAGCACGTCACAGGGCATCACCGGCGGGTGGCAACCCCCGAAGATCCCGCAACCGCCCGGCTTGGAGAATCTGTATATAAATTTTTGCCGAGGTCCGTTTTCGGCGGGTTTAACAGTGCCTGGGAGTTTGAAGCCGGCCGGATGAAACAAAAAAACAGGCCGGTCTGGAGTATGGACAACCCAATGGCCACTGGACTCGTGGCTCAGGTTGTCTATACGGTTTTTATTGCCGTGGTATTCGGGGGGGCCGGCATTTTGTATTTTCTGGTTCAGAATTTTATCGCGATTTGTCTGCTTGAAATTGCAAATTACATGGTACATTACGGATTGATGCGCAAGGAAATTGCGCCGGGAAAATATGAACCGGTTCGTCCCTGGCATTCCTGGAATTCCAGCAACTGGCTGAGCAATCATTTTCTTTTTAACATACAGCGCCATTCCGACCATCATTACAAACCCGGTCACCGTTATCATCTACTTCGGCATTACGATGAAGTTCCCCAGTTGCCCACCGGGTATGCGGGGATGATTGTTCTGGCATTAATTCCTCCGTTGTGGCGCAAAATTATGGATCCACGGGTTTTTAAATTCAGGCAGATTCAAACGGACTAACTTCTTTATGGAAGTTAAAATGCAGTCATCAGCTAAAATCTGGGGAATTCAACCTAACGAGCTTCTTTTGAATTTTTCGTGTGACGGATATTTGGAAAATTTTCATGATACGTATTATCGTGGAGTCACAATCCATGCGAAAGCAGAAATTATTTTTCGATGGATTTGCCAGATGAAAGTCGCTCCCTATAGTGGAATTTTTGGAAAGCTTATACGCCGGATTCTTCCTGTGGGAGATTTAATTATGATGCGCCGTCAATTGCTAAACTTTAAGAAATTATCAGAACACACTAAAAAAACTTGACTCCTCTTTGAAAATTTTTGTATGAGTGCAAAATATGGTTCTGGAAATATTAAATTTGTATCAGGAGAATCGAATATCGATTTAGATTAAAACAAAAATACTGGAAAAATAACGGAACAGGGTGCAATTCCCTGGCGGACCCGCCGCTGTAAATGGTGACGAAATCCTTATTATGCCACTGTCCTGAACAGGATGGGAAGGTGTGGAGAGTAGGTTAAAGCCATAAGCCAGAAGACGATTTTTCGAGAATATTCATCAGTTGTGCCGAGGTAAAGCACATCCTGATTGGAATATAAGCTTCAGCCTTTTTTTAACCGGCCGCCGCTTTAATTCCGGAACGATCTCTTAAAATAATCAATTCCATGAAAATGGGCGGGTCCCGGCAGTTTTTTCTTAAACTGCCGGGACTTTTTTTTGCAGCAGTCCGGATTTCTCACAAGTCTGATTCGTTCATATGCAAGGCATAAGGGGTGAAGCTGTAGCGGTTTACCGCAAACCACTTATAACACAGCAGATGGACGAATCAGGCTTGCCGGAAAGGCGAAAAATTTTTCAAATAAATTTTCGTGGGAATTGCGGGAACCGCCGGGGACGCATGCTGGTCAGGAGAAAAAAATGCGTCTTATTTCAAAAACAAGATCCCCCTTTATCCATCAACTGTTTTATCGCATTCCGGTGTTTAAACGCACGCCGGTTGGAAACGTTACAAAACGCCACAGCGGTTTTGTGATGTGTTTATTGTGTCTGCTGGTATCAATTTCCGGCTGCTCGCATGCCGTATCAGTTGAAAAAAATAAAGACCAGGCAGTTTCCGCACAAAAAGAGGCCATTCTCCTGGTTGCATTCGGCATCAGCAATGATGATAAATTGCCGGCCTACAAAAATGTGGAACGCTTAGTCCGCAGCCGGGTTCCGGATGCTGATATCCACTGGGCATACACGTCACATATTATCCGTAAGAAACTGGCCGAGAAAGGCATCGTTGTTTCTTCTCCGGAACAAGCCGTCGCCAAGCTGATCGCGCAGGGCGTTACCCGTCTGAGCGTGCAGTCGCTGCATGTCATCGCCGGCCATGAGTATGAAGAACTGCTGGCGGTTCTGCACCGCTATCAATCCGAGTTTACCAGTATTTCCATCGGTGTCCCCTTATTATCCGGTGTTGCGGATGCTGATCAGGTGATTGATATCCTGTTGAAAAATATTCCGGAGCGCAGAACAGATGATGCCTTGATATTAATGGGACACGGGACCACCCATTCGGCAGACCTTTGCTATGTGGCGGTGGATGGAATGCTGAATACAAAAGATCCCCGGGCTTTTCTGGGAACTGTTGAGGGTCATCCGACATTTGACCAGGTATTGGCGCGCTGCCGTCAGTCCGGTATCCGGCAAGCGGTTCTGGTGCCGTTTATGGTGGTGTCCGGGGACCATGCCCGCAATGATATGGGCGGAGATGATCCGGAATCCTGGAAATCAATGCTGGCGGCCGAAGGAATCGATGCTCGCCCCGTATACCGGGGAATGACCGAAGTCGATGATCTGGCCAACCTGTTTGTCGACCATTTGATGGCGGCCCGGTCGTTTAATGGCGCTCTGTCGTTGAAAGATAAAAGGAATTAACGCATATGCATGGCGGCAATATACGGCACATGGCGCAAAAAGCAGGCTGTCTGCCCGGAGATCTTATGGATTTTTCGGCCAATATCAATCCGCTCGGCCCCCCGCCCGGAATCTGGGCAGACCTTGTCCGGGACCAGGAAAACCTGGGGCATTACCCGGATCCGGGTTGTTCGGAATTGCTGACTGCAGCAGCCGGCTTTTATCAATGTCATGCGGATGAAATCCTGGCTGGAAACGGATCCACCGAACTTTTGTTTGCTGCTGTTTCTCACTTTCAGCCTAAACGCGTTGTGCTGCCCAGCCCCTGTTATATTGATTATGCGACCGCCGCCCGATATGCGGGTATACCCATCCAATGGGTGCATTTAGACCCGGATCGAAATTTTGTGCCGGACAAAGCTAAAATATCCGGTGTGCTGCGCTCCGGCGACTTGCTTATTTTAGGACGGCCCAACAATCCGACCGGTAACTGTCCTTCAGTAAACTTTTGTTGTGAGCTGGCAGCTGATTTTTCCGATGTCATATTTCTTATAGACGAAGCATTTATTGATCTGACGGATCACGAGCGTCTGCCGGTGGGACAGCAGGACAATATGCTGATATTGCGGTCTTTGACCAAGAATTTTGCCATTCCAGGGCTTCGGCTGGGTCTGATCTGCGGTCATCAGCAATTGATTGGCGCATTAAAGGCATCGCTTCCCCCATGGACCGTGAGCAGTCCGGCACAGGCAGTGGGCGGCAATTTGTTTGCTGAAAATATCTACCTGGAACAAAGCCGCCAGCAGATCAGGCAGGCGCGTGAATTATTGACAAAAGGGTTATCAAAAATTACCGGCATTCAGGTATTTCCCGGCACGGCAAATTTTCTTCTGATGAAAATTATTGATCCGAAATGGTCCGGGCCCAAGTTGTTTAACGCAATGCTGGAAAAACACATCGCTATCCGGGTGTGTGATGATTATGAAAGCCTGGATGCGCAATATGTTCGGGTGGCAGTAAAAAATCCGGATGATAATCTTCGATTGATTAATGCGTTTAAGACAATTTTCGGATCGGGCAGTGAGCCGTTCAGGCGCAAAACCGTTAAAAAAACACCGGCCATCATGCTCCAGGGGACGGGGTCCAATGCGGGCAAGAGTATCCTGGCTGCAGCGTTTTGCCGGATTATGCTTCAGGACGGGCTTCGGGTGGCGCCGTTTAAAGCCCAGAACATGTCTTTAAATTCCTATGTTACCACCGCCGGACTTGAAATGGGCCGCGCCCAGGTGACCCAGGCAATGGCGGCCCGGGTGGCACCGGATGTACGCATGAATCCGGTATTGTTAAAACCCAACAGCGATACCGGATCACAAGTCATTGTCTGCGGCCGGTCTGTCGGGCATATGAATGTCTCTGATTATGTCGCTTACAAGGAAAACGCCTTTGCAGCAGTCAAAGAGTGCTACCGGTCACTGGCATCCGAATATGATGCCATTGTGATTGAAGGGGCGGGCAGTCCCGGTGAAATCAATTTAAAGCACCATGACATTGTGAATATGCGCATGGCCCGATTCTCCGAATCTCCGGTGCTGCTGGTGGGCGACATTGACCGGGGCGGGGTGTTCGCCTCATTTATCGGAACGTTTGCCGTACTTGAGCCCTGGGAGCGGGATCTGCTGGCGGGATTTATCGTCAACCGGTTCCGGGGTGACTCGTCACTGCTGGACTCAGCGCATGCTATGACAGCCCGCTATACCGGACGGCCGACATTCGGGGTGATTGACTATCTGCCAAACCTCGGGCTGCCGGAAGAGGATTCCGTGGAATTCAAATCAGCCGCTTCACTTACCGGTTCGCCGGCCGCTTCACCGGGTAGTGCGGACATAGAAATTGCGGTCATTGACCTGCCGCATATCTCCAATTTTACCGATTTTGACGCGCTGGCTCTGGAACCGGATGTGTCGGTTCGAATCATCAGGCCGGGCATGCCCTTAGGCTGTCCGGACCTGGTTCTGCTGCCGGGCAGTAAAAGTGTGGCTGCAGATTTTGCGTGGCTTTGTAAAGAAAACCGGGATGAACAGTTAATTGAATATTATCATCAAGGCGGTCGGATTATGGGAATTTGCGGCGGTTTTCAGATGATGGGCCAGGCCATTGATGATCCGGGTCATATGGAATCCGGATATGGCGATATGCCAGGGCTTAAGCTTTTATCCTGCACCACCACCCTTGCTTTTGAAAAGACATTAAAACGCACCCGGGCCGAACATGTAGATTCAGGAGAAACGGTTGACGGGTATGAAATTCATCATGGGGTGACGCAACTCAAAGATGAAAAAATCTGGCTGAAAACGCCGGATGCCACTGTGGGAATTGCCTCGGGCGATGGCCGTTTAACCGGCACTTATTTGCATGGGATTTTTGATGCGGATGGGTTTCGGCGCTGGTTTATCGATGATCTTAGGGTGTCAAAGGGGCTGTCTCCCTTAAAAACCGGGGTTGTTTATGATCTTAATACCGCTTTGGACCGGCTGGCGGACCATGTGCGGGAGCGGATAGATCTGGACCGGATTTATCAGCTGGCCGGGGTGTGATGCGGGAGATAATATGATGACATTACCAAAACCCGTCGGCGGGTTTGTCATTGCCGGAACCGGCAGCGGCGTGGGCAAGACATCGGTTGCATTGGGACTGGCGCGGGCCATAAAACGCAGAGGGGGCAGGGTTCACCCGTTTAAAGTCGGCCCGGATTTTCTGGATCCTTCCTACCTCAAGGCTGCTGCCGGGCAACCCTGTTATAATTTAGACCCCTGGATGTGCGGGGAAACCTATTTAAAGTCCCTTTATTCTGATCAGATGCGATCAGGCGGAATTGCCATCGTTGAAGGGGCCATGGGATTGTTTGACGGCGCGTCGGCTGTCAGTTCCGATGGCTCTGCCGCCCATGTGGCATCTTTGCTGGGGCTGCCGGTGCTGCTGGTGGTGAACGCGCACGGAACCGCCCGCAGTCTGTGTGCGACAGTTAAGGGATTTGCAACATTTGAAAATAATATCCGGATTGCCGGTGTGATTGCAAACCATGTGGGATCAGACAATCATGCCCGGATTCTGGCTGAGGCACTCAATTCATCTGATCTGCCGCCGCTGGTGGGGGCGATTTTACGCGACAGCCTGCCTGAATTAAAAAGCCGACATCTGGGGCTGGTCAATGCCGGCGAAGAAAACCAGGTGGATGCCTTAATTGATGAACTGGCTGATGTCATTGAATCCTGTCTGGATATGGAAAAAATTCTTTGCGCACAAATGCCGGCAACTCACAAAGACCAAACCGGTAATTTTCAAAAATCCTATTCGTCTGTTCATGCGAAAAATGTTCGGGTCGGTATTGCACAGGATCGGGCGTTTTGTTTTGTGTATCCCGATAACCTGGAAAGCCTTGCATCAGCCGGGATTACATGGGTGCCTTTTTCTCCATGCCGGGATAAAGCATTGCCGGAAAAACTGGACGCGCTTTATTTTCCCGGGGGCTATCCGGAACTGCATGCCAAAGAGATTTCCGCCAACGCGACAATGCGCGCTGCAGTGTCCGGCTATGCCGCAAGAGGATGTCTGATCTATGCCGAATGCGGAGGACTGATGTATCTCAGTCAGGGAGTCGTCGACCAGAACGGAAACCGGTATCCGATGGCCGGTGTGCTCCCGGTGGAAACCCGGATGAATAAGCGTCTGCATCGACTGGGATATGCCGGCGTGACCCTGACTGAATCCTGCTGCTGGGGAGAACCCGGCACCAGAATACGGGGACATGAATTTCATTATTCAGACATTGTTGACCCGGCTTTTCTCAACCAAAACTGGCGGCGCTGTTATCGGGTTGAAAAAAGACGATCAACCGAAGCCGAGGGGTTTTTGAATAATTACAAGAATATACTGGCGAGCTATGTTCATCTGCACTGGGCGTCACGGCCGGAAGCGATCCGTGCGTTTATACAAAATGTTTATGCTGCGTCATGCGGCAGGAAGTGAAAAGGAAACTTATGGGCAAACAAGTAACTGGTTGGTCGCATCCGCTGATGAAGGGATTGCCCGTAACCGGGGATGAAATTGAGGCGTTGAGCCATCAAATGATAAATGAAGCGATAAATAGTGAAAACATATCTGATCAGGATCTGCCGATTATCAGGCGAATGGTGCATGCGGCCGGTGACCTGGCACTGGCTGAAACCATCCGGATTCATCCGGATGCCGTAAACGCAGCCCGGCAGGTTCTGAAGACCCGCCGGCCGATTATCTGTGATGTCCAAATGCTCAAAGCGGGCATTACCCGCACCGCCAGTGAAGTGATCTGCTTGATCCGGGATGAACATGTTAAACAACTGGCGCTCAGCAACGGCTGTACAAGATCATCTGCTGCCATGCGGTATCTGGGGAAAAAATTAAATAACACCATTGTGGCGGTGGGCAATGCCCCTACAGCCATCTGGACCCTGCTGGAACTGGCAGACACTCAAGGGATTCGTCCGGCCCTGGTGGTGGGCACTCCGGTCGGATTTGTCGGAGCCGCGGAAAGCAAGCAGGCACTGATGGAAAGCGGTCTTTGTTATATATCCAATGTCGGGCCACGGGGCGGTAGTCCGATTGCGGCGGCGGCTGTAAACGCATTGGCCTTGATGGCGGGGAAAAAATGAAAACAACACGATACATATTAGTTTTTTCTTTTGTTCTGGCTGCAATGCTTTCCGGGTCGTCAAATGCACCAGCCGTTGTCGATAACACCCCGGCCGGTCATGAAATAACGGTAAAAGGCGCATCTGTTTTGCCGCAAAAAACTGCTGATCATACTGTTCCCAGGCATTCATTGTCTGTTTCAAAAAGAAAACCTTCGGCATACAAGGCTTGGAAGACAAAGCATGTCCCTTTTTATTCGGAAAAAAACAGTCCGCAGGGTTTCTGGACGCGCAAGACAATCCAGCTGACAGAAACATTATTTGCCATCAGCATCGCGGTTTTGCTGGCATCGGCATTGGAAGTATCAGGCTTTGTGAAGTTTTTCAGCATATTTTTCTGGCCCCTGATCCGGCTGGGACGCCTGACATCTGCGACAGCACCGGCTTTTTTTGCCGCTTTAAGAAAGGCGTCGATTGCCAATGGGATTTTAGTGGCTGCGCGGGATACCGGGAGGATCAACAACCGCCAGCTCTATACTTCCGTGCTGGTATCGTCGAGTTTGTCTACTTTGGGGCATCTGCCGTCATACATCCTGGCAATCGGTATGGTTTGCGGTTCCCAGGCCATGACAGTGGTGACCGGTGTCAGGCTGGGTGCGATTTTTGCGCAGATTATTGTGGTTTTGATCTTGTCTGCCTGGATTATTGCCCCGGCAATGGGCGCTGAAAATATCGTGTTGTTGGATGGTCCGGATGACGCGTCAGAAATAACCAGTGCAAAAAAATCAAACCGGACTCAACGATTTTTAAATCAGGTCTGGCAGCGAAGCATCAAAACAATCAAACGCATCGGGCTTTTTTTTATACTGACCTATACCCTGGTGAGCTTAATGGAGTTTTGCGGTGTGTTTGATTATCTGGGAAATGCATTGCCCTGGCTGTTTAACCCTTCATTTCTGCCGCCGCAGTCCAGCGTTATAATCCCGGCCCAGGCTGCGGGGATCTTCTCCGGCACAGCAGCTGCGGCCGGATTTATTCAGGACGGAACCCTGAGTGCAAAACAGGTGCTCACCATCCTGCTGGCAGGATCCGTGGTTACCGCACCGGTCCGGACCCTCAAACGGATTCTGCCCACATACATCGGGATGCTGGGACTGCGTCCGGGGGTGGTGATGGCGGTTTCCGCCCAGTTTATCCGCATGATGTTTCTGGCAGTGGCTACCTGGGTTATGTGGGTGGTCTGGTGAAAAAAGGAATATAGGCGGAAGGCTGAAGACTGAAGGTAGAAGGCAGAAAGCTGAAGACTGAAGGAGACAGGTAGAAAACGGAAAGCTGAACATCAGAGTAATAAATTTATTATGGGTATCCACTTTAGTTAAGTGCCTGTCCAAGATCCGCGACACCTTGGCAGTCATTACGAGGAGTGAGGAACGAACGACGAAGTAATCCCCCGTCTTTAGGGAGATTGCTTCGGTCGTGCCTCCCTCGCAATGACAGGAGAAAAATCACTCAGAGTGGCAAACTGGCTTAACTTAATCGAAGTGGATAACAAGTTAAATTTATTGTTGATATCTACTTTGTTCCAGTTGATTACTCATGGACTATACTATGCTTGAGTAAACCGGATAAGCAAAAAAATATTTTGGAGAATGAATTTATGAATCTTATGCAACAGATAAAAACGGAACCCGGGCATTTTTATGCGGTGGGTGTGGGCCCGGGAACGGCGGATCTTGTAACGTTTCGGGCCGGCGGCCTGATTCATTCGGCGGATGTGATCTTAGCCCCCCGCAGCCGGATTGCGGATAAAAGCCTGGCCCTGGAAGCGGCTAAAGTGTTTTTAGGCAAAGACCAGGAAATTATCGAAAAAGTTTACGCAATGAACCGGAATGAATCGGAAACCAATGATTTCTGGGAGACCGTTGCCGGGGAAATTTCTGCCTGGGTAAAGGCCGGTAAATCTGTGGTGCAGATTACCATCGGTGATCCGCTGCTTTACAGCACCAGTCATTATCTGCTGGAATCGCTCTCCGGACGGCTGCTGCCGGAAAGCATTCATGTGATACCGGGGATCAGCGCATTTCAGGCAGTGGGCGCCCGTTTCAGGGAGTCGCTGACCATTCAGCAGGGTCGGCTCATGGTAATGCCGGCAACCGACCTGGAACAGGTGGAACAGGCGCTGGATCATTGTGAAACGCTGGTTCTTTACAAGGCCGGTCGGCTGATCAACCAACTGGTGGATTTACTGGAGCGCCGGAATTTAATCGATTGCGCCCATATCGCCTGCTACGCGGAACAGCCCGGTCGGGAATTTATGAGTACGGATTTACGGGAAGCAAAAGACGGGAAATACGGTTATATGGCAACAGTCATCATTCATATCAGGCGGCAGAAATGGGGCGATTCGGTATAACCACGGGAAGCTGCGCAACTGCGGCGGCAAAAGCGGCCGCGATGATGCTTGCCGGGAAAAAATGTCCCGGGTCTGTGATAATTGATCTTCCCGGCGGGGGTACACTGACGGTTCCCATTGTGTCTTCAATACACAACGGTTTTTCCGCCACTGCCAGCGTTATCAAGGATGCCGGGGATGATCCGGACGTGACCCATGGATCGGAAATTCAGGTGTGTCTTGAACCTTTAAAAGACGGCCCGTTGATTTTTGAAGCCGGGGAAGGGGTCGGTATTGTGACCCGGCCCGGACTCCAGATACCGGTTGGTGAGGCAGCTGTCAATCCGGTGCCAAGGCAGATGATCCGTCAGGCTGTTCGACAGGAGACGGATTGCCCCTTGAAAGTAACGATATCCGTCAAAAACGGTAAAGCGCTGGCTGAAAAGACGTTTAATCCCCGGCTGGGGGTTGTTGGCGGCATATCCATTATCGGCACTACCGGCATTGTCCGGCCCAACTGCCGGATGGCTGTGATTAAAACCATACAGCTTTCCATGCGCGTGGCTGCGGCCGCCGGTATTGACAGCCCGGTGCTCGTTCCCGGTAACATCAGCGCAAAAGCTGCAGCCAGATGGCGCGGGGCAAAACAAACGGAAATGATAGAAGTGCTCAACGAATGGGGGACCGGAATTGACAGCGCAGTGGCTGAAAATTGCCGGCGTGTGGATCTGGTGGGGCATCCCGGAAAACTGGCAAAACTGCTGACCGGTAATTTTTACACCCATTCAAAAGAAGGCAGCCAGGCGGTTGAAAATGTATGCCGGGTGGCCCGGGATCAGAATATTATCATCGACGGTATACCCAATACAACGGAACAGATTTTTGCTGAATTAGATAAAACAGACGGAAACATTTTAGCCGGTGAACTGGCAGACCGGATTGCACAAGCGGTTTTGTATCGCTGTGCGAACAGGCTGATCGTGCGGGTGGGATTAATCCGGATGGATGGAGCGCCTATCGGTGAGTCCGGATGGAAAGAGGGGACGTGATGGCTGCGTAAAAAGTCCAAATTCTGCGTAACGCTTCATTCTTTGCTTCTTCATGGTTCGCTTAGTACAAATCATCACAAAGAATTTGCGTGCCTTGCCAATTTTGTATGATTGGCGGAGCTTTTTTCTTTGCCATTCAAATCTGATTTTTATGAGAGTGTAAAAGATGAATACGAAAACTAACTCAAAAGGGAAGCTGACGATTATCGGTTGCGGGCCGGGCAGCAGAGAATACCTTTTACCTGCTGCATGGTCTGCTGCTCAAGAAGCCGGTGTCATTGCAGGTTCTGCCCGGCTGCTGGATCTGTTTTCAGAACTGCCGGCACCTAAGGTACTTTGTCCGGCAGGCAGGCATGACGCCATTGAACTGCTGGAAAAATTGTGCGGCCAACATAAGCAGGTGGCCTTGCTGGTCAGCGGCGATCCCGGCTTGTTCAGTCTTGCTGCTTTGGTGCATCGGCATTTTGGCCGGGAACGCTGCCGGGTTCTTCCCGGGATCAGTTCGGTTCAAATGGCATTTTCCCGGCTGGGTCTTTCATCTGTTGCGTCCCGCATTATAAGTGCCCATGGCCGAATTCCGGATATTTGTGCTAAGAATTTGATTGATGTGAGCCCCATTGCGATTTTATGCGGCACACAAAGCGCATATACATGGTCAGCGAACCTGGCCGATGAACTCAAAGAGACCCACCAGGCGTGGTTGTGTATGGATTTGGGGTTGCCCGAAGAAACAATTGTTCCGGTAACGTCGCAGGAATTACAAAAGCAACCGGTACGGTCTCTTTCGATTTTAGTGCTGGAACATCGGATTTTTTCGTAAATGCTGTCTTCCAGATAATTATTTTGGGTGCGTTATCAGTCGGGGATATACTCTAAGTATTATTCCCTCCCTGCTGCCTTCCCAAAATTATTATCTGAAAGACTGTCGTCAGATTGTCGGGATTGGAATCCTGACCTACAATTAATTCACAGTAAATGTGAATTTGGAAGGAATACTTATGAATGTTTATTTTGTCGGTGCGGGTCCGGGAGATCCCGAGCTGCTTACACTTAAGGCATACCGGCTGCTTAAAAAATGTGAATGCTGCATATGGGCCGGGTCTCTGGTCAACACCGCACTGCTGGAACTGCTCCCGGAAAACGCGGAAGTGCATGATTCAGCGGCCTTGAGCCTGGATGAAATCATTTCAGTGATTAAAAATGCCTGGCAAAGAAATCTGTCGATCGTAAGGCTGCATACCGGTGACCCGTCAATTTTCGGTGCCATTGCCGAACAGATGATCCGTCTGGATGATTTGAATATTCCTTATGATGTGGTTCCCGGTGTGAGCAGTTTTCAGGCGGCCGCAGCAGCCCTGAATGCGGAACTGACCATGCCGGAAGTTTCCCAGACAATCATTTTAAGCCGCGTGGCCGGTCGCACACCGGTTCCGGAAACCCAGGAACTTGAAAACCTGGCAGCGACCCGGGCAACCCTGTGCCTGTTTCTTTCCATGGGTGACCTGGCAAAAACATGTGTTCGCCTGTCGGCTTTTTATGGAGATGATTGTCCGGCTGCGGTTATTTACAAAGCGTCCTGGCCGGAGCAGAAAATAATTCGATCATCGTTAAAAAATCTGGCTCAAAAGTCATCTGAAGAAGGGATCACGAAAACCGCCATGGTAATTGTCGGACCGTCACTGACACCTTCTGCTGATTATGTGTCAAAGCTTTATGACCGGTCTTTTTCACACGGATACCGGAAAGGGAAAGCCTGAAAATGTCCGAAAAAGAAACGCCCGTAATTGAAGGACCGATAGCCGGTTTGACGCTCAGCAATAAAGGCCTTGCCGTGTTGCGGCATCTGTCTGCAAACCTGTCCGGGCTGGATATTTATGTGCATCAGTCCTGCAGCAAAGGACAATCGGATGAGAAGTCCTTTGATCAGGTGGCCGCTGTGACGCACAAATTGTTTAACCGTTACCGGGGACTGATTTATGTAATGCCCGTTGGCGTGGTGGTCCGGTCGATTGCATCTTGCGTGTCGCACAAGTTAAGCGATCCGGCAATTGTTGTAACAGACGTGCAAGCCCGGTGGGCAATCAGCCTGCTCAGCGGTCATGAAGGGGGTGCCAACCGCCTGACGGAACAGGTGAGCTGGATGTTGGATGCTGAACCGATTATTACCACCACGTCTGAAGCGGCCCGGAACGTGATTGCCGGTATTGGTTGCCGCCGCGGAACATCTGCGGATGAAATTATCACCGCTCTGGGTGCATCGCTCACTGACGCCGGATATGGGTTTGATGACGTTCGATTAATCGCTTCAGCAGATATAAAAATTAATGAACCCGGCATCCGGGAGGCCGCCCAAAGGCTGCAAACCGGGCTGCGGTTTATCTCATCTGCGGCAATTAGTTCGTCAAATCGTGATTTTGAAACATCTGCGTTTGTAAAATCAAAAGTTAACCTGCCGGCGGTTGCAGAACCGTCGGCGTTACTGGCAGGAAACAGAACATGTCTGATCTCAAAAAAGAAAAAATACAAAAATGTGACAATAGCCCTGGCGCTGGAACGCTCTATGTGGTCGGAATAGGCCCGGGCGCACCGGAGCACCGGACCCAGGCAGCGCTTGCCGCCATATCCAACAGCCAGGTGGTGGTCGGATATTCCAGTTATATGGCATCGATCACGGACCTGATCGGAAACCGGCAAACCATCAGCACGGGTATGCGCAAGGAAATTGAACGCGTCCGAGCCGCACTTGAAAAGGCGGCCGCCGGAAATACGGTGTCTCTGGTATCATCCGGGGACGCGGGGATCTACGGCATGGCCGGACTGGCCATTGAGCTTGGTGCGGCAGAATTTCCGGATGTGGGAATTGAAATTGTACCGGGAGTGACCGCCGCGTCGGCTGCTGCCGCTGCTTTGGGAGCTCCGTTGATGCTCGATTTTGCGGTGATCAGCTTGAGTGATCTCTTGGTACCCTGGGACCGGATTCGCGAACGTCTGGATGCGGTGGCCAAAGCAGGGCTGGTCACGGTTCTTTACAATCCGAGAAGCAAGCGGCGGATAAAGCAGCTGGATGAAGCAGTGGAAATATTCGGAAAATACCGGTCCGCTCAGACACCGGCAGCGGTGGTCACCAATGCGGGATCCAAAGACGAGGAAGTCTGCTTGAGTGATCTGGGACATATTTTAGAACTTGATATCACCATGCGTTCGATCGTGATTATTACCAGCGAAGCAGCCCGGATTGTCAACGGGCGGCTGGTGATGCCACGGGGATATGCTGTTTGATACTCCTGCTGGGCGGCACAGCCGATACCGCGCCCATCGCCCGGGGCCTTGCGGATGCGAAAATACCTGTGCTGGTATCAACCGCTACCCGGATTCAATTAAATATAGGCGATCATGCCCTGATTCATCGCCACTGCGGATGCCTGGACAGTTCCGGACTGGCGGCACTGATTCAAAAACATCATATCCGGATGATGGTGGATGCCACCCACCCGTATGCGGTAAACGTCAGCCGGAATGCCGGAGAGGTTGCCCGAAAACTGGAAATGCCCCTGCTGATTTTTGCCCGACCGGCATCAGACGTTAATCATCAGAATATTGTCATGGCCGCTGACCATTTGGATGCTGCTCAAAAAGCCTTTTTACCGGGAAAACCGGTGTTGCTGACAACCGGTTCCAGGCATTTGACATCCTATGTCCAGGCGTCAGCCAAGAACGGGCAGCGGTTGACCGCCCGCATTTTAAATGCCAAAGCAGCCAGGGATGCTGCATGTTCCCAGGGGATGGATGAGAAAAATCTGATTTGCGAACGCGGGCCGTTTTCTGTAGCGCAAAATCTGGCCCACATCCGTTTTGCTGATGCCGGGGTGATTGTCACCAAAGACGGCGGCACTGCCGGCGGGCTGCCCGAAAAACTTGAAGCGGCCAGACAAAGCGGATGCCTTGTAGTTATGGTTCAGCGGCCGCAGATCAATGTTTGCGGCCAGACAGTTTATCAGGACTATGAATCCCTTATCCGAAAAGTGCAAGAGGGCTGCAACGCGAATGAAAGATCGGCTTTTCGTGTTTAACGGGAGTAAATACAAGGTAAGTGAGCTCGGAAAAAAATGAAGGGTGTGCTGCGCAGTCTTGTATAACTTATAATTATTTCAGGCTGGGAGCCCAAACACTATCAACGTTATTATCGGACTATGGCAAACCCGAAGCGCAAGGCCCGGGTACGATCTTTATAGTTGAGCAGGCTTTCTGCCAGGGCATTGACATACTGGACCTGGACATAGATGTTTAAGTTGTTGGACAGGAGTTTGTCCAGCGGGTAGGTCAGGTCTATCTGAACAGACGCTCCCTGTTTGGCCAGTCGGAAATGTGTTCCCACGGTTAATCGTTTTGCTTTTCCTGCTTTCATTTCCAGGTCAAAATACCCCCTGTATTCATCCAGGTCCGGGTTGGTGTCATCGTCATTGCCGATGTAAGTCCATATCTTTGGAGAAATCATAAATCCGAGCCGGCTGGCCTGGTGAAAAAAAATATAAATCGGCTGAAAGTAAAAAAAGTTGGTGCTGCGGGAAAGGTCTTCCCCGCGACCATTTGATTCATGCCCAAAACCGGACTGAAAAAACAATCGGCTGGAT
>JAQYVU010000181.1 GCA_030145385.1 Desulfococcaceae bacterium
GTTGACGTTGAAAACAACATGCTGGTTCTTAAAGGAGAACGAACCGAAGACAAACAAGTGAAAGAAGAAAATTATTACCGCAAAGAAATGGCTTACGGTAAATTTCAAAGATCTTTCGCCCTTCCGGAAGGCGTGGATGCGGATCATATTAAAGCCGATTACAATGATGGCGTCATAAAAATCACCATCCCGAAGCCGGAAGTAAAACAACCCAAAAAAATAAGCGTTCAGTAATTATTTAAACCGATTAAAACCAAGCAAGGGGGTGCCCCCTCCACCGGGACACCCCCTTGTCTAAACTTTACAAATATAACCGAAAAAATTAAACGGATTTCGGTTTTACCAGAAAACACGCCAGCGCCGGTAAAAGCAACAAAGCCCCCAGCATGTTTACAAAAAACATGAAGGTGAGCAAAACGCCCATGTCGGCCTGAAACTTCAGCGGAGAAAAAATCCAGGTCACCACTCCGAGAGCCAGCGTTATTCCGGTAAACATCACACCGATGCCGGCAGCATGAAGGGTTTTTCGATACGCTTCATAAAGAGGGATGCCTTCGGATAGAAAAAAGCGCATCCTGGAAAAAATATAAATACCGTAATCAACCCCGACACCAACGCCCAAAGCCACCACAGGCAGCGTCGACACCTTAAGACCTATTTCCAGAGTGCTCATCAGGGCATAGGCCAAAAGGGAAACCAATCCAAGGGGAAGCACAATACACAGCATGGCATTGATTGACCGGAAGGTAATCAGGCAAAGGAAGATGATTGCTAAAAAGACATAGAGCAGGATGGGGAATTGAGAGGCAGATACTTCTTCGTTGGTAGCGGCCATGACCCCGACACTGCCGGTGGCCAGACGGAATTTAATTTTTTCCGAATCATGTTTTGCCCGAAACTTTTTAACTTCTGCAACAATCCCCTCAATCGTCTCGGCTTTGTGGTCTTTTGTAAAAATCAGTACCGGCATAACACTGCCATCTGTGTTCAACAATCCGCTGCTGGTAGGAATATAAGCACACGCCTGAATCATAACATCCTGATTACGGGGCAATACCTGCCACATGGGACTGCCTTCATTCCAGCCGGCATTAATTCTTTTTGCAATATCCGGCATTGCCACAACCGACTGAACACCTGCCACATTTCGCATATGCCACTCAAAGCGATCAATGGTGTCCATAATTTCATAATTGATACAGCCTTCGGAAATGGTTTCCACAATAACCGTAATAATGTCCACGCCAATGGAAAACCGGCTGCTGATCACTTCACTGTCAATATTATACCTGGAGTTTGCGCGAAGTTCCGGAACGCCCCGATGAAGATCGCCGATCTTGACATCCGTGGCTTTCCATCCGCCCAGAACAAGTAGCAGCACAGCAACAAAAATCGTCAGGCCGGCTGCCTTGGGTGACGTGATCTTTGCCAGACGGCTCCAGAAAGGATCCAGAAAATCCCGCTGCCGTGTGATTCGATGACGGTACTTTTCATCAAAATTAAGATAGGACATGAGCACCGGGAGCAATACCAGGTTGGTCAGAATGATGATCGCTACACCGATACTGGCTGTAATTGCAAGCTCCTGAATGATGCGGATTTTTATAAACAGAATCGTGACAAATCCGATCGTATCACTGAGCAGCGCAATGGTTCCCGGCACCAGCAGACGCTGAAAACTGCTTCGTGCAGCATCCATTCCATCGACACCGTCGATAATTCTTGTTTTTGCCACACTGACCATCTGAACGCCATGACTCACACCAATGGCAAAAACAAGGAAGGGGACCAGAATCCCCATGGGATCAATACCGAATCCAAGTGCGGTCAATATTCCCAGTTGCCAGACAACCGCCATCAGTGAAGCTGCCAGCGGAATTAAGGTCAGTTTAAAAGACAGGGTATACAGATAAACAAGCAAGGCCGTAATAAGAAACGTAAACCCGAAAAAGAGAACCACCCGGGTCACGCCGTCTGCGATATCACCGATAACCTTGGCAAATCCGATGATGTGAATATCATACTGGTCATTGACATCCTTTTTATCATACTTGGCCCGGATTTCGTCTTCAAGGATGTGCGCTACTTCAACATAGTCAATCCGTTCTCCGGTATTGGGATGAAATTCCATCAATTGCGCACTGATAATGGCACCTGAAAAATCGTTGGCAATCAAACGCCCGACAATACCAGCTTTTAAAATATTTGCTTTAACACGGGCAAACCCTTCCGGGTCCGGCCTGAAATCATCGGGTATGACATTGCCGCCGGCAATTCCGTCTTCAACCACCTCCGTATACCGAACGTTCGGCGTAAAAATCGATTTAACCTGGGCACGGTCCACGCCCGGAATAAAAAACACGTCATCTGTGACGCTTTTTAACAGATCAAAAAACTCCGGTGTAAAAATATCTCCTTCTTTTGTCATCACGCCAATCAGAATCCGGTTGGCGCCACCAAATTCCTGCCGATGCTCAACATAGGTTTTCATATACTCGTGTTCCAAAGGAAGCAGCTTACTGAAACCCGCATCAATGTGCAGATTCGATAATGAATAGCCCATGAAAAGCGTTACAGCGACAAAAAAACCAATGACCCAGACACGATTGTTAAAAATCAGGCCTTCAAGTTTAGACGGGATGGAAGCATTTTTCATAATTAGCGAACCCATTTGCTTTTTGATTTTTTTAATTTTATTCGATTGGTTAATTACCCATCTTGCCAATCGATATTTTCTTTACACCACCCTGACCGATCAGCAACAATTCATTGTTTTCAATGGGCAATACCGACAATATACCTCTTCGATCCGGCTGCTGGAGAAGCGTAAAATTAAGACCGCCATCACTGCTGACCAGAATCACACCACCAAGGCCCACGATAAAAATTCTGCCATCCGTCAGCCGGAGACCGCTATTCAGTATTGCCTTGGTACTGGTGGAAATTTTCTGCCAGGTTTCTCCGGCATCATCCGATCGGAACAGATTACCCCGAAGGCCAAAAAGCAGCACCGTATCCCCGCCAAGGGGCAATGTGCCGAAAAAAGATCCTTTATAGGGAGACGGAAGATTTATCCATGTCCGGCCCTGGTCATCGGACCGATAAATCATCCCTGCTTCGGCAGCCATATAAAGCCTGCCGGTTGCAGACTGCTTAATCTGGTGGAGATGCCAGTCATCTTCACTAATCATTTTAGATGCCCAGCTTTTGCCGCCATCTTCGGTGGTCAGGAAAAAACCATAAGCTCCCACCGCAATGCCGTTATTCTCATCTGAAAACCAGACATCAAACAGGGGACGCTCTTCTTCGGGCGCAAAATGAACCCGCTCCCAGTTTTCTCCGCCATCGATTGTTTTAAGGATCACCGCATCATGTCCCACTGCCCAGCCCAGGTTTTTATCATGAAAATAAACACCCGTCAGTGTCGCAATGGTCGGCACCCGGACCTGGGTCCAGGTATCACCCCGATCATCAGAATAGAGGACATGCCCTCTTTCTCCCACAACAACGACCCGGCCATCCGTAAAAACACCATCCAGCAGATACGATTTTGCAGCCAAAGGCGCTATGGTTGAAAACTCCGGCTCGGCAGCCTGCGGGGCAGAAAAAAAAGGCATGGATAAAACAAGAAAAAATAACAAAGCGCAAACGGTTTGTTGTCTGAAAAACCGTCCTGTAAAAGAAAAAACGCTGAACCGGTTCATTAAAAATAAACTCCTGTTGTCATGGTAAAAAATACCGCTGAAAATGAACAGCAAACCGGCACGGTTTAAAAAAGCTTAAACCGGTGCCGGTCTGCACAAAATTTCCTTGATTATCTTTTTCCTTCACGCCTTAATGCTGCCGGCGTATAATCCTGCATGGTCCGCTGGATATTAAAATCATACATTTTATTCTCATTATCCAGACCAAGGGCAAGGTATCTTCCCGACTGCAGGTCCACATGCACTTCCAGCGTCGTCCATATCGCCGGATTTTCATAGTAGTTGATCACATGCCCTTCGGACACCCGCCAGAGCTGATCGCGGTTATCATAGATATCGACGAAAAGAACCTGCCAGGAATCTTCATCCACATAAAACGTTCTTCGTTTGTAAAGATGCCGGCTGCCTTCCTTTAAGGTCGCATCCACCACCCAAACCCGATGGAGTTCATAGCGGCAGAATTCCGGATTGATATGAAGAGGGGTAAGGATCTCTTTGCAGGTCAGCTTATCGCTGTGAAGTTTATAAGAATTGTAGGGTACATAAATTTCTTTTTTACCCACCAGTTTCCAGTCATACCGGTCCGTGGCCCCGCTGAACATGTCAAACTGATCAGTGGTTCGCACACCGTCAGAGGCGGTTCCCGGATTGTCATACGCCACATTAGGCGCCCGCCGAACCCGACGCTGGCCCGGGTTATAAAGCCATGCCGACCGGGGTTCTATTACCTGGTTCATTGTTTCATGGACCAGAAGAATACCACCGGCAAGACGGGCCGGTGCCGTTACTTTTTGTTTAAAAAACGCGATTCGATTACCCAGTGTCTCTTCGGTCATTCCTTCATGAGAATAGAGCATGTTAAACTCATCGGGCATTTGAATCAGCGTGTAGTTGCCGCCCCGGGTTAAAACCGCCTGGGCGATATACCGCGCGGCAATGTCCCCGCGATAGCGAAGAATATGGTTCCAAATTACTTCGAGACCATTTTCAGGTATTGGAAACGGAATACCGATAACGGTATTCTTCACCCCATAACCATTTTCCACCAGTTCAGCCGTGGCCGCGGATTTTTTGGTTGCTTCGTAAATACGGTCCGGAAAAGACGCGCTCCGCCGTGTCGGGTATACGTTCATTTTATATGTATCATAAAGCTCCAGCATGGCCTTATGTCCGGGCGTCAGCTTGTCGGCATACTGATCCATGTTCTGCTTGGTAATAGTAAACAGAACTGCGTCATCTGCGAACGGATCCGGGTGATGCATACCCTGTTTATAGGCTTCCGGCGGAGAGGTAATCCCCCCTTCCCAGGCCGGGATAGTGCCGTCTTTATTGCCGGCCATTTCACCGCCCGACGGGGTCAGATCTTTTCCCAACCGGGCAATTTCTTCTGCGGACATCTTTGCTCCGGCCGATGAGGCGATAAAAATAAACAGTACCGCAAGACTGATACTTACAAATGTTCTTCTCAGCATAATCAATCCCCCATTATTTAGAATGAATATTTAATATTGGTTTG
>JAQYVU010000067.1 GCA_030145385.1 Desulfococcaceae bacterium
GACGCCGGTCCAGTATTTTTCCATCCGGCATTTAAATAAAAAAGGCGGTGTGATGGTGACCGCCAGCCATAATCCGCCCGAATACAATGGGTTTAAAATCTGCAAAAACCTGGATTCCGTTCACGGAGAGCAAATCCAGGAAATCAAAAAAATCATCGAGCAAAACGAATTTGCCTCGGGAAACGGATCCAGAGATGACGCCGATGTGATCACTCCGTATTCAAAATATATTACAGAAAACATCCACATTGAAAAACCGTTGAAAGTGGGGATTGACGCAGGAAACGGAACAGCCGGCGTGATTGCCGTTCCCATCTTAAAACAGCTCAACTGTGAAGTCCGCGACATTTACTGTGATATGGACGGGAATTTTCCGAATCACGAAGCAGACCCGACTGTGCTTAAAAATATGGCTGACCTGATCTCGCTGGTAAAAGAAAATGGGCTGGATTTAGGGATAGGATACGACGGTGACGGTGACCGGATCGGTGTTGTGGATGAAAAAGGAAATCTGATTTACGGCGATCAGCTCATGATCATCTTCTCCCGGGAAATCCTTTCCAGAAAGCCGGGAGCCACGTTTATTTCGGAAGTTAAATGCTCTAAAACCATGTATGATGATATCAAAGCTCATGGCGGCAATGCCATTATGTGGAAAACAGGGCATTCCCTGATCAAGAAAAAAATGAAAATTGAAAAAGCGGAACTGGCCGGAGAAATGAGCGGCCATATGTTTTTTGCGGACCGGTATTTCGGATATGACGATGCCACATACGCTTCCTGCCGGCTGCTTGAAATTCTGTCCGACACCGGCAAAACCATTTCCGAACTGCTTTCAGACATTCCCAAAACCTATAACACACCTGAAATCCGGGTGGACTGTCCGGATAATGTCAAATTTTCAGTGGTTGACAAACTCACCGACTTTTTTCGTAAGGATTATGATGTGATCGACATTGACGGTGCCCGGATTGTTTTTGAAGACGGCTGGGGCCTTGTCCGCGCCTCAAACACCCAGCCGGCCCTGGTTCTAAGGTTTGAAGCATTGTCTGAAAATCGTTTGGCAGAAATCAGAGAACTGGTGGAATCAAATTTGGAAACAGTCAAAAAAGGAATATAGGTCCTTTTCTGATCATTTTCAGGTCTGTTCATATGGAAAAACCATGCGGCAACCGAATCGTCATCATGCTGATTTTTTAAATATTTCTATCCGATAAATTAATTATGATAACCATCACCCCCGGGAATGACAGGCATCAGGCATTGAGAATCCGCCGTTTTTTTATCGGCGCGGCATCCTATGCCATGTGGTTTATTCTCATTTTGTATTGCCATCACTTAGAATTTATCCGCCTGTCTTTTGGCTGGATATTATTTGCGTTTGGAATCATTATCGGGATCAATGCCTTTTTATATCTGATTTTCAGAACCGGATTGAACAAAAAATTTACCGATCCGAGCCTGACCTTTACCCAGATGGTCATTGCCGCCCTAACAGCCATGATGGGTATTTATTATACGGATAATATCCGGGGGATCATGCTCGTTGCGTACATTGTGACAATTTTATTCGGGGTATTTCGCTTTAACATAATTCAGTACTTTATTTTTACTATATTTTCAGTTACATGCTATGGAACTGTAATTATATTGCTCCTGAATAACCATCCGGATACAATCACGCTTCAAGTTGAAATTCTGCAGCTGGTGGTCTTTGCCACCGTTCTGACATGGTTTTCAATGGTCGGCAGTTATATGAGAAAAATACGGGAAAAATTATCCGCAACCAATTACCGTCTCAACAACGCATTAAACACCATCCGGGAACTGGCCATCCATGATGATCTGACCCGGGCATATAACCGCCGCCAGATGTATGAAGAACTGAAAAAGGAAAAAGCCAAGGCCGACCGAAGCGGCGGTATATTCTCAATCGCATTGTTTGATCTGGATCACTTCAAAAAAATTAATGACACCTATGGTCACTTAAAAGGAGATGATGTCTTAAAATACTTGATTCATTCGATAAGTCATGAAATAAGAGAAATCGACAGCATTTCCCGATACGGGGGAGAGGAGTTTGTCATTATAATGAACGGCACGGATGCAAAAGGCGCGGAAGAGTGTGCGTTCCGTATCAAAAGCCGCATTGAAAATTTAAAGTTCCCGGGATTTGCCGATTCGTTTCGTATAACAATTTCGACCGGGATTACAACGTATCATCCGGTGGAAAGTATTGATGAACTGATTGCACGATCCGATTCAGCCATGTATAAAGCAAAATCCATGGGCCGGAATCAGGTGGTAATTGAAAATCACGTATGATCAAAAATATTTTATTAAATTTTATATTATTTAACATTATTAATTTTTTACGTAGGGGCTATTTTTATGAAAGTATTAATCAGTGATGTTCTGGGTGAAGCCGGAATCAAAATTTTTCAAGATGAAGATGGCATCGAAGTCGATGTAAACACCGGCCTTGCTCCGGAAGAACTCAAGGCAATTATTGGCAATTATGACGGGCTGGTCATTCGCAGTGCAACAAAAGTCACCGCAGACCTTTTAGAAGCCGCCACCAACTTAAAAGTCGTGGGACGTGCCGGAATCGGCCTGGATAATGTGGATATCCCGGCGGCTACCAAAAAAGGTGTTGCGGTCATGAATACCCCCGGCGGCAATGTGGTCACTACCGCCGAACATTCACTCTCTCTGATGATGGCCCTGACCCGGAATATTCCCCAGGGAACGGCGTCTTTAAAAGACGGCCGATGGGATAAGAAAAAACTCCAGGGCCGGGAAGTTTTCAACAAAACTTTGGGTGTTATCGGTTTTGGAAATATTGGGTCGGTTGTTGCCGACCGTGCTCGTGGCCTGAAAATGAGAGTAGTGATTCATGACCCGGTCGTCCAGGCTGAAGTCATTGAAAAAGAAGGATTTGAATGGGTTTCTCTGGAAAAACTGTACCAGGAAGCTGATTATATTTCCGTCCATGTTCCAAAAACAAAAAACACCACCGGCCTGATTAACAAAGCCGCTTTTGATCAGATGAAAGACGGCGTCATGATTGTTAACTGTGCCCGCGGCGGCATCGTTGATGAAAACGATCTGTATGATGCAATGACCTCGGGCAAAGTAGCTGGTGCGGCATTAGACGTTTTTGCCACAGAGCCGGCACCTGCGGATCTGCCGTTATTAAAACTGGATAACCTGATCGCCACACCGCACCTCGGCGCCTCCACTGCGGAAGCGCAAACCAATGTAGCCGTGGCTGTTGCCAATCAAATCATCGAATATTTGAAAAACAATAATATTATTAATGCGGTGAATGTACCGGCTGTTTCCGGCAAACTCCTTGACCAATTGGGGCCGTTCCTGACGATTGCAGACCGGATGGGCTGCATGCAGGCTCAATTCGCAGTCGGCCAGTTAAAGGAAATTCGCATTGAATACAACGGGGACTTCCATGGCCTTGATCTTAAACCCGTAACCACGGCTTTTTTGAAAGGGATCCTCGATTCGCTGGTTTCCGATGGGGTCAATTCCGTCAATGCACCGATGCTGGCAAAAGATATGGGCATCAAAGTTTCAGAAACGAGCACGGCTGATTCAGAAAAATTTTTAAACCGTATCTCGGCAACAGTTGTCACCACTGAAATGGAATGCACGGTTGCCGGCAGCGTTTTCGGCAAATCAGACGCAAGAATTGTCCGAATTGACGATTTCATTATTGAAATCATTCCGGAAGGTCACCTGGCACTGATCCACAACCTTGATGAACCCGGCGCCATCGGCAGCATTGCTAATGTTCTGGGAGAGAACAACATTAATATTTCACAGATGCAGGTCGGAACGGCTATTGGCGGCGAGAACAATATTATCCTGATTAAAACGGACGTACCGATGCCCGATGATATCATCAATAAAGTTCAGGCACTCCCGAAAGTCAAAACCATCAAGATCTTTGAACTATAACCAATAAACTCTTAAAAGAGGTCAAAATGACAGAAAATAAAAATACACCGGGCGATTTTGCGATGCCTGAAATTAATTTTTCAACATTTATTCTATCATTAAATTCCTCTGCATTGGTGCATCTCGGCATACAAACGGATCCCACAACCGGCAGTACATCAGAGAATCTTCTTGTGGCAAAGCAAACTATCGATATTCTTGCCATGCTGGATGAAAAGACCAAAGGGAATCTGTCAGAAGACGAGAAAAGGCTTCTGACGCATGTTCTTTACGAATTAAGAATGCTGTATGTTAAACAGAAGGGGAAAAAATAAATATCTGGTTTTACGGTATCTGGTTTGCAGTATCCAGCCATTTCCCACCATCGGCTGCCGGGAATGCTCCGGCAGCCGTTCAAATGTCACCATTCACTTTTATAATAAAAAAGCGTTTAAGGATTATATTGTTGTGAAACTCACAAAAGAGAGTCTCTTCGGCTTGCAACAATATAATCCTGTCTGTTAAATCTCATGGAAATTAAATCACCGGCAAAAATCAATCTGTTTCTGGAAGTTTGCGGCAAACGTTCGGATGGATATCATGATATAAATACGTTGATGTGCTGTATCAAACTTTACGATACCGTCCGATTAACATTTGGACAAAAAGAAATATCCGTTCACTGCAGCCATCCGGATGTGCCTGAAGACGAAACCAACCTTGCCTGGCGGGCGGCCCAATTATTTTTTGACACCACCCGCATTGGCGAAGGCATACGTATTGATATTGAAAAAAACATCCCCATCGGGGCGGGTTTAGGCGGCGGAAGCAGTAATGCCGCAGCCGTTCTTAAAGGCCTGAATTCACATTATGGGTCACCGGTCTCCAACAATGCCCTGATCGCTGCGGGCAAATCAATCGGGGCGGATGTTCCCTTTTTCATTTACGAAAAACCGGCCATTGCCACCGGAATCGGAGATATTTTAACCCCCTGCGATTTCATTAAATCCTGTCCGATCCTACTTCTTTATCCGTCCGTACCGGTCTCTACCGCCAAAGTATATAAAAAATTGAATTTAACATTGACAAAAAACAAAAAAATAAATACAAAAATTCTTTTTGAGTTGAAATGGGGTCAGGATATTGCAAAACAATTATTCAATGATCTTGAATCGGTTGCATCTGCAATTTGTCCCGAAATTCAGGAAGCCAAATCGTCTTTGATGGCGCACGATGCTTCCGCAGCCTTGATGACCGGCAGCGGGTCGGCCGTTTTCGGGCTTTATGAAAATGTTGAAATTGCAAAAAAAGCATACAACGCCATATCGCAAAGCCAAATGTTTCAAAACAGGATGTGGCAACTCCATCTGAGCCATTTAATTATATAAATCGATATGGCGATAGCTGGATGGGCTTTTTGCAAAAAAATAATTTTGGGGCGTCGTCAAGTGGTAAGACACAGGATTTTGATTCCTGCATTCGGAGGTTCGAACCCTCCCGCCCCAGCCAATAATAAACATATAAATTAAAAGAATTAAAATCATGCAGCAGGAAAACGGGTACATTCTTTTTGCAGGAAACTCCAACCCGATTCTGGCAAAAGCGATCTGCGGGTACTTGAAAAGAGATCTTGGCGGCGCCAAAGTCAAACGTTTCAGTGACGGTGAAATTCAGATTGAGATTGATGAAAACGTCCGTTCAAAAGATGTTTTTGTTATCCAGTCAACGAGCAACCCGGTCAATGACAATCTTGTTGAACTTTTACTCATGATCGATGCACTTAAACGATCATCGGCAAAACGCATCACCGCGGTTATTCCCTATTTCGGATACGCCCGCCAGGATAAAAAAGTCGCCCCACGGGTACCGATCAGCGCCAAACTGGTAGCAGATCTACTGACAACGGCCGGCGCCAACCGAATTATTACAATGGATCTCCATGCCGGACAAATCCAGGGGTTCTTCAATATTCCGGTCGATAATCTTTATGCAGCGCCGGTTTTTATCGATTATATGCGCAAAGAATTTACCCAGGACACAGTGATTGTCTCACCGGATGCCGGCGGCGTAGAAAGAGCCAGAGCATTTGCCAAGCGGCTTCATTGTGATCTTGCAATTGTTGACAAACGCCGGGACGCCCCGAATAAAGCCAGAGCAATGGCAGTTATCGGTAATGTGACCGGTAAACGGGCAATTATTCTTGATGATATGGCAGATACCGCCGGGACGCTCACAGAAGCCGCAAAGGCGATTGCCGAAAGCGGAGCCAGCGAAGTGCACGCATGTTGCACCCATCCTGTTCTTTCAGGGCCGGCAATTGACAGAATTACAGATTCAGCACTGAAATCCGTTGTAGTTGCTGACACCATTCCATTATCCGATAAAGGCCGTGCCTGTAATAAAATTAAGATTCTCTCCATAGCCAATCTGATCGGCGAAGCAATTATCCGGAGTCACACAGGGGATTCTGTCATATCATTATTTGTATAACAAAAAAACATCAATAAGGAGAAAACTCTTGGAAATACATCCACTTAAAGCACAAACCCGGAATTCTACAGGAAAAGGAACTGCCCGGAGCCTGCGCCGGGACGGAAGAATCCCCGCTATTCTTTATGGTTCGGATATTGAAAGCATTCCGCTGTCAATCAGTATTCGTGATATCGACCTGCTGTTAAAGAAAATCAATTTTGCCCAGTCTTTGTTGAGCCTGACGGTTGAAGGCGGAGAACCCTTAGAAAAAACGGTAATGATCAAGGAAGTCCAAACCGAACCGCTGAGTCAGAATCTCCGTCATGTGGATCTTTACGAAATTGATATGAAACGCAAACTGACTGTCACGGTTCCGATTGTAACTATCGGTGACTCAAAAGGTGTGGAAGCCGGCGGCGTTCTTCAGATCATTAGAAGAGAACTGGATGTCAACTGTCTGCCCACGGATATTCCGGAACAGATCACCATAGATATTACGGATCTTGACATTGGTGATTCCATTCATGTGGATGAAATAAATCTTGAAGGTGATGTTGAAGTTCCGTTTGATGCGAATTTCACCATTATGACCGTGGTTGTTCCGAAGGTCGTAGAAGAAGAGGTTGAAGAAGGCGAAGAAGGCGAAGTACTTGAAGAAGGCGCCGAAGCAGCAGCTGAAGAGTCCGGATCTGAAGAATAAAACAGTTGAACGTGTCTTTCAGACACTTTATAACGGCAGCGTTGCAGTTTCGCTGATATGTTTTTGTCAGGCTCGCTGATATGCTGACAAATAATACATGGATAATTGCGGGCCTTGGAAATCCGGGCCGAAAATATGCCAGAACCCGGCATAACATCGGCTTTATGGTGATTGACCGCCTTGCTGAAGAATATAATATCTCGTTAACCCAGAAAAAATTTGAAAACCTTTTGGGTATGGGTGAAATCGGGAACACCAAGGTCATTTTAACAAAACCCATGGCCTATATGAATCTCAGCGGTCCGCCGATCATGCAGCTGATAAAATATTATAAATTGAAAACAGACCATGTACTGGTCGTTCATGACGATATTGATATTTTATTTGGGAATTTAAAAATCAAGGCAAATGGGGGGCATGGCGGACATAATGGTTTAAGATCCATTATCGGTGTCATGGGCGGCGGGGATTTTTCCCGCATTCGCGTCGGCATCGGCCGGCCTGACACGCGTATTGAAGTTACGGATCATGTTCTCGGAAAATTTGCAGCCAATGAATTAAAACAACTGGATTCCGTGCTGTCGTGTGCCGTTCAAGCTGCTCACACAATAATAAATGAAGGTATAACCTTAAGTATGAATAAGTTTAATAGAAATGGAGTAGGATCTGATAATCTTTAATTTTTTTTGTAAGGGAGGAAAAACATGGAAACGTTAATGGGAAACATTCCACTCACGTGTACAATTGTCGGACTCATCGGCATTCTGTACTCACTGGTCGTAGCCGGCATGATTAAAAGTGCTCCGGCTGGAAACGAAAGAATGGTTGAAATCGCCACCGCCATTCAGGAAGGCGCAATTGCCTATCTTAACCGTCAGGCAAAAAGTATGGCCGCTGTCGGTATTGTAATTTTTGGCGTAATCATTTTTACACTCGGCACCAAAACCGCCATCGGTTTTTTAGTTGGCGCAATCGCATCTTTCATGGCTGGCTACATCGGCATGAGAGTGTCTGTTATTGCTAATGTCAGAACGACTGAAGCGGCTAAAGACGGCATGGCTGCCGGCCTGAGCATGGCTTTTCGAGGTGGTTCTGTTACCGGTATGCTGGTTGCAGGCCTTGGTCTGACCGCACTGGCTGGTTTCTTCTCCTATCTCATCGCAAGTGCCCCTGAAGGAACCGCAATGATTGACAACGTTGTTCCTCTGGTTGCTTTAGGTTTCGGCGGCAGCTTGATTTCCATCTTTGCTCGTCTGGGCGGCGGTATCTTCACTAAGGGTGCTGACGTTGGTGCTGACCTGGTTGGTAAAGTTGAAGCCGGTATTCCTGAAGATGATCCAAGAAACCCCGCAACAATCGCTGATAACGTTGGTGACAATGTTGGTGACTGTGCCGGTATGGCAGCTGACCTTTTTGAAACTTATGCCATTACACTGATTGCTGCAATGCTTCTTGGCGCATTGATCTTCCCGGGTGCTGATGTAGTTGTTATGTATCCGCTGGTTCTGGGTGCTGTTTCAATTATTGCCTCAATTATTGCCATGTTCTTTGTTCGTTTGGGTAAAAGCGAATATATCATGGGCGCTCTGTACAAAGGTATGTTCGGTGCTGCAATTATTGCCGGTGTTGCATTCTACTTTGTAACAAACCATATGTTGTCCGCTGGCCTGACAACTGCAGCCGGTGTTGCAGTTACTGCCATGGATCTTTACTATGCATCTCTGGTGGGCCTGATTCTTACTGTTGTCATCGTTGTTGTTACAGAATTCTACACAGGTATTTATGCTCCGGTTAAACATATTGCCGAAGCATCAACCACCGGTCATGGAACCAACATTATTGCCGGTATCGCTATCGGTCTTCAGTCTACGGCTGCCCCTGTTCTGGCTATCTGTGCGGCTATTTACATTGCATATGATTTTGCTTCACTTTACGGCATTGCTATTGCTGCTGTTTCCATGCTGTCCATGACAGGTATGGTTATTGCTATTGATGCTTACGGTCCGATCACAGATAACGCCGGCGGTATTGCTGAAATGGCAGAGCTTGATGACAGTGTTCGCGCTGTTACCGATCCTCTGGATGCTGTTGGAAACACCACCAAAGCGGTTACCAAAGGTTATGCTATCGGTTCTGCTGCTCTGGCTGCGCTGGTTCTTTTTGCCGCTTATACCCAGGAATTTGTCCTGCACGGCGCTGGTGAAGCAATTGCATTTGACCTGAGTGATGTAAATGTCATTATCGGCCTGTTCATCGGTGGTTTGCTGCCGTACATGTTCGCATCCATGGCAATGAGCGCTGTTGGTAAAGCCGGTGCTGCTGTTGTTGATGAAGTTCGTCGTCAGTTCCGCGAAATTCCGGGCATCATGGAAGGTACAGCAAAACCGGATTACAAAGCTTGTGTTGACATCGTCACCAAGTTTGCTTTGAGCCAGATGATGGTTCCGGCACTTCTGCCTGTTATTGCACCGCTGCTGGTTGGTTTTTTCCTGGGCAAAGTTGCTCTGGGCGGTCTCTTGATTGGAAGTATTTGTACCGGTCTGTTCGTTGCCATTTCGATGACAACAGGTGGTGCTGCTTGGGATAATGCAAAAAAATACATCGAAGACGGTTTCTTTGGCGGCAAGGGCTCTGATGCTCATAAAGCTGCAGTTACCGGTGATACAGTCGGCGATCCCTACAAAGATACAGCTGGCCCGGCTATCAACCCGATGATCAAAATTCTTAATGTTGTAGCGTTGCTGATGGTTCCTTTCCTGATGTAATACTGTTACAATTTTCTAATTAAGAAAGCTCAACAAGGGATTGGCGGAATTTCCGTCAATCCCTTTTTTTGTTGATTTAATTCTAATAAAATGATATTTTATTTTTTTGTTGAATATAAAATAATAATTAGAAAAGTGTAATACGGTGTTATAATGTTAAAAAAAGCTAGTAATGTAATTGTTAAAGAAGATGAAGAAGAACCAACAACCGTCAAAGAATTTCATGTGGGTGATTTGGCCGTTTACCCCGCACACGGGGTTGGAAGAATTGAATCCATTGAAAGCCGAACAATCAATGGTGAAAAACATGATTTTTATATTTTAAAAATACTTGAAAACAGCATGGTTATAATGATTCCGACCTGGAACGTGGAATCTGTCGGATTGAGAAATACCATCGATTCCACTCAGGTACCTGAAATATACGATGTACTAAGAACAAAAAAAGATGATATTTTTGATAACCAGACCTGGAACCGTCGATATAAGGAATATATGGACAAGCTGAAAACCGGTTCCCTTTTTGATGTGGCAGAAGTGTTCAGGGATTTGTTCCTTCTCAAACTTGTCAAAGATTTATCCTTTGGCGAGCGCAAGTTGCTTGATACAGCCAAAGGGCTGCTGCTAAGAGAACTTTGCACGGCAAAAAATTCAGATGAAGAAACCATCTGGGCTGAAATTGAATCCCTGTTTGAGAAACCGGTTATAGAATCGGAAGCATAGGCTGCAAAAAAAACCATCTGCCATGCATGAAAAAAGTAACAGGTCGTTTGCCATACGCGTCGGCAACGAAGATATCGGCAAACGACTTGATACCTTCATTACAACCTCATTTCCCGAAATATCCCGCAGCACCGCATCCCGCTTAATCCGAAGTGGTGACATCACTGTTTTCGACGCAATCAGAAAACCGGGGTACAGGGTCAATCCCGGAGACAGTGTATCCGGAACCTTTCACGAGTTACCAACCGTTCAGTTTGCTCCCGAACCCATTGAAATCGACATTATTTTTGAAGACAGCCTTTTTCTTGTCATTAATAAAAAACCCGGTATCGTCGTACACCCGGCACCGGGACATGAACATGGCACGATTGCCAACGGACTTCTTTTCCATTGCCCGCAAATACAAGGCGTCGGCATTGACCCGACCCGACCCGGAATTGTTCACCGACTGGATAAAGACACCTCCGGCATTATGATCGTCGCAAAGACGGAACCTGCATATAATTATCTGGTTGCACAGTTTAAAGAAAGATTGATCAGCAAAAGGTATTTAGGTATTGTTTACGGGATTCCGGATAAAGAAAGCGGGCAGATTGTATTAAATATCGGACGCCATGCCAGTCTTCGAAAAAAAATGAGCGTAACCGACCATGGTAATGCAAGATACGCAGAGACCCACTGGAAAATCAAAGAAAAATATCAGCGACTGTCTCTTTTAGAATTTGATATCAAAACCGGCAGAACCCATCAAATCCGGGTCCATTGTGCGGCAATCCGGCACCCTATCGTCGGGGATCAAACTTACGGATTTAAAAAGTCCTATAAATTATTTGAAGACACACCCGAATTAAAAAAAATCATCCGAAATGTCCCCAGGCAAATGCTCCATGCCTGGCAGCTCCGCTTACGTCATCCGGAAAACGGAGAATTATTGCAGTTTCAAGCACCGCTTCCTGACGACATGATTTCATTTTCAGACAATTTTAAAACACCTTAAGCCAAATTCCCGGTTTTATTTTATATCCAGCTTGCAATGCTTTGAATCCTTGTCAAAAGTCAGAATGATTTCCTGATCCTTTTTTTTATCCTGGCTCAATTTTTTATACTCAAAAATCATTCGTTTCTTAAATTCTGTTTTTGTCTCCTTTATTTCAGAGTATCCATATGCCCTGAGTTTTTCCTTTTGAATCTCCCATAGTGTATCAACAGAATACTGCGCCTTAGAAGGAGCCAGTTCTTCATTTTGGGCAGCTTTAGCATTTTCAGTAATAGGGACAGTATTGGCTTTTTCCTTTCGCCTTTGAGCCTCTGCATTCTCCCAAAACTGTTTCCAGGCGCGTTTACTGTAATGCACTTTCCATTGCAGGTTATCCACCATAGTCACTAAGTGTTTGGTGGAAACACTGGGGTCAAGTCGATATCCCTGTATTTTTTCGATCAGGTCCAGATGTCTCGGATGGGGTTTATTCTGCCTGTCAGCCAGATATGCCCTGATTTTACCATCCATCTCTTCTACCTGGCGGCTCAACGATTGAATGTCCGCCGCCGCCTGCTTACGCCGCTGATCTAGTGGATTCACAGTTAAAGCTCCTTACAGAATTTCCAGCATGAGACTCGCCTGAACCTATTCAAATAGATTAAACCTGAATTGAGGTTAAATTTAACAATAATCATAAGATATGTAAAGTAATCAAATAAACAGGCTGATGAATAAAAAAAGCCGGATCGCTTCTGAATGAAACGATGCGGCTTATATATATTTAATGAGATACAGCTAAAATAACTCAAAAGATGCAATATATTAATCTGTCTCAAAATCCTCTTACCAGGAATGCATTATATCGTGACCTTTATACTTTGCCACTTCATCCTGAAATTGCTGAAAACGATACCCTAAAACCTTTATAAGATAAGACATGACCTGGTATCCCATCAAAGAATCCTTTTCAAAAAGGGAAATCATATCAGTTTTGGAAATCTTAATCACAGAGCATGTCCGGGTCACGCAATAGGCTGAAAGCATCATCTTAAATGGTGGCACAAAGCACGACCAGCCCAATGTTCTTTTTTTATCCTCTTCCGCCTCAAGAGATGAAATAGTCGTTTCATCAGAAGTCGGACGATTGCCGGGAAGCTCAAACCGAAGATCAACTCTGCCATCGGTTACAATCCATAAATGGTCGGCTGAATCACCTTCTTTAAACAGCTTGTCGCCACGTTTAAAATCTTCCTTGATACAAAATGCCCGAAGAGCTTCCAGCTGCTCGTCTGTTAATTCTTTAAATGCCTGAACGGAATCTAATTCTTTAAGCGTAATCATGAGATCTCCTATGAGATTGCTTTAAGGAACTATTAAAAAATAAAATTATGAATCAGCATTATAACATAATCTGCAACAGCTCAAACACCTGCTGGATTCATACAAGGCATCCGCTTCAGAAATAACCAAATCGACTTCATTAAGATTGTTTATACGTTCAGCCACCTCAAGCTCCGGCATTTCTGTACGTTTTTTATGGACAACGCCCTCAACAGACTCAAAAATAGTGCCGGGAATATGTTTATTTAACAAAACTCTCGGCTGGGAAACGACCGGCTTGCCACTCACAAACAGATCAATTGAACGGGCCGCTTTTCTCCCGCCGCCGATGGCATCCACCACTAAAGCCGGGCCGGTCGCTGAATCACCGGCTGCAAATATATATGGTACATTGGTCTGACAAGTGGCAGGTTCAACTTCAAAAGTATTCCAGCGAGTGATAGTCAGTTCATCAAGACGATCTCCCTTGCCCCGGAATGAGAGTAAAGGCGACTGTCCGATAGCGGTAATAATCATATCCACATCAAGTACTGTCTCAGAACCTTCCACAGGAACCGGTCGCCGACGGCCGCTGGCATCAGGTTCACCCAATTCCATTTTCAAATATTCAAGGCCTGTGACCTGATTTTCATCATTGCCCACGACCTTGTTCGGAGCAGCCAGAAAAACAAAATCAATCCCCTCATGCTCTGATGCAACAATTTCAACTTCATTGGCCGGCATTTCTTTTCTTGTTCGACGATAAACCAGGTAAACCTTGTCCACGCCTTTGCGAAGCAATGTACGACAACAGTCAATTGCTGTATTCCCACCGCCGATGACCGCAACCCGTTGCCCGATTTTGACGGGATCATTGTTTCCTATTTTGGCCAGAAAATCAATTCCGGTAAAACATCCATCCAGGTCTTCGCCCGGGATTCCGAGATTATAGTCATTCCATGCACCGACACTGAAGAAAACAGCATCAAAACCTGATGCGATCAAAGAACCAAAATCAAAATCAACTCCTAAGCGAACATTGGTGTGATCGTCGATGCCCAGATTTAAAATTCCCTCTATTTCCCAATCCAGCACCTTTTTAGGCAGACGGTATTCAGGAATGCCGTATCGAAGCATACCGCCCAATTTTGGCATGGCCTCAAAAATTTCCGGATGATGGCCGACGCGTCTTAAAAAGTAAGCACAACTCAGACCGGCAGGCCCGCCGCCGATGACTGCAATTCTTTTGCCGGTATCCGGAGCACATTCAATAGGTAGTCGCTTGCCGGAATTCATCTCATAATCGGCAACAAAGCGTTTCAACTGGTTGATTGAAACCGGGTCATCCTCAATTCCGCGCCTGCAGTAAGATTCGCAGGGGTGCGGGCAAACCCGGCCGCAAGCCAGAAGCAGCGGATTCCGCTCCCTGATGGTATTCACTGCTTCTTCATATTCACCATTCCGGATGTGACCTATATAACGGGGAATATCAATTTCTGCAGGGCAGGTTTGGGCGCAGGGAGCCAATGCATTGTCATATTCATTTAAATGCAGGAGTCGCTGAGAAACAGTACGAACTTCCAATATGGATTTGGGACAAGCAGTTTCACAGGCACCGCAACCCACACATTTTTCTCTGTCAACTTCCGGAAAGCCATTTGGCCCCAGATGGATCGCATCAAAGCCGCAGGCACGGACACAATCACCAAAACCCAGACAACCGATTGAGCAGTCACGTTTTCCACCATACAGAGACGTCACCGCGCTGCACGTATTTAGTCCATTATAGATAAAACGATCCGTTGCACGCTTACCGCCATCGCAATTATTATATGATTTCAAAGGTTCGGCCGTACCGGCTTCCGACCCCATGATAATAGCGATTTCAGAAACATTTTCCACGCCGACAAGAATACATGCATTAGCAGGGGCTTCTTCGTTAACAATGGCTTCAGCTGCAGCTGAACAACCGGCAAAACCGCATCCGCCGCAATTTGCGCCGGCCAGAAGATTTTCAACCCTGGCAATTCGCGGATCTTCATACACGTAAAATATTTTGGAGGCAAAACTTAGAATGAGGCCGCAAACAGCGCCAAGCCCGAATGTAAATAGTATTGATTCAACCACAACAATCCTCTTGATTTTTTCAATTCATATCAACTGACGTTGACTATCAATATTAACAACACCATCAAAGAAATCGTGGCGTTGAGTATCACTAAGTTTGATTTTTTTTTAAACCATTCCCTGAAAGGCAAAAAAAGCCAAGGAAATCATACCGGCAGTGATCAGTGCAATGGATGTATCCTGCAGCGGTTTCGGGACCCGTGCGAGAAGGATTCGTTCCCGAAGTCCTGCAAAAAGTATAAGGGCAAGTCCGAAGCCGACCGCGTAAAAGAAAGAAGCCACCAACGCCTGGAGAAATGTAAATTCCTTATCAATATTTAATACACAGACACCCATTACCGCGCAGTTAGTCGTAATCAGCGGCAGGAAGATACCAAGACCGGCGTACAACGCAGGAATACTTTTTTTCAAAAACATTTCAACAAATTGCACCAGAGAAGCGATGACAACGATAAACGCGATGGTTCTGAGATAAACAAGACCGAATTTAACCAGAACAAAAGTGTATATAACCCAGGTAATCGTTCCTGCCATCACCAGGACAAAAATTACCGCCATTGCCATACCCACAGCGGTTTCCATCTTCTTGGATGTCCCAAGAAACGGACAGTTCCCCAAAAACTGGGCAAGCAGGATATTATTAACAAAAATACATGCTATGATAAGTTCGAAGTAGCCCATTATATTCTCCTATTAATCCCCCACTGCATTTATTACACAGAGCATCAGCCCGAGACAGATAAACGCACCCGGTGCCTGAACCATAAATGAAAACGGCTGATAAGAAGGAAATGCTGTCAATAAATTGTAAGAAACGTCTCCCCAGACAGTTACCGATCCATTACCAATCAATTCCCTGACAGCTCCTAAGGCTCCCAGCGAAAGCGTAAAACCAATTCCGATACCCAAACCGTCAGCAATGGAATATGATACCTTGTTTTTATAGGCAAAAGCTTCGGCCCGTCCCAAAACAATGCAGTTTACAACGATAAGCGGGATAAATACCCCCAGCTTAAGATATAATGGATACGCATAAGCCTGCATTAAAAGCTCCACAATCGTAACAAATGCGGCAATGATAATAATAAAACAGGCAATTCTAACTTTTTGCGGAATAATGCTTCTCAGCATGGAAACCAGGAAATTTGAGCCAAACAGAACAAATGTTGTAGCAATTCCCATTCCAAGGCCGTTTTCCATTGAGGTGGTAACACCCAGCACAGGACACAGGCCAAGCACCAGTCTGAACGGAGGAAGCTCTTCCCACAATCCTTTTGTAAACTCCTGAACTATCGTCTTAGGCATATTGATCTCCTATTTGCCAACCTTCTGTATTTCTTCTTGTATCTGTGGTTTCATTTTTTGATAAGAATTCATCGCCTGTACAACTGCATCACACACCGCACGTGACGTAATCGTTGCACCGCTGATCGCTGTAATCTGACCGCCGTCTTTGGTCACACCAACGGGATCCGTTACAGAAAGGCCTTTAAATTGAGAAACAAGGCCCGGATCATCTTTGGCTTTTGCGCCCAGACCAGGGGTCTCAGTGTGAACTGTGACCGCGGCTCCCACCAGCTTATCATCCTCTATATTAACACCGACCATCACGCCGATATCACCGCCAAAGCCTTTACCGAATCCCTCAAATGCAACCGTATTAGCTTTGCCGTCAAATTTACCGACAAAAAAACTTTGTTCAGTTTCACCGTCTGCAATTTTAAAACGATTTACAATCGGATCAATGGATGATCCTGCAAGGATCGCCTTTATTGCCGGGCCCTTAACAAAGGTCAACTGCTGCGCCTCAATCTGGCTTGCGGTACCTTTGTTTACCGCTGCAAGTACGCCGCCGGCAACAGAGCTTAAAACTGTCAGAACAACAACCATTTTTATCATATCATTCATGTTAGACACCCTTTCCAAGTGCTTTGGGTCTAATTTTATCTACAATCGGATTGACAAGGTTTATGATCAGAATCGCATACAGCACCCCGTCGATATGCGTACCGATATTTCGAATCATAACCGTGAGCGCGCCTCCGAGTAGTCCATATATCAGCATTGGTATAAAATTTACCGGGGAAGAAGAATCTTCTGTGGCAAGAAAAAAAGCACCAATTAAGGTATATCCGGTTAATAGGTGGAAGCCGGGTCCGGCATAAAGTTCAGGGTTTAAAATATTAAAAAACAGGGCCGATGCAAATATTCCAGCAAGAAAAGAGATTGATATTTCCCATCGGATATACCCCCTGAGCATTAAATAGACACCGCCTGCAATCAAACCGATTCCGAAAGTGGCTCCAATGCCGCCGATTTGTTTCCCAAGCAGCAGATCCGTTAAAACAAAGGATTCCGCCGGCAGCGCGCCGAATGACTTGGACAGAACCAATGGATAGACCGCATTAAAATCAAAAGAATAGTTTAACAGGGCGGCATTAAAATCAAATAAATCCCCCCAGGACAGCATCACAATTGTCATTGCCAGAACCGCCGGATTAAAGGGGTTGGCACCGATACCGCCGAAAATTTCCTTCCCGATAACTACCGCAAAAAAAGTTCCGGTGACCACTGCCCACCAGGGAGTTGTTGCCGGCAGCATCATGGCAAACATCATTCCGATTAATGCGGCATTTCCGTCTCCCACGGATATGGGGCGTCGGGAAATAAAATTAATCAGCAATTCCCAAATTACGGCCGAAGCAATCGCAAGTGTCACGACCCCGACAGCGGCCGGACCATACTGGAGACAGCCCGGTATAACCGCCAGAAGACTGGCCAGAAGGATGTTACGGCTTTTTGAAGAAATACTGCTCCCGTTATGCCAGAACGGGGCATGCGAAACAGTTAGTTTTAAAGTGTTATGCATTACTTTCCTCCGCTGCTTTCATGCTTTCCAGAGTATGTTTCGCCAGTTTGATATGCTGAAAAACAGGTATTCTTGATTCGCAAACATAACTGCAGAATCCGCATTCAATGCATGAAAACAGGTCATTTTGATCTGCGGCTTCCTCATATTGCCCGGCTTCGAGAAATCGAATCAATTGATTGACCTGAATGTTTGCCGGACATACCCGTACACATTCACCACAATTGATACAGGCAGTGTCAGAGCGTTCCGTAATCTGATTTTTATCCTGAATAATTATTGCATCAGTGTCCGGTAAAACAGGATACTCGGCAGAAAAAGCAGAAATCCCTTTCATGGGTCCGCCTAAAATCACCCGGTCACCGTCATTTAATGTTTCATTAAATTTATTTAAAATATCCTGAATCGGTGTTCCGATGGGAACTGAAACCAGCTGTTTATTTCCGTTTTTTGATACAAACGTCACAATCTTTTCCAAAGGAAGTTTACCGGTATTGTATGCTGCGCCAATGGCACAAACCGCTTCGGCGCTGAAAAAAGCAATCCCGGATTTCGACTTTGATTTTCCATCTTCAGAGGCAAGAATATGCTGCATGATCAACTCCGGGTGCGCAGATGGATATTCCGAATCCACCGTTTTGACGATTGCGCCCGAAGACCCGGCCACCTGCTCAAGATGCTGGGGAACAATCAGAATGGCATTAGAGATTCCGGTAATCTTACACAGCAGATCGACGCCTGTTTTGATGGCGATGATGTTGTTTTTTACAAAATATTGATTGGTGGTGCTCAACAAGTCATCATCAACCCCAAGCACGACAATTGCCTTGACCGGCTTATCCATATCAAAAAAACCATTAAAATCCGGCTGCCCGGGAAGGCCGGCCAGAAAATCCCTTGCATTCTCCAAAGAAGGCGTCTGGCAAACATTTTTGAAACTTTCATCAACGGTTTGAGATGATTCACTATCCACATCAATGGTCACTGACGTGAATTTTTTCCCCATGATACCGACAAATGTGGAAATTTTCGATATCTGTCCGGACTTGCTGGAGAGTAAATAATCAACGGAATCAGTCATGGCGATTTTTTGTCCGGCTTTAACAGGATCACCGGTTTTGAGCAATGCATTTCCGGTATTTTCCAACGACTGATCAATGTAAAGCATAATCTGTTTCGATGCTTTTATGCTGACCGGTTCTGCCTGAGCTTCATCAATAATTTCATATTGTAGTTTCGGTTTTACGAGTCCGAAGAATGATCTTTTAATCATGGATCAACCTATAACTGCTTGACTTATAATTAATTCATTTCCTCAAAAGCTTGAGAATCTTCCGTCTTTTTGACTATAAAAAGAGTCTTAAAAACCATGACATTTTTTACAGTCTGAGTCAGCACCGGAAGGACCGACACCGAAATCTTCATGGCAGTTTATGCACTGTCCATGAAATGCTTCCGTTCTTTTTCGTGGTGCATGACAATCTGCACAGTCATCCTGGCCCGGCGTTATACCGGAATCTTCATGACAGCCGATACACTGTTTATGGAATGCCTGCTCTCGTCCCAGCATGAAATCATCTTCAACACCGGGCTCATGACAATCACTGCATAACTGCGGTTCGCCGCCATCTTCTTCATAATAATTGTGATGGCAGTCATTGCATGCAAGCCCCAAGTCCACACTGTGCACGTCATGGTCAAATGTTCCACCTTCACCGAAAACCGGGATATGTTCACTGTCGGCCTTGTGACAGCTGCCGCATGACCCCGGTGCATCATCCATCCTGCTTTTATCGTACGCATGATGGCAGTCGATACATTCTTTACCATAATCATCGCTATGGGTCTGGTGGTCAAACAAAACATTTCCCCCAACGGTTTTAAACATCATCCGAACGGGTGTCTCAGGCGATTTCGCAGGAAGGGAACTGTAGCAAAATACTCCGACGATCAAACAGACAATCGCAAGGACATAAACAAATTTAAGTTCATTTTTTGAAGACATCTATTGAGATTCCTTTCAATTGGGCTCGATACTAATACGCAACCGATCGCGCACTTATAAGGATAAGGCATCAACCGGTTAATCTTTTTTTAAGCAGCCCTTTGCCTTTCATTCATTACTGACATCAGCACACAAAAAAAAATACTAAAAACTTTAACATTTTATATAAAATCAAATTTTAAAAAAATTTTAATTATTATTTTACACGATTTTTGTCAAGAAATTTATATGACATTTTTATTCAAATCAGCAGGTATCCTTTTATAATACCTTTTAAAAAAGGCCGGGTTGAAGAACCCGGCCTTAATCAACGGCTGTTATCCTGCCGTCTTCTTTTACACGCTACAAGGAGAATTATTTTCAATAAATACTTTTGATTGTCTTCAATCCGCTTTTCGCCTTAAAAATGTCGGGATGTCGTAGTCAACATAAGGTTCGCTTTTAGCGGCATAATCATTTTTAAATTTATTTATTTTTTTTACTTTGCGTACACCCGGATCAATTTTTCGATCCTTAGCTTCTTCTTTTTTTCGAATATATGCCGGCCGCACCAGTTCCTCGTCAAAATTCTTCAACTCTTCCGGGGTCGGATTCCGTACAATGCCCCTTGTCACTTCACTGGGCCGGGAAACATCCCTGAAGGATGACCGTGGTCTCGGCATATGAGCCTTTCCGTCACCGATTCCGGTGGCAATTACCGTTACCCGCAGTTCATCGCCAAGACTTTCATCAACCGCCGTACCCCATATGATTTCTACGTCATCATCGCCAATTTCATTATAAATTCTTTCGGACGCCTCTATGGTTTCTTCCATGGTCAAATCCGAATTACAGGTGATGTTCATCAGCACGCCCCGGGCGCCCACAATGGAATTGTCTTCAAGCAGCGGGTGGGAAATGGCTCTTTCCGCTGCTTCAATGGCCCGGTTTTCACCACTTGAAACGCCGATTCCCATAATCGCCATACCGGCCTTGGACATGGTGGCCTTGACATCCGCAAAGTCAAGGTTAATAAGCCCGGGCCGAAGAATCAGGTCTGTAATCCCTTTTACCGAATGATTTAATATCTCATCCGCGCGTTTAAACATATCGATCAATGTCGACTTTTTGGATGCCAGCCCCCTTAAACGGTCATTGGGTATTGTGATCACCGTATCAGCCATTTCCTTTAACCGGTTGATCCCTTCTTCCGCCTGCTTGCTTCTTTTTTTGGCTTCAAAGGCAAACGGTTTTGTCACCACGGCCACGGTTAACGCACCAAGTTCCTTGCAAATTTCAGCAATAACCGGTGCGGCCCCGGTTCCGGTGCCGCCACCCAGGCCGGCGGCAATAAAGACCATGTGACTGTCCGCCAATGCTTCTCTTAACACATCGGCTGACTCCAGTGCTGCATCCCTTCCGACATTCGGATCCGCGCCCGCACCAAGACCTTCAGTCAATGTTTCGCCCAGCTGAATTTTTGTGTCTGCTTTTGCATAAGCCAGCGCCTGGCCATCCGTATTGGCGACAATAAACTGAACCCCCTGGAGGTTCGAATCAATCATGTTATTTACTGCATTGCATCCCCCGCCGCCGACACCGATTACCTTGATCTTTGCTGAACTTTCTGTCTCTACATAAGTAAAGCCCATTCTCCCGCCTCCTTGTATGCGTGTTTTTGGTTATTCTCCCAAAGCCTTCAACTCTAATTTGACTTAAAACTAAATTATTTCCTTAAACCAGGTTTTCATCCGGGTCATTATTCTGTTAAAAATATTGGCATCGCGAATTCTGAATTTCTTTTTGGACTGATGTTTTGCCCCGTACAGCACCAGCCCGACACCGGTGGCATACATAGGGTTGTTCACGACATCCACCAGACCGCTGATTCCCTGAGGAGTTCCCAGGCGGACCGGAAGTTCGAACACCGATTCCGCAATTTCCGGAATACCGTCTAAAAGAGAGGCCCCCCCGGTCAGGATAATTCCGGATGACACATAATCCTTCATCCCGGCCCGATGGATTTCTCTTTTCATTAACGTAAATACCTCTTCTACCCGGGGTTCTAAAATTTCCGCAAGGATCTGCCGGGGAAGCTGCCGCGCACCGCGACCACTGATATCCGATATCTCTATGGTTTCATCATTTTTGACCTGATCCGCCACGCAAGTACCATACTTAATCTTAATCTTTTCAGCCTCTGCCATGGGCGTGCGGAGCCCGACGGAAATATCATTTGTCATGTTATTGCCGCCAAGGGATAAGACGAACGTATGTTTTATGTTATTTCCGGAAAAAACCGCCAGATCCGTGGTTCCGCCCCCAATGTCAATAATTCCCGTGCCGATCTCCTTTTCTTCCGGGGTCATCACCGCTTCACTGGATGCGATGGGTTCCAGAATAATGTCACAGATATCCAGGCCCGCCTTGTGCCCGCACTTAATGATGTTCTGCGCCGAAGTCACAGCACCCGTCACGATGTGGATTCTTGCTTCAAGCCTGACGCCGGCCATTCCGACCGGATTATTAATGCCCGGTTCTCCGTCCACGATAAACTCCTGAGGCAGCACATGAATGACTTCACGGTCCATGGGTATGGCAACCGCCCGCGCCGCCTCCACCACCCGGTCCACATCCGACTGTGTAATTTCATCGCCCTTGATCGCAATAATGCCGTTACTGTTAAAACCGCTGATATGCCCCCCGGCGATACCGGCATAAACCGATGTAATTTCGCACCCGGCCATCATTTCCGCTTCCCGGACAGCCTTGTTTATTGATTCAACCGTTGACTCAATATTTACTACCACGCCCTTACGCAGACCCACCGACGGATGCGTTCCGATCCCGATAATATTGACGTTATTGTCCGATAATTCCGCGACTACGGCACAAATCTTTGTTGTACCGATGTCCAGGCCCACAATAATTTCCTCATGGTTTTTCAAGTTAAACCTCCTTTTCATCCTTCTCGGACAATTGCTCATTTCCGGGTCGTGCGACGATATGGTCCGGATTTCTCAGATCAATCTCTTCGATGTACGCAATATCGTCATTCTGCTCAACATAAGATAAAATCTTTTCCAGCCGGCTATATTTTTCCCGGTAGCCGCCGTATCCAAGTTGAATTGTCCGCACCGGACCATCTGTTTCAAGAGTCAATCCAATTTCCCGATCAACATGAATATTCTTTATAATCGTATTCGGAAGAATCGTTTCTGCGGATCTCCCGATGTTCAATATTTCAAGCACCGATACAAACACTGATGTTGACGGTGTTTCCAATGTTTTCCAGTCAGCATATTCGATTCCGGACATTACCGGCACACCGCTGATCTCGCATTTCTGCGCTTCTTTAAAAATAACTCCGCTGCTGTTGATCAGAAACTGTTTGCCGAAATCAAGAACGGCCAGAGGTTCCTGCTCCCGGATACGGATGTCGATACTCCCCGGAAATGTCCGGCGGATATCAGCTTCAGCGATCCAGGGATGTGCAAGCAGTTTTTTTCTGATCATTTTCAGATTCAGAGCTACGAGATTGTCGCCTTCTTGAATTTCAGCTGTTGTAAGAATCTGGTCCGGGGTCAGTCTTTGAAATCCTTCAACGGTTATGGCTTCAGCTTTGAAATAATCACACTGGGTTAAAACATCATGGATAAATATAAACACCAGGCTCATTCCGACAATCATGAGCGCCAGAAATGTGCTTTTAAAAAGAATTCGTATGCTCTGTTTAAGTGTCATGGCACGATTTTTAACAGGCGTTTTCTTTTTATACCGATTTTTTCTTGGTTGATTAATCCCCAACAATTTTAACTTCCGGCTCCAGCGTAATGTTGAATTTCTTAAAAACCGCTTCCTGAACGATATCCATTAACCGAAGAATATCTTCGGCGGTCGCCCTGCCCCGGTTGACGATAAAATTTGCATGTTTTGTTGAAACCTGGGCATCCCCCACCCGCAGGCCTTTCCCTCCGGCCAGATCAATCAGCTTTCCGGCTGATTCCAGGTTATCCGGATTCCTGAAAAAACACCCTGCCGAAGCAAACCCGGTGGGCTGTGAATTTTTCCGCGCTCTTAACAATGAATCTGCTTCTTCTTTTAAGGATTCAGGACTCTGCGGTGAAAGTGAAAACCTTCCTTCGATAATCACGGAAGCGGCTAAGTCCCTGCCGTTTGCATCTGAAATTAAAAGTGACCGGTATGAAAAAGCGAGCCCTGTTTTATCCACCGATTCAATCCGGCCGTCCGGGCAGATGATTCGAATGCTGTCCAGAACATTGCTCATATCACCTTTCCAGGCACCGGCATTCATGCGGATGGCGCCGCCGACGGTCCCCGGAATTCCCAGTGCGAAATTCAACCCGGCAAGGCCGTGATTAATTGCAAAGCGGCAAAGAGCGTTTAAACTGCCGCCCGCCATCGCAGAAAGCATTGTTGTGCCCTGCCTTGAAATCTTTGCCAAACCCTTTGCCATGGAAATCACCACCCCGCGAATCCCTGCGTCTCTGACCAGCAGATTGGTGCCCCCGCCGACAATGAAAAACGGAAGATCATTTTCTTTCAGCCACTTGACCAGATAAATCATTTCACTTTCATCCGTTACTGTCACAAAAGCGTCTGCCGGCCCGCCGACACGAAAAGTGGTATGGGCTGCCATCGGTTCATCAAACCGGATCCGATCAAAAAATCGGTTCTTTAATTGTTTTTTAAGCTCGGATTGTATCGTCATAACTCCCGCTAAAAACATTTAAACATCCTGCGTTTAGAAACTTTTCCCGCTATCCAGCTTTTTTATCAGTGATTCCCCGGCTTTCCATACATCTCCCGCGCCCAGCGTCAGCACAATATCACCTTTTCCGACAACCCCGGCCAGATAATCAACCGCTGCCTTCATTTCACTGAAATGCTTTACTTCCTTGTGTCCGTGACTCTTGATGCCTTCACACAACATCACATTGTCAATCCCTTCGATCCGTTCCTCACCGGCGGCATAAACCGGCAGCAGAATCAGCAGATCCGACTGATAAAATGAACGGGTAAACTCATCATACAATGCCTTTGTCCGGGAATACCGATGGGCCTGAAACATCACGATCAGCCGTCGTCCGGGCCAGCTTTTTCGTATGGCGTCAAGAGTGATTTTTATTTCCGTGGGATGATGCCCGTAATCATCCAGCACTTTGATACCGGCAATATCGCCTTTGACTTCCAGGCGCCGGGCCACTCCCTGAAGCTGCTCTAAGGCGGTTTGAATCTTTTCAAAAGGGATATCCAGTTCAAACGCCACGGAAATTGTTGCCAGCGCATTGTAAACATTATGAATACCCGGCATATTCAGTGCGACTTCCCCGAAAAGTTCATCATTGCGAAATACTTTAAAACGGCTCTGCATCCCTTCAAATTCGACATCACGGGCCTGAATATCTGCCTGGGCGCTCAATCCATAGGTAACAAACCGTTTTTTGATATGTGGAATAATATCCTGTACCGCCTCATTATCAAGGCACAGAACGGCCTGCCCGTAGAATGGGATGCGATCGATAAAACTTAGAAAAACCGACTTGATGTTTTCAATATTTTCATAAAAATCAACATGCTCAAGGTCAATATTAGTTACCACCGCAATGGTCGGTGAAAATTTTAAAAACGACCCGTCGCTTTCATCTGCTTCGGCGACAATAAAATCACCTTCCCCCAAAACCGCGTTGGTGTTGATACTTTTTAATTTTCCGCCGATAACCACTGTTGGATCAAGCCCGCCTTCAGCAAGAACGCTGGCGACCATTGATGTGGTCGATGTTTTGCCATGCGCGCCGGCAATGGCAATACTGTATTTTAAGCGCATCAGTTCAGCCAGCATTTCCGCTCGCGGAATGACGGGGATGGAAGCTTCCAGTGCTGCAAGAACTTCCGGATTTCCCTGGGCAATGGCTGATGATGTCACCACAACATCCACGTCCTTGACATGATCGGCATGATGCCCCTTAAACACTTTTCCGCCCAGCTTTTCCAGCCGACCGGTCACATCGGACATCGCTATATCGGAACCGGAAACACGATAACCGAGTGTCAGCAGCAGTTCGGCAATGCCGCTCATTCCGATTCCGCCGATTCCGACAAAAAATATGTGATACTGTTTTCGATACATAAGTATTCTTAACTCTTAAGTGTTATACCGC
>JAQYVU010000068.1 GCA_030145385.1 Desulfococcaceae bacterium
TCCAGCGACTCCCGGCAATATCCCTGCCACTGGTCCCAGGCCCCGTCTGCGTTGGTATCTAAAACGATTTTTTCAGGATTTTCATCATTATCAAAATATACGACTCGATCCATGACACCGTCAAAATCCGTATCCTTTTTATATTGAACTCTTTTCCCTTTTTTATAAAGGGTTTCAGTGTCATGTGCGCCGTCAAAATTAACATCCTGCGTTTCAAAAATCTCCTGGTTGCTCCTGTATTCAGTCGTCAAATCAAAAACACGGTCCTGGTTTAAATCTTTTTTTTCCGTCACCAGCTTTCCATCGCTGTATTCCCGCCGGACTTCAAGATAACCGTCCTTATCCTGATCATGGCAGGATTTCTCGGGCTCTTGTTTCTGGTTATAAAAAATTTCTTCTTCCGGCAAGCCATCCCCGTTTTCATCAATCTTTTTATAAACCACCTGTTTGTTTTTAAAGGTTTTCCAGACATTGACGTTTCCGTCGCCGGTCTCATCACAGGTGGAAGATACCAGGGTGCCTGCAGTGTAAAAAAAATGCTGCTCTAATGATCCATTATTGTCCGTGTCTTTTTTAATTTCTGAAATTTTTCCGTTTTCATCAAAAAAGATCACAGAAATCACATTTCCTTTTGGATCCGTTTTTTCCTGGGAAATGCGACGGCTTTGATCAAAATAATTCCGAATATCCATTGCCTGGTCACTGTTTGTATCCCTTTCCGCCCGGATCAGGGTGCCGTTTTCGTAATATTGAACCGAGTCAATCCGGCCGTCCGCGTTACTGTCGGTTTCCAGCCGCTTGACGTTTCCATCCGCATCAATATATGCAACCTGATCGATGACGCCGTCATTATTGATATCCCGTTTCAACGACCTTTGGCCGGCAGATGAAACACCGGTGAAAAAAATTTCTGAGATTACAATACATATCACCAGACATTTAATCAGACACATCCATCCGGACAATCGATGGATTGATTTTACTTGTTGTTGATACTCACACCCGTTCACGTGGTCACCTTTTATAATACATCCAGACCCAATCTTTGCGAGGGAGGCACGGCCGAAGCTATCCCCTTGTGATGTTGAGATTGCGTCGCGTCACTCGCAATGACAGTAAAATCTCTTTTAAGTCAATCAAACCATATTTTTGTCACTCGCCATAAACCCGCCAGCGGCCTTATATATTAATTTTAACTTTTGGAGATAAAATTTTCCGATCACTCCATACCGCTAAAGATAATTTTTAATCTGCAATATTATGAGATAATACCATTTAAAATGGATTAATCATAAAAAAACCACAAAAGCCAAGGAAAAATCAACCTTGTTTCGCTCTTGTGGTTTTATTTGTGATTCGCTTTTATGTCTTCGGGTATACGAAAAAATCAGTCGGTTTCCATACCCGCCCTTACCTTTCCAGATCCCGCAGCCCAAGCGGCGAGCCCAGGATTTCCGACCAGACCACCGCGTTTCTGAGATCTTCCCGGGACATTTGCTGGGGTATTTTAATTTTTTCGGGCGGCAGAGCTGCAGCCGCAGGTCTTGCAGCGGGCATTTTGCGTTTTTTCCCAACCTGAAAATAGCTTCTTTCAGGCGTTATCACGGATTTTTCCCGGACCGCTTCTGTGCATTTTAATTTCAACTCCCCGTTTAAAATCCGATACTGATGCTGTTCACCGCAACTGTCACAATAAATCAGGCCTTTTTGCTTTTCGATTCCCCGATCCGTTATTGCTTTCATGGGCTCGTTGCAGCGCATGCATTCCGGCCGGAATTTCACTTTTTCCCAAACCGGATCATCATGAATAAGCGGCTGACGGGGCTTTTTTACGAACTTGCGCTCCGGTGTTGTTTTTATCGGTTTTTCCGGCGCTCGTTCACTTCCCGGCATCAAATCATCCCAGCCAGATGTTTGTTTTGATGGCATGCTGCCAGGTTCAGGCTCAGCTGACTCTTCCATCTGCTTTCGGGCTTCTTCCAGCATTTGTTCCAGCACATTCTTCCAGCCGGATTTTTTCACGGGCTGCTCTCCGGAAGTATCTTTTTCCGATGCCTGCTTTTTGCCTTTTTTTAATTGTTTCATGATATTGGAAATAATAATACCAACAAAAACAAGAAAAAATATTACATCACCAAAGTCCATGACGTTCCTTTTAAAAAAAATAACTAACCAATCAATTATTTATCCTTGCCCGGCGCGGGAGTTCCCTTGCTGTCTTTCGGGCCGCCAATGGAATCTCTCATCTGGGTATCCGCCTGAATATTTTTCATCCGCAAGTAATCCATGATACCCAGGTTACCTTGGCGGAAGGCGTCTGCCATGGCCAGTGGCACTTCTGCCTCTGCCTCAACAACCTTTGCCCGCATTTCCTGAACCCTTGCCTTCATCTCCTGCTCCACAGCGAATGCCATTGCCCGGCGTTCTTCGGCTTTTGCCTGAGCAATTATCTTGTCCGCTTCCGCCCGGTCCGTTGCCAGCACCGCACCGATATTCTTTCCCACATCCACATCAGCAATATCAATGGACAGAATCTCAAAAGCCGTGCCTGCATCCAGTCCTTTTTCAAGCACCCGTTTGGAAATGTTATCCGGATTTTCAAGCACCCCTTTATGGCTGTCCGCCGAACCGATGGAACTGACAATTCCTTCACCGACCCTGGCAAGGATGGTTTCTTCTCCGGCACCACCCACCAGTCGATCAAGATTGGCCCGGACAGTAACTCTGGACAAAGCCTTTAACTGAATTCCGTCTTTGGCCATTGCTGCGACCAGCGGCGTCTCAATCACTTTGGGATTTACACTCATCTGGACGGCTTCCAGCACATTTCTGCCTGCCAGATCAATCGCTGCGGCCCGATTAAATTTCAAATCAATATTGGCTTTATCAGCCGCAATCAGTGCCTGGACAACTCGCATCACATCACCGCCGGCCAGGTAATGGGATTCCAGATCATCGGTGGTAATCACATCAAGCCCGGCTTTTACCGCCATAATTTTTGAATTAACAATAAGGCTGGGCGGAACTTTTCGAAACCGCATGAAAATAATATTAAACAGAGCGACCCGGGCACCGGACACCAATGCCTGCACCCACAGAGAAATCGCTGATCCGACAAAATACAACAATATGATACCCGCAATACCCAGAAGGATAAAAACAATGGATGAAAATCCCATTTCAACACTCCTCATTTAATGATTAAAGGTTTAAAAAATTTATTTACAAACTTATTTTATTTTTCAACTTGCTTCACCACCACGCGATTTCCTTCGACTGCCATGACGATAATTTCAGTCCCTTTGTCAAGATACTCTCCCCGGCTGACCACATCAACCCGCCGGTTGTTGATCGAGGCCGTTCCGGCCGGCCGAAGATCTGTGATAACTTCTCCTGTAAGACCTATGAATTCAATCAGCTCCTCTGATTGCGAAGAAAATCCATTGGTTTTTGAAAGCGAAGTTTTCAACGTTGCCGGCGATTTGGCAAGCAGCTTGATGCCGGCAAATAACACAATCGGAAACATGATAATATCGGCTATGACAAACACCATCCCGGCAAAAGTGGATATATCGGTAAAAACCAAATACAACGAGTATCCCATCAAACCGACGGTTATAATACCCAGGATACCGCCGGAGGGAATAATTATCTCCGCAATCAACACAAACACGCCAATCAACTGCAATATAACCGGAATAATAAGAGAGCTCATCATTAATGGTTTATCCTTGATTCATTAATGGCTTCGTAAAAAGTCCAAATTCTTTGTTGCGCTTCATCCTTCGCTTCTTCATGGTACGCTAAGTACAAATCATCACTCAGGATTTGCGCGCCTCGCCAATTTTAAGATTTGGTGGAGCTTTTTTCTTTGCCATCGGAATCTATCTTTTTACGAGTTTTTCAATAATTCGGGATACAATAATTCGATTTCCCTTTATGGCTGAAACAACAATTGATGTCCCTTTTTCAATGAATTCACTTTCAGTGACCACATCAAAAAGATCATCGTTGATATCCGCTTTCCCGGACGGCCTGAGATAGCTTTTCGCAACACCTTTGTCTCCGGTTTTAATTTTAGTGGTTTCACTGGAATCGGCATGGGCATCTTTTAAATTTGCCATTAGATAAGGTCCTTGCTTACCGATCGAAATTCGCGGGAGAATATACCGCATAAAAAACAAGGTAAACACAAACGCAAAAAGGTACGCGGCAAGAACAACGGCAATATTATGCATTAACAGATCAGCCTCCCACGGAATCGACGGATCCGGCAGGACAAATCCCTGAAGCGATAATATCAAACCAACCGCCAGAAACAAAATTCCCGCAAACCCGGCAATACCGAACCCGGGCAGGACAAACACTTCGATACCCATTAAAACAATGCCAAAACCGATCACCAGAAGTTCCGTGTAATCCGCAAGTCCCACCATATACTGGTTTAAAAAAACAATGGCAAGGCAGATAATGCCGAGAATGCCCGGTACGCCGAACCCCGGGGCCTTCATTTCCATATACAGGGCTGCGATTCCGATCATCATGAGAATGGGCGCGATCCTGCCGATAAACCGCACCATAGATTCGGACCAGCTCTGCTCGATAGAGATCACTTCATAATTTTTGGTTCCCATTTTTTCCAGCATGTCATCGATGCTGTCCGCCGTCATTTTTGAAAAACCAAATTCAACAGCTTCTTCGGCATCCATGGTCAACAGTTCGCCTTCTTCGACAACTGTTTTTTTCAACGTTATCTTCTGTTTTTCATCGTCTGTGAGGTCTCCATAATCACTGGCATCCATAAAAACCTTTTTGCCATCGATTATCACCTCGAACACTTCCTTGTCCGCCGAAACCATGGCTTCGGCCAGTTTCACGGGGTAACCGTTTCTTTTTGCAAGCGCCCTGAATTTTGCGCGAATGGGTGACTGGAACTTTTCGCCCAGCATTTCCGGGCCTTCCTGGGAGTAACTGATTGGCGCGCAGTCACCGATGGTGGTTGCCGGAATCATCACAAGTTCTCCACAGGATAATGCAATCAACGCACCGGCGGAGATGGCTTTTTTCTCCACAAAGGCAATGGACTGCTTTTCAGGAATCTTCAAAAAGGTATCGACAATTTCCAGCGCTGAATCCACCCGGCCGCCGAACGTGTCGATTTTTGCCACCACGATTGCGTCCGGATCAACGGATATATCCTGAACCGCACGGTCAATAAATGCCGCCATGCCGGGATCCACTTCACCGGAGATGGAAATGATATACACGGCCTGTTTTGCTGCCGGTATTTCAGAAACTGCGGAATTGATATTAACCGGGAAAAATACAGCCGCAAAAACAAACATGAACAGAATAAAATTGCCAACAGGTATTGATCCGTTACTTATAAATCGTGTCATCCAAACACCCTTAAGCAAAAAAAACTCTATCGTTTCAGAAAGTTGCAATTATAAATATACTTAAAACTACTATGCCCGCAGTCTACTGTCAAGCCGAAACCGCATCCTTTCAACAGATAACTTATTATTTTTTTTTCATATCCGACCACAAAAGATACGTGTTTTTACAACGCCATCATGCTTGACTTTCAAACAATCCTGGTCTAACATTGATCCACAATAACTGTAGGGGGTTATATTGAAAATTACAGATCATCTGAAAAAAGAAAACATCTTTTTAGATGCAGCGCTTGAAAATAAGCCGGATGTATTGAAATACATCTCCGATGTCTGCGCACAAAACGGAATCATTAACGATCCGGAAATATTGAACAATGGCCTTATCCAGCGGGAACAGACAATGAGCACCGGCGTGGGAGGCGGTATCGCATTTCCGCACACAGCCAGCCGCCAAACCCGCCATGCCAATGTGGTTTTAATTCGTCTGGCAAAACCCATTGACTTTGAATCCCTTGACCATCAGCCGGTGGACATTATTTTAGGGCTGATTTTTCCGGAATCAGACCCGGGCATCCATGTTCGAATGCTGGCACGTGTTTCGCGTCTGTGTCAAAACCCCGATTTTTTAAATGCCATCAAGCATGCCGAAGATGCGGATCTGCTCATTGAACAAATTAAAATCATTGAAAACGGAACAAGCTTTCATTAAATCTCAATTAACCTTTTTGCCATAAGGCTGAATATACGTGTACCTTCTCTTTGCAGTTATTGAAAACGAAGACCTTTTAGATGACCTGATCACCGGATGGATGGATCTTGGGGTGGGCGGTGCAACGGTGATCGAAACCACCGGCGCACTTCAGCTGATCACCCAGCATATCCCGATTTTTGCAGGACTGCGAAGCCTTACCAGCGGCGGCGGGCGTCATAACAAGACCATCTTCACCGCCATTCAAACTGACGAACTCCTGAATTCAGCAATTTCATTTCTTGAAAATCTCTGCAAAAAAACGAAAAAGCCCCACCAGGGAGTATATTTTGTAACACCGCTATCTCACTTCGGACGCCTTGGCGTCAATCATACCCCCTGACCAGGCGGCCAGGCATAATCATCAATCCACCAATCAAGCAGTGGCATGAAATTTAGAAAACTTCCAATTTATAATTGACGTACCTCGATCATGTGTTACAGTATTTGACAGTAAACATTGTTCCGGTATCTAAACCAAATTTCGACCTGTTAAAAATAACGGAGATCGACCACATGACCACGAGCTACTGGCCGGACGAATATATCGACAAACGGCGCTCAGCCGAACAAGCCATGCAGATGATCCGTTCCGGACAAAGGGTTTTTTTCGGCTCTTCCTGCGCCGAACCCCAGCACCTTGCCAATACCCTCATTTCCATGGCAGATCATTTTTCCGACCTTGAAATCGTCAGGCTCATGAGCCTGACAGACTCCCCGATCACCAAACTGGCCAATGAAAACCCCCACGGCAATTTCAATATCCGGAATATCTATCACGGGTCTGCGGCAGCCAAACATCTTGCACCCAGCAAGCCGTACATCACGCCGATTAACATATCCGCAGTACCGGGGCTGTTTTTAAAGCACCAGTTACCATTAAATGCCGCTTTTGTTCAGACATCACCGCCGGATGATTTTGGGTGGATGAGTCTGGGAATTTCAGTGGATGTCTGCCTGGCTGCCATCCAGTCGGCAGACCTGGTCATTGCACAGGTAAACCCGAAAATGCCCAGGGTTCTGGGTCAGAGCTTTATTCATGTGAATGATGTGGACGTGGTGGTTGAAAAAGAAGAAGATCTGCTGACCATTGACAACCTTCCGGAATTTGAAACCGCCCATAAAATTGCCAAAATGGTTGCCAACCTGATTGATGACGGTTCCACCTTTCAGCTGGGACTCGGGGCCACCCCTCAGGCGATCCTTCTGGCTCTGGCAGACAGAAATGATTTGGGGGTACACACCCAGTTTATCATCGACGGAATCATGGATCTTGTCTCGGTCGGCGTTATAACTAACAAATATAAAGGGATACATAACGGCAAACTGGTGGCCAGCAATGCGGTGGGATCAAAGAACCTGTATGAATTCATTCATGACAACCCCTCCATTGAATTCTATCCTTCGGACTATGTGAACAACCCGGCGATTATTGCCCGGCACAATAAAATGGTATCCGTCAACATGGTCATGGAGATGGATCTCACCGGCCAGGCCGCAGTGGATGCACTGCCCCACAATTATTTTGCGGGCGTGTCCAGTATGATCGATTTTGTCAGGGGATCGGCCCTGTGCCCCAACGGCAAATCCATCCTGCTGATTCCGTCTACATCCATTGACGGCGAAGAAAGCAGAATCGTCAGTTCTATCGACAGCGGCGCGGTGGTAATCCCCCGGAGTGATGTCTCCTATGTGGTCAGTGAATTCGGCGCAGTCAACCTTTTCGGAAAAAACCTGCAGGAACGGGCAACCGCCATGATCAGCCTGGCGAATCCGAAATTCCGGGATGAACTTTTTGCAAAAGCCAAGGAACTCGGACTGATGAGCCATGGGCGGCATCTGAGCGACTCTCTGAGAAGTGTCTACCCCGCCGGTCTTGAGGAAATAAGGAAATACGGTGACACGACCGTACAATTGAGACCTGCCAAACCAGTGGATGACCGCCGGATTCAGGAACATTTTTACAATCTGGACAAAAAAGATGTGGTGGCACGGTTTTTCCATGAAAAGACCAGCTTCTTAAGAGATGACGTCGAAAGCATGTTTGAAACCGATTATATTAAAAACCTGACCATTCTCGCGGTCACCGGGGAGTTCGGATTCGGAGCGGTTATCGGAATCGGCGCTTACATGATTGAACCGAAAAAAAATATCGCAGAAATCGCTTTTTCCGTTTCCAAAAAATGGCAGGGCAAAGGAATTGCGTCCGCGCTTCTTTTTAAACTTGCACAGGCGGCAAAGGACAATGGAATTTCAGGACTGGTGGCATATACCTCCCCTGACAACTCAAACATGGTCAAGCTGTTTAAAAAACTGTCCTATCCTGTGAAATCTTCACTGGATGACGGCATGACAATTTTAACCTGCAACTTTGAACAAACTGAGTAAACAGTAATTTTTATTTTATAAAAAAATTTTCATTTTATAAAAAAACATAGATGACAAAAAGAGTTCTGGTTCAAGATGAGTGGGAAGTGGCAAATGAGAAGTATTTATGGACGTTGAGCGATAATGAGGGAACCTGATTTTTTTTGGAACACCATCAAAGGTAAGGAGGAAAGATAATGACTGAACATCCGAAATTTTATGACGCACATCTGGCTGAATACCAGAAAGTTGCCTATATCAACAGCAAGGAACAATACGACGAAACCTACCGGCGCTCTATCGACAACCCGGAAGATTTCTGGGCCCAACAGGCTAAAAAATACCTGTCCTGGGATAAAGAATGGGATTTTGTTTTAAATTATGATTTTAACGAGGCAAAAATTGAATGGTTCGGCAACGGCAAGCTCAATGCTTCGTATAACTGTCTTGACCGCCACCTGGATACGATCAAAGATAAAATCGCCTATTACTGGGAAGGGGACCGGCCGGAAGACGCAGAAACATACACTTACGGAGACCTCTACGAACGAGTCAACCGATTTGCCGCGGTTTTAAAATCCAGAGGCATTCAAAAAGGCGACCGGGTCATTATCTATCTTCCCATGATCATCGAACTGCCGGTTTCCCTGCTGGCCTGCGCCCGAATCGGCGCTGTCCACAGCGTGGTATTCGGCGGATTCAGTGCAGAAGCCATTGCCAACCGGATTAAGGACTGTGATGCCAAACTCGTGATTACGGCGGACGGCGGCTATCGCGGCGGCAAGCCGGTTTCATTAAAAAACAACGTGGACGCGGCACTGGAAAACTGCCCGGGCGTTGAAACGGTGGTTGTTGTCAATCGCACCAACGCGGACATACAGCTGGACGCCGCCAAAGAAATCTGGTGGCATGAGGCAGTGGCCGCTCCCGGCCTGCCGTCCTATGTTGAACCTGAATCAATGGACGCAGAAGACCCGCTGTTTATTCTTTACACCAGCGGGAGTACGGGAAAACCCAAAGGGGTGGTTCATACCCATGGCGGCTATCTTCTTTATGCTGCGATTACCACGGAACTGACCTTTGACCTGAAAAAAGACGAAGTCTTCTGGTGTACGGCAGACATCGGCTGGATCACCGGTCACAGCTACATTGTCTACGGCCCGCTGATCAACGGTCTGACCGGCGTCATGTTTGAAGGCGTGCCGAGCTACCCGGATTTTGACCGGTTCTGGGCCATTGTCAGCAAATACAAGGTTAATAAATTCTATACCGCTCCGACCGCGATCCGCGCCCTGGCAAAGGAAGGCGACGCGCATGTTCAAAAACACGATATCACTTCACTGAAACTTCTGGGCACGGTGGGCGAACCCATCAACCCGGAAGCCTGGCGCTGGTATCATCATCATGTGGGCAGAGACTGGTGCCCGATTATCGACACCTGGTGGCAAACCGAAACCGGCGGACACATGCTCACCCCTTTGCCGGGCGTGGCCCGTATCAAACCCGGCTCCTGCTCCGCGCCGTTCTTCGGGGTGGACCCGGTCATCCTGGATGACACGGGCGAGGAAGTCAAATTCCCCAACGAAGAAGGGCTTCTGTGCATCCGCAAACCCTGGCCGGGAATGGCACGGACGGTATACGGCGACCATGAACGGTTCCGGGACACGTATTTCAGCCAGGTGCCGGGAATGTATTTTACCGGTGACGGGGCCAAAAAAGACGAGGACGGGTATTTCTGGATTATCGGCCGCATTGATGACGTAATCAATGTGTCCGGCCACAGACTAGGAACCGCTGAGGTGGAGTCCGCCCTGGTGCTGCACAAAAATGTTGCCGAAGCTGCTGTTGTGGGAGTTCCTCATTCCATCAAGGGCCAGGGGATCTATGCCTTTATCATCCTTAAAAGCGGGGCAACCCCTTCTGATGACCTGAAAAAAGAACTGGTCATGCAGGTCCGCAAGGAAATCGGGCCTATTGCCACCATTGATGTGATCCAGTTTACCGAAGGGCTGCCCAAAACCCGGAGCGGTAAAATCATGCGGCGGATCCTGAAAAAAATCGCGGCCGGAAAACTCGATGAACTGGGCGACACCTCCACCATTGCCGATGAATCGGTCATTGATCTGCTGATTGATGCCCGGGTGGATGTATCCGAATTGTAAAATGGCGTTGCTAAAAGTCCCATCTGCTGCGTTATAGCGGTTTTTCAGACACTCAATATACAATTTGTATTATCTCGAGCCTGAAAAACCGCTACGCCTTGCATATGGAACTTTTAACTTAGCCATCCGGATACTTCCAAATAACTCATCCATAAACATCTGAAACGATAGATAAGTTATTTTTTTGACACAGTGGTGATGCATCACCATGAAAAGCTTTTTACGAGAGCATCAATCTTTGAACATCGAACGCCCAACGTCGAAATTTTGAATAAGGCCTTCTGCCTGTTTTAATAAACTATAAACTGGGGGAGCGAAGCGATTTCATCATTCGGTGTTAAACGTTCGATGTTCGATGTTGGACGTTCATCTTTTAAAAGGAGCCCTTCTGGATTGAAAGTCGGCATTGCCCGTGACGAGAGATTCCTGGAACACAAAACCGGTCATTATCACCCGGAACACCCCAAACGGCTGGACGCGATTTACCGGATGCTCGACCAGCACTTCAAAGATAGATTGATTCTTGTCCCGTCGTCACCGGCAACCCTTGAGCAGATTGAAAGAATCCATTCCCCGAGTTATATTAAACGAATTTTAAAAACCGCTGAACAGCGAATCACCAGCCTGGCGCCGGACACCCCCATCAGCGCGGAAAGCTATTATGCCGCATGGCTTGCTGCCGGCGCCTGCGTTAATGGAATCGACAGCCTGATGGCAAATACATGCGATGCTTTTTTCGCGTTTGTCCGTCCCCCCGGCCACCATGCCCTCCCGGACAAGGCCTCCGGGTTCTGCATTTTCAACAATGTCGCCATTGCCGCGCAATATGCCATTGACCGGTATGCGATAGAACGAATTCTGGTCATTGACTGGGATATCCACCACGGCAACGGAATCCATGACATCTTTTACGATAATCCAAAAGTGCTGTACGTGTCTACCCATGACCTGATGATGTATCCCTATACCGGAGAAATCGACCAGACAGGCAAGGACGAAGGAGACGGCTACACCGTCAACATCCCGATTTTACGGGAATTTACAGATAACGACATGATCTATCTTTACCAGGAAATACTGCGGCCCCTTATAGCCGGATACCGGCCCCAGCTGATCATGGTGGCCGCCGGTTTTGACGCCCATGCCAACGACCCCATCGGCCGGTCCCGCTTAACGGAAGCAACATACGGCGGGGTGACCCGCCTGCTGAAACATTTAAGATCTTTGCCGGAAAACCCGCCCTTTTTTTATACCCTGGAAGGCGGTTACGATCAGCGCGCACTGGCCGAATCGATTAAAACCATTTTAACGGAACTGACCGGCGGCCTGTCCCCCATGCCGCCGCTGTCACCGGGACCGGCAGCGACGGATCTTGTCGCACAGGTAAAAAAAATTCATTTACCTTACGGAATCCTGAGTTGAACGATTGTCGATATTGCCGCATATACAAGGAATAGGAGTGTTAGATGATTAGAGCAAGGATACCGGCCCGGAAAAATTCCGCCAACCTGAAATCCTATGAAAAAACCTGCCCTTATTTTTCATGGGAAGATATTGAAAAGGAATTTTCCTGGTACGGCCCGGACCACAGCCCGGACCACAGCCCGGACCACAGCTCAAACCGTATGAATATTATGACCGAGTCCATCGACCGGTGGGCCGAAGACCCGGATCGGTGCGCCCATGATGCCCTGGTATTTTCAAAAGGCGGCCAGGTGCAGACCTACTCCTATCAGCAGATGAAAATCAAGTCCTGCCAGTGGGCCGGTTTGCTTACAGAATACGGATTTAATGCGGGTGATCGGCTGATCGTTCTGCTGCCGCCCTGCCCGGAAATATTTTTCGCCATGTCCGCGTGTGCAAGAATCGGGGTGATCTTCTGTCCGGTATTCTCAAGCTCCAGCTTTTATGAGCTGGAAATTCGCCTGGAAAGCACATCACCCAGGGGGATTCTCACCCTGCCGGATCTTGTGGAAAAAATTTCTTATGAATTTGCCGGACAGATCAGCCATATTTTCCTGACCCAGGGACCGGCCCCGGGTTTATTTCCAAATGAGGTCGTAATCGCCGGTATGCCGGAACAGATGCCCCCGGAATTTGAACCGGAAATGCTCTCCGGGGACGCTCCGCTATACCTGATCTACACATCCGGTTCCACCCGGCCGCCCAAAGGCGTCATTCATACCCACCAGGAGATGACCGGCATGCTCGCTTCCGCCAGGTGGGTGCTTGATGTCAAACCCAACACGGTGCTGTGGACAGACGCGGATCCTGCATGGGTGACCGGAACCGTTTACGGCGCGTTTGCGCCCTGGCTGTGCGGTGTCACCGCTTTTGTCCAGGGAGATCCGTTTACGGCCGCCAACTGGTACTGGACTTTGGAAAAATTCAAGATATCGGTATGGTACACTACACCAAAAATTATCCGGGACTTAATGGAAGCCGGCGACGATCTGCCGTCGCGTTATGACTTAAGCGCTTTAAGACATGTCACGAGTGTCGGCGCTCCCCTGATACCGGAACTCCTTTACTGGGTCGGGGATCACCTGAGATGCTATCCGCACGACACCTGGTGGATGACGGAAACCGGTATCATCTGCATTGCCAACCTTGCCTGCAATGACATCAAACCCGGCTCTATCGGCAAACCGCTGCCCGGGATCAAAGCCGCTATCTTAGATGAAAACGGAAAACACCTTCCGGCACTTTCACTTGGAGAACTGGCGTTAAAATGCCCCTGGCCCGGCCTGACCGTCGGCTTGTGGCAGGACAATGACCGGTTTCAGCGTTATTTTACCGACGACGGCTGGTTTCTCACCGGTGATATTGCCTTAGAGGATGAAGAAGGATATTTTTACCACCAGGGAAGAAATGACGACCTTTTAAAAGCCGGCGGAGACAAAGTCATCGGCCCGTTTGAAATCGAACAGGTATTGTGCGTCCACCCGGCTGTGGCGGAAGCAGCCGTGATTTCAAAAGGCAGCGAACCCGGCAAAGGAATCTCCTATTTAAAGGCATTTATCACCCTGAAAAAAGGCTATATCCAGTCCACGCGCTTAAATTATGAAATCAAGACGTTTTTAAAGGGCAACCTGGCGCCGGATATTGTTATCCGGGAAATCATCTTTTTGGACAAACTTCCCAAAACCCGGAGCGGCAAACTTCTGCGGCGGGTTCTGCGGGCAAGGGAGTTGGGGATTCCGGGGGGGGAGTCATTGAACATGCAGGATTAACGATGGCTGCGTAAAAAGTCCAATTTCCATTTTAGCTTTGGGTTACACTTCATCCTTCGTCATTCGACGTACGAAAAGTACGCCTCATTCCTCAGTCTTTGTGCGCCTTGAACTTGGAGCTTTTTTCTTTGCCATCGGGAATTCGTTTTCTCAACTTCGATATACATCTTTTCGATGTCGGATTCGAAGAATCAGGACGGAATCACCAATTATTGCGTAAATCACCAGATAATCCCCGCCTCTGTATTTTCGAAGTCCGGCAAACTGGCCTTGCAATTCCGGCAACTGATCCGCTTTTACGGAAAGCTCTGTGGTTAATTTATTTAAAATTCGTTTTGATTCAGGCAGACCAATTTTTTTCAGGTCTTTTGCAACTGACTTTTTAAATGCAATCTTATAAGTCAATTTCTTTTCTCATTTCTTCAATCGAAATCACAGGATCAGTCGTATCCCGGAGTCGGTCAATGCTTACCTGCAAGTCTGCCTGGTCGCGCAAATAACTCTCAAGCGCTTTTTGTACAAGAAATGATTTAGATCTTTCTGTCGCCAAAGCAATATCATTTAATTCTTTTGCCAGTTTATCCGGCAATCTCACTGAAAGTGCAACGCCCATATTTCATCGCTCCTTTTGTATTTATTTGTAATACAATATAACTCTCAACAATTTGAAAGTCAATTTAATCATCCGGATAAAGATCAGGGTTCAGAGGGTCAGGATCTATACTTTTCCAGAAGCTGATTTTTTTATTGATTTTTTCCTTGAACAACGTTAATTTAACACCGTTAAACATAAAAAACTTTTGATCTTGCCCTGATTTCCCACAATTCGGAGCGATTCAGGAACAAGGCATTTCAGCCTGAAGACGTGGTTCTTTACTTCGATGGCTGAATAATGCAGTTCCTATAGTGCTCCGGCTTGTGAGAGATTAGGGAGAGGGGAAATAATGCCGAAACCCATTCGCAGTCGAAAAGAAATTGAAACCGTTAAAAACAACATTTTGACAACCGCCCTGAAGCTGATGTGTGATGACGGATTTGACGCCCTGTCCATGCGGAAACTGGCCGCCCGCCTGAAAATGACCGCTGCAAATATTTACAATTATTATGAGAACAAGGATGATCTGTATCTTGCCATCCAGACCCGGGGATTTCAGATGCTCGTGAACCGGTTTGAAAATATTTATGATTCAGATCAACCATCCAAAAAAAAACTCTACGACATGCTGCACGCTTATCTCAAATTCGGCATTGAATACCCGGATTATTATGAGATCATGTTCAGCCGGAACACGCCCAAATACGCGGACTATAAAGGGACCCCCATGGAACCCACGGCATTTATCGAAAAACAGACCGCGCTCAAGGTATCTGAAATCACGACCCGGACGATCATGGATCTCTATGATGGAATGGATGCCATTGACGAAGGCGATGCCTTATACCGGACAATTGTCGTCTGGAGCACGCTTCACGGCGTGGTCAACCTTTTTAACAGCCGCGTTCTGCAGGAAGTCGAAGAAGCATCAGAAGAACTGATTTATAAATTATTCAATGATCTGATGAAAATCGCGATCAAACCGAAAAACAAAAACTAACGTTTCGTTGAATAAAATAGCAGGAGGCCGCCAATGAAAACCCAAGAGATTCAAAAACTCATGTCCGCTCTTCTTGTCACGCCCGTAAAGAGCTTCACCGGACAAAGTTTTAAAAGCAGAGGCAAAAGCCTGGTATTCAATTCTTTGTCCCACTTCCTCCTTCAGCTCATGGCGATTCTTTTTAACCGGCGGGCAAAATTCAATCAGTATCTCAAAGGATCGGACGGATGGATAAATTTTAAAATCGGATTTCAAACCGATACTCAAAGCATCCGACAGACAGCGGTTTTTTTTAACGGTAAAATGTCCGTGATTCGAAAAATCGACAAAGACGTGGATGTGATTTTACGCTTCTCAGATGAAAAAGCGCTGCTCGAGATGCTTCAGGTCACGCCCAATGAAATGCTTGGCCTGATTTTAAAAAACCGCATGATCCTTGACGGCAACCTGGCCTATCTTCAGCTCTTTAATTATTATGTCTCTTTGCTGATGGGCAGCAAGCATCAGAAGATGCTTGAAAAAGCGCATCAATCAGACATCTCTGAAAGGAAAAAACGCTATGATCAATGCAAACCGCAGCTTTCAAAAGAGCTTTCCACCAGACATCATTACCGCATGAAGGCCCCAAACTCTGATCAGGCAATTGATCCCGGCGTTGTTTGTCTGCCGGATCCCTTTCTGCCTGAATTTGGTTTAAATGATTTTTCGCGCCTGCAAAAATTTCATAGCAACTATTTTGACATTAAACCTGAAATTTGCGTGGAACGTGCAGCGCTTTTGACCCAATGGTTTAAAGAAAACGGGTTTGAAAAAGACAACGCCGGAAAGGAGTGGGTACCCGAGCTCCGGCAGGCCATGGCCTTTAAATTTCTGATGGCAAACAGAAAACCCGTTATCCGTAAAAACGACCTGATCGCCGGAACCACCACGACCAATGATACTATCGGTGTGATTGTTTACCCGGATGCACAGGGTGTCATGGTTTGGGGTGAACTGGGATCCATCGACAAACGGGTGTTGAACCCGTATGCCATTTCAGACGAAACAGCAAAAAAACTGCACAATGACATTTTCCCCTTCTGGGCCAAACGGAATTTCCGGGAATTCGTCCGCACCCATTATGATTATCCCCATTGCCAGAAAATCGAAGAACGGTGGGTGGCTTACTTTGTCTGGAAATCCGTGGGCATTTCCCATACGATCCCGGATTTCAAAACCCTGCTGACAAAAGGGACATCCGGGATCATGGATGACATCGCCTGTCAGCTCGATAAAAAGGATTTAAGCAAAGAACAAATCATCTCTCTTGAATCTATGAAACTCACCCTCGAAGGGCTTAACGCGTATGCGCACAATCTGTCCAAAACCGCCACCCATCAGGCCAAGTCAGAGACAAACCTGAACCGGCAAAAAGAACTCATCCGCCTGGCAAACATCTGCGCCAAAGTCCCCATGCAGCCGCCGGCAACCCTGGACGAAGCCGTGAACCTGCTCAATATATCCTGGGTGGCTTTAAACCTTGAAAATGCCAATACCGGATTTTCTGTCGGTCGCCTGGATCAGCTGCTGCAGCCGTATTTTATAACGGACATGGAAAAACAGACCTCACCGGAAACCAAAGAAAAATATATTAAACATGCTGTTGAATTGATCGGCAGCCTGTTTCTGAGATTTTCAGATCACCTGCCTCTGTCTCCGGATATCGGCAACTACCTGTTCGGGGGCGCATCTTCCACCCAGGCGCTCACCATCGGCGGCATGACACCGGACGGCAAAGACGCGGTCAACGACATGACCTATATCATGTTAAAGTGCGCCGAAATGCTTGGCCTGCGAGACGTGAACGTCAACGCCCGGTTTCACCCGGATGTTAACAGCGACACGTATATGAAGCGGTTGTGCGAAGTGAATATCCTCACTGCCGGCACCCCGTCCATGCATAATGACAAGGCCGTGTTTGAAGCGCTCAAACAGCATGACTATCCGGTTGAAGATATGCGCGACTGGTCCGCCACCGGGTGCGTGGAACCGACCATCTCCGGAAAGCACATGGGCCATACCGGTTCTATTTTATTTAATATGGTGGCGCCTCTTGAAATGGCGCTAAACAACGGAACCCACCCGCTGATGAACTGGGACCCGGGCCCGAAAACCGGGAGCATCAAAAACAATGATTTTAAATCTTTTGATGATTTTTTTAATGCCTATGCCGTGCAAACAAAATATTTAATCTGCCAGGCCATTGAATTTAACAATATGCTGGCCGAAGCGCATGTTGCCTACCGTCCGTCCCCGCTGTTGTCGGCCATGATGGCCGGATCCATTGAAAATGCGGCAGATGTAACCAAAGGCGGGGCCAGATACAACACGTCCGGCACGTCCAATATCGGCCTGGCCGATGTGACGGATTCCATGCTGGTGATCAAACAGCTGGTGTTTGAAGAAAAAGCAGTCTCTTTTACACGCCTGAAAACGGCAATGGACACCAATTTTGAAAACAATTCCGCCCTGCATGCCATGATCATGAGCAAGGTCCCCAAATTCGGGTCCGGCAACCAGCAAACCATTGCCATGGCCAACCGGATTGCCCACATGGTCCATGATTTTCACCACAGCCAGACCAATTATCGGGGCGGGAAATACACCACCGGATTCTGGTCCATGTCCCAGCATGTGGCGTATGGCTCTCTTTCCAGTGCCCTGCCCTCCGGGCGGCTCAACGGCAAGGCCTTCACGCCGGGGCTTACCCCTCACCCGTCAGCGTCCAAAAGTTTTTTAGACAATATCCGGGATGTGGCGCAGCTTGACCCGGAATGCATGGACAATAATATCGCGTTTAATGTAAAACTAAACTTAAGCCCGAAAGACACCCGGGAACAAAGCGTGGATATCATGGCGTCTTACGTAAAAACATACTTTGACATGGGCGGCATGCAGCTCCAGTTTAACGTGGTGACCTCGGAAACTTTAAAAGACGCTATGGCCAACCCGGAAAATTACAAACACCTCATGGTTCGGATCTCCGGGTACAATGCCTATTTCACGATGCTCAACAAGGAGATTCAGCAAGAGCTGATCGAACGGGCGGAATATGAAATTTGAAATCACATCCGAAATCTTTCAGGTGGGCGGCTCCGGCTATACTGCTTCCGAAGACGCAGCCAGCTATTTAATCTGCTTTAACGGGAAATCCGCCCTGGTGGATGCGGGGTGCGGAAACCGCCTGGACCGCCTGTACAGAAGTATCTCAGAATGCAACATCGATCCTGCAACCATTGAATACCTGCTGATCACTCACTGCCACTATGATCATACCGGCGGCGCGGCAAATGTCCGCAAAGACCTTTCCTGCAAAACCGTGGCTCATAAGCTGGACGCCCAATACCTGGAAAACGGAGACAACACGGTAACCGCCGCCGCCTGGTACGGATCAAGCATCAAGCCCTTTACAGTGGATTGGAAAATTTCCGGCAAACAAACAGATATCCTGCTGGGAAATAAAAAAATTACCGCCATCCACACCCCCGGTCATTCTCCCGGTTCCCTGGTGTTTCTCACCGAGTCCGACGGCAAAAAGGTTTTGTTCGGCCAGGATGTTCACGGTCCCCTGGCCCCGGATCTAAAATCCAACCGCAAAGACTACATCGCCTCTCTGAAAAAAATGATCTCCCTGGATGCGGATATACTGTGCGAGGGGCATTTCGGGATTTACACGGGGAAAAATAAAATCCGAAAATTCATCAAATCGTTCTTATAACGCTACGTGAGCATCCCATGGCTTACAAAGGCATTATGAAGATCCCCATAGCAGACAAAAAAGGTTGCACAACCGCTTTGTGATTGATAATCTGATTCAAAAGTTACATTCAATTTCCATTTCACCTGCCTGACTTCCATACAGCCTTCATCGCCATTATTGGCCGAAATCAATTTCAGTTATACCTGACAAAGAAATCCTTTTCATGAAATCTATGGAAAAAGCAAAAGCCATTGATCAAACACCAAGGGGCATATCCAAGATTTAAAAATTTAAAAGGATTCCCGAAATGAGAATCAAAGAAATTTTACTTTCAAAATTAAAACGATTGTATTTGGGAGATTCAAAAAACGACATCACCGGAATCGGAGAGATACTGAAAGATCAGCTCCATGAAATTGCCGAAGTTTTTTATAATGAGCTTCTTAAAATCCCGGAAACATCTATTATTCTGAAGAATACGACAATTGACAGAACCCTTCACAACACCATAACAGACTGGATAAAATCTGTTTTTACAAATTATTCGGAATCAGAACTCGAATCGCTGATTGAGCGTCAAAAAAAGGTTGGAACCGTCCATGCCACCATTAATGTCAACCTTAATTATTTTAATCACGGCATCGGCATCTTAAAGGATGAAATTTATCGACGCCTGCGAAAAAAGATATCAGATGATCACCGCTTCAGTGAAGCCGTTCTTATTGTCGGCGAATTGTTTGATATATATATTTCCATTATTTCAGAAAGTTATTTTTTAAATGAACTGCTGTATGAGAGCAACCAGCTTTCCCTGAAAGTAAAGGGATTGAGCCAGAACACGGCCATCGAATGTGAACGTCTCCGCTCCATGCTCATGGAATGGTCACGAAACGCCCTGATATTCCTGTATCAGTCTCCTGAAATCAAAGAGAAAAACATCCCCCTTCTCCAATATTCTAATTTTGGGCTATGGGTGATTTATAAATCGGATTTTCTTTCACACGCGTTAAATGTTTCCAGTGAACTGAAACAACACATCTCTGAGATTGACAGCGCCCTGTTTCAGGCCGTCAAATTCCGAATGAAAAATAAAACAGATAAATTTGCCAATGCGGTGACGATCCTTAATGACGCAGTGACAAAATCTTCATGGTTCATCTCTACCATTGTCGACCAGGCAATTGAAATCGATACCGGCATGGATCCACTGACCCGGCTGTTTAACCGGCGCTATTTAAGCACCATATTACGACGGCAGACGGAAATATGCAATAAACAGGGGTTGCCGTATTCAATCTTACTGATTGATCTGGACCATTTTAAAAAAATTAACGATGAATTCGGACATGACAACGGAGACAGAGTTTTAGAGCAATTTTCAAAACTGTTACTGGAATCCGTTCGGGCCAGTGATTTTATATTCCGTTACGGGGGCGAAGAATTTCTGATTGTTATGGGGAATGTGGATCAAAACGAAGCCATCATAGCGTCTGAAAAAATAAGAGAAAAATGCGACAATCAAACCTTTGAACTGACCAACAATAAAAGCATCCATTTAACCTGCAGTATCGGGATTGCAGTCCACGATGGCCATCCCGATTACAATCGCATGGTGAAAAAGGCGGATCTTGCTTTATATGATGCCAAAAACCAGGGGAGAAACAGGGCCATCTTCATTGTTGAGATTAATGAGACCGAACAGCTCCGGACGATCCATTAACTATTCCTTGTCCAATACCGGTCCTAAAACACCTCTTGAAAAATAAATGCCGATGCGCCATACCGCAGTATCCGCTTTCTGAACTGCGGCATCTCGCCTTTTTTCGTTCCACTACCTATTTTCATCAATCCTTGATTTTTTTTATTACAATATTTAATAATTCTGCGCATTGGCCCCCGTTAAGGTTATGAGCATTATCTCAATTCTATGGTTGAATTCCAATTTTCCGGGTGCTAATAATTAAAAAATGAATAAGAGCTCAGCTGACGATTAAAAAACACATGCGGCTGTTTATTGCTTATGACAGAATACCAAACAGGAATAATCAAAAATCATGATAGATATTCGATCCATTTCACCGGATCAACCGGTTCGGATTATTATCGGGGCCGGAGACCAGGACTGGCCCGGCTGGATCCCTACCCACCGAGAGGAACTGGATCTGCTAAACCCGGCGGACTGGGAAAACAGTTTCCGGTTTCGGCGCGCGGATGCGTTTTTGTGCGAGCATGTCTGGGAACACCTGACAGAAACGGACGGGCGGTTTGCTGCAACAACCTGCTTCAGATGGCTGAAACCCGGGGGATACCTGCGTTGCGCGGTCCCGGACAGCCACTTTCCGGACAAGGAATACCAGCAGATGGCGAAAGTGGGCGGCCCCGGTCCAAAAACCCATCCGGCGGCAGATCATAGAATCGTTTATGACTATGTTTTATTTTCCGATATTTTTGCCCAGGCCGGATTTGACGTGGATCTGCTGGAATACTGCGATGAACAGGGGCGTTTTCATTACAACCAGTGGTCACCGGATGATGGACCGGTTTACAGGTCATTGTTGATGGATCATCGGAATCAGGATGGCATTATAAAAAATGTATCTTTAATTATTGATGCAAAAAAACCGGCATAAAAGACAGAAAGTGAATGACCCACAGTGATCACTGAGAACACAGAAAAAAAATAATTTTTATAACCTTTTTCATGATTCTCTATAAGCGCCGTGGTAACAAAAATCTTTTAGTCGGATTTAATAGAAAGAACCTATGCAAACTTAATAATTTTAAAGGAGAAAACGATTATGGCTAAAATGACCGAACGCATGATGGAAGTTTTCAACAATGTTCCCGCCGCAGTCCTTGCTACGGCAACCACTGACGGCACCCCCAACGCGGTACCCGTGGGTGCAAAAAAAATCATTGATGATGAAACCGTCCTGATTTCCGACCAGTTTTTTGGAAAAACCCTGGCCAACATGAAATCCAACCCCAAAGTAACAGTCACCTACTGGGAAGGGCATGAAGGCTACCAGCTCAAAGGCACCGTCACCATCGAGACATCGGGAAAGCGCTTTGAAGAAACCGCCGCCTGGATTGAAGAAATGGGTGCAAAAGCCGGATTCCCCTTAAAATCCAAAGGCGCTGTTATTTTAAAAATTGATGAAATCTATGGTGTGGCACCGGGACCGGGGGCAGGTAAGCAACTGGCATAGCCCGGTGTTGACCTGGCCGGAAGGCTTGGAATAGCTGGACAACATGCATGGCATATGACTGATTACATTTGAGGCGGATAGACTGAAGGTCAAAGGCTGAAGGTCCAAAAACGCGACTGCTCAATAAATCCGGAAAAAGTATCACCATATGAGGGTCGTCCAAACTTTTTGAGAACATATAAAAAAACACCTGAATCGGCATTTATATCTTATCGAAAAGCGATGATAATTTTTTTGTTGAAATCAGATGTTTTTTCCTTCAGTCTTCAGCCTTCTACCTGAACACCTTGATCAAAAAATATAGGAGCAACAATGAGCGACGCAATGAAAGAACTTGAAGATTTTATTAAAAACTGGCCGGATTCTCCGGAAAAAAACAAAGAAATATTTATTCGTTTAAAAGACTTTTTAAGCGCCAAGTCCGGGATGGTTTTTGAATACGTCCCCCGCGATGGACTCACCTATTCATTGCGGGCCAAGCATGAAAACCAGAAAAACAAACCCTTATTTGCCATGCTGGATGTAATTGAAGATTCCCCCCGCTGGCTGTCGGTCTGCTTTTACGGGGAACTGATCACCGATCCGGATGAAGCCGGTGACTACGTGCCCGAAGGGCTGCTGGGCGAAGACGCCATCTGCTTTGATCTGGAAGGATTTGACGAAGCGGCGATCAAGTATGTGGAGGACAGACTTGCCGAGGCGTATCAAAGCGCATCCAAAGGCTAAAAAACGTCGCCTTTGGCCCCAAGACTTTGTTGTACGATTTTCTTAAAGCCTCACAACTCAAAAAGGTTGCTCCGTTTTTCGAAAATCGTACGCCTTGTCTTGAAAACAAATTCTTGTTTTTCAACGATCGATAGAAATTAAGCGTCTTGCCAATTTCATGAGATTGGTGAAGCTTTTTTCGTTGCCATTAATCGTCAGAATATATCATTTTTGAGTCTATTATTATTTTTCATTCCCATGGTTTCCCGTGGGAACATAGACCTGTATCAGTCACAATATCTACTTTACCTTCACAAACAGCCGGTTTAATCAAATTTCAAAGACAACCGCCTGCCTGGTATGAATTCCCACGGAGACCTCTGGGAACCCAAAAAAAGAAATAAGTTTTTGAAACTTGTCAACAACGCCGCCAAACATGCGATGAGCGGCCGGGGCATAAACCCTCCCCGGCGCCCGAAAAAATTAGCGGACTGTGACGCCTCGCCCCCGCAGATAATCTTTTAACTCGCTGATCCCAATGATCCCGAAATGGAACACCGAAGCGGCAAGCAAAACGGTTGCACCCGCTTGGATGGCCTCATAGAAATGATCCAATTCTCCTGCACCGCCGGAGGCCACCACGTCGGCTGATACCGCTTTATTAATGGCACTGATCACCGGCAGATCATAGCCGGTCCGGGCACCGTCACCCGCTTTGCTGGTAGGCAGAATAACCGGAACGCCATAACCGTCAACACGTTTTGCCCATTCAATCGCATCCGTTCCGGTAGCTGTTCGCCCCCCGTCGATATAGACTTCATAACCCGATGGCATGGCCGCGTTCTGATCCACATCAATGGCCACGGTCACCTTCTCGGCGCCGAACGCTTTGATCATTTCCGGGATCAGTCCCGGGTTCCGGAAGGCTGCGCTGCTGGTCGACACCTTGTTGGCCCCCGCGTTCAGCACCAGCTCGGCCGATTTCACATCGGAAATCCCCCCGCCGACGGTAAAGGGGACCGTCGTGACATCGGCAACCCTTTTGACTACGTCAAGCATGGTGGCCCTGCCTTCAACCGTGGCTGTGATATCCAGAAGCGCAAGTTCATCCGCACCAGCCTCACAATACGCCCGGGCGCATTCCACGGGATCACCGGCGTCTTGAATGTCCACAAAATGTACGCCTTTAACGACGCGTCCGTTCTGCATGTCCAGGCACGGCATAATTCGAATTAATTGGTCCATTGTGTACCTCCACATTCGTTTGTGTTGAATAAGTATTTTTGCGTCACGACCGATCAAGAGGCACAACATCGGCAACACTTGCCCGGTCATCGATAATTTTGAGTAAATACTCTATCGTGTTAACCCGCCGCCATCAATAAAGAATATTAATCAGGCGGCTTTTCGCAGAATTTAAAAATTTTTCTATCCGATAAAAAAATTAAATCATCAAAAGGCCTTAACTGGAAAAGGTACGAATATAATTTGTTTTATAGGCAGGCTCGTCTGTGCGTGGATGACGACAGGAACAAAACTACTGATTCCCAAACCCGTTTTGCGCCCCGCAATCCGGACAATCCCAGGTAATCCCGTTGCAGGACATCCCCCAGACATTTTCATTCATGCACACCTGGCAAATGGCAAATCCGCACCGGCAGGTCCAGGAAAACGGAGCAATCTTTCGGCAGCAGTGGCAGGTCCGGTCCCTTGTCCGGCGGCGACGTTTTCGTCGCTGCACGGAATCGCTTGATTTTTCAGTTGGTTTGTTCATAGTTGTCCGCTTTGTTTTAAATGATTCGCATCCCTGATGAAATGCGAATTAATCAGAAATAAAATTAATAAGACACAAAATTTAGCTCAGACGAGTGCCGGTGTCAAGCAGCACTCAATTACCGGCAGGGTAATTTTGTTCAGAATAAAAATATAGCCACGCGCGGAAGGAGACCGCCCGGACGATGCCCCTTTCAAACAACAAACCAGCCGCAGGCATCTGCGGATAAGCACAGATAGTTTAAACACTTAAACAGAATACCCCTCAGGGTTTAATTTTATTTTGGATATTTTAAGATGTTCATATATCCTTCTGAGTTTAGATTCTCAATGATTCAAAATCAATTTCATCCGACGGCAAATAGAGAATTACCTGACCCAACCTTCGCAATGAAGAGACTTTACTTTTATCAAATACAGATTATAATATAACCATATGTTTTAAATGGTATTTTATCATAGCGAACAACGAATTGGTTTATTCGAGGTAAAAAATGGACCGGAAAAGCGCACTAATCATAAAATGTCCGTCCTGCGGGGCGGCCAACCGGGTTCCCGACGATAAAGTCGAAGCACACCCCAAGTGCGGAAAGTGTCATGCAGATCTTCCAAAGCCTGAAGCCGCCGCAAACAAAAAGCATTATACCCTCCGCTGCACCGAATGCGGTGCTAAAAACCGGGTTCCAACGAACAAAATTGACGCTGCTCCCAAATGCGGGAAATGCAAGGAAGAACTTCAAACCCGCGAACTGTTTGTTCCCCAGCCAGTGATGGTGACTGACCGTAATTTTGACGACCGGGTACTCAAATCGCCCCTGCCCGTCCTGTTGTTTGCATGGGCACCCTGGTGCCCGACCTGTGTGAAGGTATCTCCCATCATCGATGAATTTGCCGCTGAAGCCAAAACAAAGGTCCGGGTCGGCAAGGTAAACATTGACCAGAATAAAATACTGGCCGCCAAATACAAAATTTTAAGTGTGCCGTTTATTTTTATTTTTGATAACGGCCGGTTAAAGGACAGCATGCCCGGCGGGATGCAGAAGCAT
>JAQYVU010000069.1 GCA_030145385.1 Desulfococcaceae bacterium
GCATCCGGCGGATATGATGCCGGTATAGTCATCTCAGCATCCCATAATCCCTATTACGACAATGGGATTAAAATTTTCAATCACCTGGGATTTAAGCTGTCTGACCGGATTGAAAAAGAAATTGAAGATAAAGTATTAGATGATGTTTTTATATCTAACAATTCGTTATCTAAAAACATAGGCATTATAGAAAATTTCGATTCACCCGGCATGAATTATATCGATTTTTTAAAAAAAACACTGCCCCCGGATTATTCTTTAGGCGGGTTAAAAATAATACTGGACTGTTCAAACGGCGCAACATATCAAGTTGCCCCAAAATTGTTTGAAGCACTGGGCGCTGATGTAAAAACCATTTTTGCATCACCCAACGGCACGAACATCAACGACCAATGCGGCTCCCAGCACACCGGGACGTTGCGTGAAACTGTTTTAAAGCATAATGCGGACATTGGTTTTGCTTTTGACGGGGACGGTGACCGGCTGATTGCGGTGGATGATCACGGAAATGAAGTAACCGGCGATCAGATCCTTGCCGTATGCGCCAAATACATGAAAGAAAAAGGTCAATTAACCAACAATATTGTTGTCAGTACGGTCATGAGCAACGTGGGATTGCGGCAGGCATTAAAAAAACTGAGCATCAACCTTATTATTGCAGATGTGGGAGACCGATATGTCCTGGAGCAGATGAAAAAAAATAATTCAATCATCGGCGGGGAAGATTCCGGACATATGATTTTTCTGGACCAGCATATGTCCGGAGACGGCATTTTAACGGCCATTCGATTGATACAGGTGATTAAGGAAACTTCTCAAAAGCTTTCAGAACTTGTCAAAATAATGAAAGTATACCCCCAGGTGCTGCTGAATGTTCCGGTACAGGAAAAAATCGACATCCGGAATGTTCAGGAAATAACCAGAATCATTCAAAAAGTTGAAAACCAATTACAGGATCAGGGAAGGGTGCTTGTGCGTTACTCGGGCACACAGCCTCTTTGCCGGGTTATGGTGGAGGGACCGGATGAAGATGATACACAGCGATTTTGCCGGGATATTGTTGGTGTGATTCAGGAAAAATTAGGAATCAAATAAAAAAGGTTGTTTTACATACCGGTTCGGCATGCAAAACAACCTTATAAAAAGCTTTTTACGACGCCATCAATCTCTGCTGCCGCCTAAAATACGAAGCAGCATAAGAAATAAGTTTATAAAATCAAGATATAATGTCAGGGCACCGATAATTGCACCTTTACGTACAACCCCGGCATCCAGGCCTGCGGGCTGGGTAAGGGCCATGTGCTTGAGCTTCTGGGTGTCATACGCCGTCAGACCCACAAAAACCAAAACACCGACATAGCTGATGACCATCATCATAGCGGAACTGCGGATAAAAAGGTTAATAACCGTTGCGATGATAATGCCGATCAGCCCCATGCTCATGAAGCCGCCCAGGGATGTCAGATCACGCTTTGTGACCATCCCGTAGATGCTGCACGCGACAAATGTTCCCGCGCAGACAAAAAACGTGGATGCAATGGATGTGCTGGTATATGCGAGAAAAATAAACGACATCGTCGCACCGTTGAGCGCGGCATAAAGCATAAATAATGCAGTGGCAGTGGATGCCTGGATTTTCTGAACCCGGGCGCTGAGATAAAACACAAGGCCGAGTTCTCCAATAATTAAACCGAAAAACAGCATCTGATTACCGAATATCAGGCGCATGAGAGATGGACTGCTGGCAACATAAAATGCGACACCGCCGGTCAATGCAAGACCAATGGCCATCCAGTTGTAAACACTCTGGATAAAACTGTTGACCTGAACCTGGGCGCGGGTGCCTTCACGACGTGTTGAAAGTGATTCAACCATTATTAACCTCCTGTAAATTAAACTTAATGCACAACAAACGAAAACAATTCATTTTTTTAATTTGATATCAGTAAAGTAACACACAAAATGCGATATGCAACAAATAAGGAATTTTGGTAAAAGAAATTGAAACCCGTCGCTTTATCAATTATAAAAAAATTAATCATTACCCTTGATGTTTTTTTGGGGAAACATGACTTAATATTCAAAAACCGCTTATAAATAGAAAATATGAAGCCTACGCAGCTATATCAGCATCTAAAGGAACTGGCCGTTAAAATGGACATAACGGTTGCGGAACAAAATATGAGAGTGACCGGGGTGAATGCCAAAAGCGGTTTATGCATTGTTAAAGATCAGAAAATGTTTATCATGGACAAGCACTTGACCGTGCGGGAAAAATTAGAAATCCTTGCTAATTGCCTGAGAACTTTACCGCTGGATGATATTTACGTAATGCCTGCCGTTAGAAAGTACCTGGAACGAACCGGTCGATCATAAGAGGGAGGAGAGACCGGAATTTTTACAGCTTATTTGCTTTACAGTCGCCATATTCGCGACTTGATTAAAAAGTTTACATAATATTTCTTATCAGACGTTGTAAAATTATTTAAAATTTAAGGCTTCAAATATACAATCTGATATGATTTAAATAATACACAGATAAATTGATTGAACCGGCAAAAAACAGTTAAACCGGCAACAAGCCGGCTTTTATTCATTAACTTCATACCAGGATGGGCAAATTGCTGAGCATACCTGTTGAACGAAAAATATTTTCGGTTTCACAGCTTACCGATAATATTAAAACGATACTTGAAGAAAACTTTCCATTTATCTGGATTTCCGGAGAAATATCCAATTTTAAATCTCCTGTTTCCGGGCATTATTATTTTACGCTCAAAGACAGTCGGGCTCAGATAAGCGGCATTATGTTCCGCGGACAAAACCGTAATTTAAAATTTTTGCCTGAAAACGGCATGAAAATTAGCGGTTTCGGCAGGATCAGTGTGTATCAGCCGCGCGGCACCTACCAGATCATCCTTGAATACCTGGAGCCCGCAGGTGCCGGTGCTCTGCAGGCTGCCTTTGAACAGTTAAAGGCCCGCCTGGCCGAGGAAGGTCTTTTTGATCAAATTCATAAAAAGAACCTCCCTTTTCTCCCCTCTAAAATTTACCTGATTACATCTCCCACCGGTTCTGTTGTCCATGATATGATCCGGGTACTGCATCGCAGGTATTCAAATCTTTCGATCAGTATTCTTCCTGTAAAAGTCCAGGGCGATGATGCGGCAGACGAAATTGTATCCGCCATTTCCATTTTAAACACGATTGGTGATGCGGATGCAGCCATTATTGCCCGGGGCGGCGGTTCCTTAGAGGATTTAAGCGCCTTTAATTCGGAAAGAGTTGCGCGCGCTATTTTCGCCTCTCCGGTACCCATTATTTCCGCCATCGGTCATGAGACTGATTTCACCATCGCGGATTTTGTTTCAGACCTTCGCGCCCCCACACCTTCTGCTGCTGCCGAACTTGCGGTACCAGTCAAATATGACCTTTTTCAGCGCCAGTCGATGCTTTTAAAACAGCTTCAGAGTCGATTCGGACAATATCTCCAGAATCGATCAAATTCGATACACAACCTGACAAAGCAGCTTGTGCATCCCAGAAAACGAATAGATGATTTAACGCAGCGATTGGATGATGTATTCATGCGAATGACCCGGTCTTTCAATCAATCCGTCAGCCAGAAACAGCAACAGCTGTTTTGGCGAATGGACCGGCTGAAAAAAAATTCCCCGCAACATCGCATCCGCTACCTGCGTGATACGGTCATCAAGCATAATGAAACAGTCTTGTTTTTAACAACATCTCTGATAAAGACTAAAAGATTAACATTAAAGGAATTAACCGGTCGCTTAAACGCGTTAAACCCGATCGCAGTCCTTGACCGGGGATACAGCATCACCCGGTCATTGCCTGATAAGACGATTATATCAGACGCAGATACATTATCTGCCGGCCAGCTGCTTGAAATATTACTGGCAAAAGGAACCATAAGATGTCGCGTTGAACCGGAAAAAGGTGATTTAAAATAAGGACAAATCCAATGGCAAAAAAGAAAACATTTGAAGATTCAATGACACAACTGGAAAAAATTGTTGAAGATCTCGAAGACGGCGATCTGCCGCTTGAGACAGCGATTAAAAAATTTGAAGAAGGCGTCCGGCTGTCTAAATTCTGCTTTGACAAACTTGATGAAACTGAAAATAAAGTATCTCTGCTCCTGCAGGATCAAAACGGTAATATTTCCAAAAAGCCGTTTTCCGATAATGATACGATTGAGGATAAATAATTGCAGGATTCACTTTCAAACCGCAAATTTGATCTGACACATTACCTGAACAACAAGCGGAACATTATCGACCAGGCACTTAGCAAAATTATTAAAACAAATTTTTCGGACTGCCGTCTTTCTTCGGCCATGCAGTATTCTTTAATGGCTTCAGGTAAAAGGCTCCGGCCGGTTTTATGTATGGCTGCCGCCGAAACGGTCGGAGAAATCAATGACGACGTTATTTTGGCTTCCTGCGCCATTGAAATGATTCACACGTATTCCCTGATACATGACGATCTGCCGGCTATGGACGATGACAAATTGCGCCGTGGCAAGCCGACATGCCATATTCAATATGATGAACCCACCGCCGTCCTGGCCGGCGATGCTTTGCTGACACTTGCATTTGAGATTTTATCCGATCAACCGTCTTTGCCGAAAAATGCTGCAATCCAGCTTCAAATCATCAAAACAATCGCCAGAGCGGCAGGCCACAAAGGAATGATCGAAGGCCAGATGCGGGATATTGCAGCAGAAACCGTCTCTGTTCCACTTGACGAGCTAAAGAGAATTCATCATTTAAAAACCGGCGCCCTGATTGAAGCATCTGTTATTTCCGGCGCTTTGCTGGCCGGCGGCACGCCTGAATCCGTCATTCAGCTTAAAATTTATGCCGGCAATATCGGTTTAGCATTTCAAGTGATTGATGACATATTAAATGTTGAAGGAGATGCCGCTAAAATGGGAAAAGCCACCGGAACCGATGCATCCCGAAATAAATCAACCTACCCGGGCCTGATCGGTATGGAAAAATCCAGGCAATTTGCCGCTGAATTGATTAACAATGCCTTGCATGCATTGGATATATTTGGTAACAAAGCAAATCCGCTTTCCGCTCTTGCAGAATATATCATTAAACGAGAGCGTTAATTTTTTACCTGATTTAAGTGTTTAAAAAAGTTGACCGTTAAGTCAGGCTTTATTAAGGAGAACCCCTGAATTGAGTATGCTGGACCAGATCAATTCCCCCAAAGACTTAAAAAAGATACCTCGCAAGGATCTGCCGAAACTTGCCCAGGAAATCCGGCAGCTGATTGTTGATGTGGTTTCCAAAACCGGCGGTCATCTGGCGTCTAATTTAGGGGTGGTTGAACTTACCATTGCACTGCACTATGTGTTTGATGTGCCCAAAGATAAAATTATCTGGGATGTGGGGCATCAGGCTTATACCCATAAACTGTTAACCGGGCGAAAAGACCGTTTTCATACGTTGCGCCAGCATGGCGGCATTTCCGGGTTCCCCAAAATCACAGAAAGTCCGTGTGACGCATTTACCACCGGCCACAGCAGTACTTCCATTTCTGCCGCCTTAGGCATTGCCAGTGCCAAACGACTGAACCAGGATAATTCAAAAGTAATTGCCGTTATCGGCGACGGGTCTATGACAGCCGGGTTAGCCTTTGAAGGCCTTAATCAGGCAGGAGATATCCATAAGGATATGATTGTTATTTTAAATGATAATGATCTTTCCATTGCGCCGAATGTCGGTGCCCTATCCTCTCTATTAAGCCGGACGTTTTCAGCGAGGTATTTACAGGACCTGAAAAAAGAAATGGGCGAATTCTTGCGTTCACTTCCGAGAATCGGCCAGGATGCCTATCATTACGCCAAACGAGCGGAGGAATCATTCAAGGCATTTGTAACGCCGGGGATGCTTTTTGAAGCCTTTAACTTTGATTACTTCGGTCCTATCAAAGGCCATCGGTTAAATCATTTGATCGATATTTTAACCAATATTAAAAACATCAATGACCCGGTTTTACTTCATGTAACCACACAAAAAGGCAAAGGGTACGCGCCGGCGGAAAAAAATCCGGTTTACTTCCATGGTGTCGGATGTTTTCAGGTCAAAACCGGAAACAAGGTTTCCTGCAGTTCTGCTCCCTCGTATACGGATATCTTTGGCAATGCAATGGTTGAACTGGCCGAAACCGATAGCAAAATTATCGCGGTAACCGCAGCAATGCCTGAAGGCACAGGCCTTGTTCCATTTTCACAGAAATTTCCAGACCGGTTTTTTGATGTCGGCATCGCCGAACAGCATGGGGTTACTTTTGCCGCAGGCCTTGCCGTTGAAGGGATGAAGCCGGTTGTTGCCATATACTCAACTTTTCTGCAACGGGCGTATGATCAAATTCTGCATGATGTGTGCATGGAATCTTTACCGGTTACCTTTGCCATTGACCGGGGCGGCATTGTCGGCGAAGACGGCCCGACACATCACGGACTATTTGATTTATCCTTTCTAAGGACGCTGCCAAACATGGTTGTCATGGCGCCGAAAGACGAAAATGAGCTGCGCAGAATGCTGCTGACCGCCATCAACCATCCCGGCCCGGCGGCATTCAGATATCCCCGGGGCACCGGTGCAAATGTAGCAATTGATCAACATATTGAACCGATACCAATCGGTAAAGGCGAGGTGTTAACCAACGGAAATGACCTGCTGATTTTAGCTATCGGAACAACCGTCATGGATGCTTTGGAAGCGCATCAAATTCTTTTGGAAAAGCAGATTGATGCAACCGTTGTTAACTGCCGCTTTGTAAAACCTCTGGATGCTGAATTAATTTGTAATTTAGCAAAAAAAATCCCCTATATAATTACAATTGAAGAAAATCTTCGACAGGGGGGGTTCGGCAGCGCCGTTCTTGAACTTCTTCATGATGAAGGTATCAGCAATCTTCAGATAAAACGCCTGGGAATTCATGACACGTTTGTCGAACACGGTCCGAGTAATCTGTTACGCAAGAAATACGGAATTGACGCCCAGGCCATCGTCGGTGCGGCAGAATTAATGATGGCGTCTTAAAAACTCCCATCTACTGCGTTGGTGTGGTTTTTCAGACTTTCAATATACGACTTGTATTATTTCAATTCTGAAAAACAACACCGCCTTGCCAATTTTTATTCGATTGGTGGAACTTTTAACTTAACCTTCTATAGCAAACAATGACGAATAATAAAAAAAAAAGGCTTGATGTTCTTGTATTTGATAAAGGACTGGCAAGCAGTCGTCAAAGGGCCAGTGCTTTGATCATGGCAGGTAATATTCTGGTCAATAATCAGCCGGTTGATAAACCGGGATCAATGGTAGCAGTTGATGCGGAAATTGTTAACAAAGGCCCGGATATTCCTTTTGTCAGCCGAGGCGGTTTTAAAATTGAAAAAGCAATTCAATCACTTGATCTGAATGTAGACGGGTTTTTGTGCCTTGATGTGGGTGCATCAACAGGCGGTTTTACAGACTGCCTGCTTCAACACGGGGCTAGCCGTGTTTATGCCATAGACGTCGGATATGGTCAGCTGGACTGGAAACTGAGGCAGGATCCCCGCGTAGTTGTTATTGAACGAACAAATATTCGCTATGTCACAAAAGAATTATTACCGGAACCATTTGATTTAATCAGCATTGATGTTTCCTTTATTTCACTCAAAATTGTGATTCCGGCGGTTAAACAATTTTTAAAAAATGACGGCAAAATACTGGCTTTAATCAAGCCCCAGTTTGAAGTCGGCAAAAATCAGGTGGGCAAGGGAGGTGTTGTAAAAGACCCGGAATTACATCATTCCGTTATTGAAAAATTGTCCGTTTTTTTTAGTAACGCCGGGTTTAAGGTTGGACCTGTTATTCCCTCTCCTATTCTCGGTCCCAAGGGGAATAAGGAATTTATTATATGTTTAAAGATGTCTTAAGTTAATTTAACGTTGTCCAATGAGTCAATTATCGCTTTGGGGTTGATTTTTTAAAAGTTAATATATAGATATTTTAAATTGTATTTTAGAATAAGATCAACAAATCTTGTAGAGAGGAGTTAAAATACTGAAATGACAGAAAAATCAAGAAATGTCGCGTTTATTGGCCAAAGTGGGGCCGGAAAAACTTCTCTGGCAGAAGCAATGCTGTTTAATGCTGGAGTGACAACCCGACTCGGCAGTGTTGATGCCGGAAATTCCGTGTTGGATTTCGAGCCGGAGGAACTAAAGCGTAAATCCACTATCAGCACGGCTTTTCATCAATTTGACTGGCAAAAAAATGCTGTCAGCATTATTGACACGCCGGGTGATCAGAATTTCATTTCCGACACCAAATTATGCATGCAGGCCGCAGACAGTGTCGTGCTGGTAATTGATGCTATTGATGGTGTTAAATTCCAGTCTGAGCAGGCATGGGAATTTGCCCAGCAATCCAATCTTCCAGTTGCTATCTTTATCAATAAAGTTGACAGAGAAAGAGCTGATTTTCAGCGGGCATTTGATGATGCGGCTGATATCTTTGACCCCAAACCGATTATTCTTCAGCTCCCCATTGGCAAGGAAGATGATTTTAACGGGATTGTTGATCTTCTTTCAAAAAAAGCTTACACCTACGAAAACGGTAAAGCTAAACCCTGTGATATCCCATCAGACATGCAGGAACTAGTTGATTCCGAACATGAATCTTTGGTGGAAAACATTGCCGAAGCAGACGATGAACTGGTAGAAAAATATCTTGAAGGCGAAGAGCTTTCTGACGAAGACCTGAAAAATGCTTTGCTCAAAGGGACTTCAAACCGCACCTTTGTTCCGGTTTTATGCGGATCTGCAACAAATAATATTGGAATTGACCTGCTGTGCAACTTTATTACAGACGCCATGCCGTCTCCCTTAAATACAGGGACTAAGATTGCTTATGAATCAGGCACGGACAATGAAGTCGAAATCACACCAAATCCGGATGATCCATTCTTAGGCATTGTTTTTAAAACAATTGCGGACCCATTTGCCGGCCGTCTGACATTAATTAAAGTTCTTACCGGTAAACTCGGCAGTGATGGCAATTTTTACAACCCCAACAAAGATGCCAAGGAACGTTTCAGTCAGCTCCTTAAAATTATCGGAAAAGAACAAAAAACGCTGACTGGAGCCGGCCCTGGCGATATCGTCGCAGTTGCAAAATTAAAGGAAACCACAACCGGTGATACATTATGCGATCCCGGCAGTAAATTGCAGGTCACACCCGTTGCTCCGATTGATGGTATTATTACCTACGCGATTGTAGCGAAAACACAGGGTGATGAAGAAAAATTATTCTCCTCTCTTGCAAAACTCATGGAAGAAGATCTTGCATTAAAACTTGTAAGAAGCGAAGAAACACGTGAAACCCTGATCACCGGAATGGGCCAGGTTCATATTGAAACAACCATTGACAAAATGAAACGTAAATATGGGGTTGAAGTCACACTGAATATACCCAAAGTTCCCTACAAAGGAACCTTCAAGAAAAAAGTCCGGGTTCAGGGTCGTCATAAAAAACAAACGGGCGGTCATGGTCAGTTCGGCGACTGCTGGGTTGAATTCGAACCGCAGCCAAGAGGCAAAGGTTTTGAGTTTATAGATAAGATTGTCGGCGGTGCGATTCCCAAAACCTATATTCCGGCCGTTGAAAAAGGAATCATAGAAGCCACCCAGCGAGGTGTTTTAGGCGGATTCCCGTGCGTTGATTATAAGGCCACCCTTGATTTCGGTTCCTTTCATGCGGTTGATTCTTCAGAAATGGCATTCAAGGTAGCCGGTTCGCTGGCATTTAGAAAAGCAGCTGAAGAAGCGGGAATGAAACTGCTCGAACCCATCATGGAACTTGAAGTGGTCACACCGGAAGACTTCATGGGTGACATTATGGGAGATTTAAACAGCCGGCGCGGCAGAGTTCTTGGAATGGACAGCAAAGGTAAAAATCAGATCGTCAAAGCGCTGGTTCCCATGGCTGAAGTGCTGACCTATGCGCCGGATATCCGTTCCATGACCGGAGGCCGCGGAAATTTTACCATGAAGTTTGTTCAGTACGATGAAGTACCGGCTCAGCTGGCACAAAAAGTTATCGATGACGCAAACACCGAAAAAGAATAAAACATAAATAAAAATAGCAAGATATTTTAAAGACCGGTTCTGTTATCCAACAGAACCGGTCTTGTTTGTTTTACTCATATCGCCCTACCCTGTTTTCTGTTTTCAGCGTATACGGCCGCATCAGCGTCTTTCATGATTCGATCAAGTTCTGCCTTTTCATCTTTCACCGCTGGTAAAACCATCTTGTACAGCAATCAAAGGCAAAAAAATAAAACCGAGGCCTTCTGTTGATTCTGAACATTATTTTTGAATACCGCTTTATGCAAAAATATTGTTATCCATACACCATTGATAAGTATCGGAAATCCCTTTTTTCAGCGGAATCGTCTGCTTCCATCCCAGTTTGTTTAAAAGAGATACGTCCAGCAATTTTTGGGGTGTCCCATCGGGTTTTGAAGTATCAAAAACAATTTCCCCTTCAAATCCGGTTATTTCTTTAATCATCAGTGCCATTTCCTTGATTGAATTATCTCGTCCGCAGCCGACATTGATAAGGGGGGCCACTTTGTCGGAAATCAGGTTACGGTATACCTGATCATCGAGATCAATAATATGCAGGCAGGCGTCTGCCAGATCATCAACATGAAGAAATTCACGGCGGGGAGAACCGGTACCCCAGACAGTGACGGATTCCGCAGAAGATGCTTTTGCTTCATGAAATTTTCGTATCAATGCCGGCAGGACATGGCTGGTTTCAAGGTTAAAATTATCATTCGGGCCATAGAGATTAGTCGGCATTAGAGCAAAATAAGCGGTGCCGTACTGACGATTGTATGACTGGCACATTTTAATTCCGGCGATTTTTGCAATGGCATAAGGCTCATTTGTTGATTCCAGAGGGCCGGTCAACAAGTGGTCTTCCTTCATGGGCTGTGGGCATTCTCTTGGATAAATACACGATGACCCTAAAAAGATCAGGCGTTTAACGTTTGCCTTCCAGGCCGCATGGATAATATTGGTTTCAATAGCGAGGTTGTCGAAAATAAATTCAGCGGGAAATGTATTATTGGCCAGAATGCCCCCGACTTTTGCCGCGGCCAGAACAACATACTCCGGTTTTTCATTTTCAAAAAATGTTTCAACATCCTGCTGACGCCTGAGATCAAGTTCCGTATAATGCCGGGTAATAAGATTGGCAAAACCGTTTTGCGTAAATTTTCTGACCAGTGCGGAACCGACAAGCCCGTCATGTCCGGCAATATATATCTTAGATGCTTTTTCCATTTATGCCTCTTTGTAGTTATGTTAAAAAATTCCCAGTCCCTGCCAAGCCTCAGCCGTATGATCTCAGCCAGGGTGTCTTCTCAATCTTCGGCCTTTTACCCTACATCAGTGCTTCACAGCTTGAGGGAATGGGAAACCCGTTTTTATGGCAAATCGCTTCCCTGACGGATTCCGTCAAATCCTGTGACACCATTTCAGATACCATTTGTTCAAACGAAATGGCAGGCTCCCAGCCGAGATTTTTTTTGGCTTTGGCAGGATCCCCGAGAAGAGACTCGACTTCCGTGGGCCGGAAATACCGGGGGTCAACAGAAACCACGACCTGGCCTTTTTCTAATCGGTCCAGGGAATTTTTTACCGGCAGATTTGCCAGAGAATCCGGGACAGCCACGTCCTCAATAAGCCCTTTTTCATCTATTCCCTCACCTTGCCACTTAAGCTTGATGCCAATACAGGCAAAGGCATTATCACAAAAGTCACGAACCGAATGCTGAACGCCGGTGGCAATTACGTAATCATCCGGCTGTTCCTGCTGAAGGATCAGCCACTGTGCCTTGACAAAATCTTTCGCATGCCCCCAGTCTCGCAAGGAATTAATATTGCCAAGATAAAGTTGCGTCTCAAGCCCTAAGGCAATTCGTGCCACCGCACGGGTTATTTTCCGGGTAACAAAGGTTTCACCGCGTAAGGGAGACTCGTGATTGAACAAAATGCCATTGCAGGCATAGATCCCGTAAGCTTCACGATAATTAACCGTACACCAGTAAGCATATAGCTTTGCGCAGGCATATGGAGAGCGCGGATAAAATGGAGTTGTCTCTGTTTGCGGCATTTCCTGAACTTTACCGTATAATTCTGATGTTGACGCCTGGTAAAAACGCACCTTATCATCCAGTCCAAGAATCCGTATGGCTTCAAGCAGCCGTAAAGTACCTAATGCATCGGCATTTGCCGTATATTCCGGTGATTCAAAGGATACCTGCACATGACTTTGGGCAGCCAGGTTGTAAATCTCATCCGGCTGGACTTCCTGAACTATCCGAACCAGATTTGTCGCATCTGTTAAATCGCCGTAATGAAGAACAAAACGGAGATCTTTTTCGTGAGGGTCCTGGTAAAGATGGTCAACCCGCTGGGTGTTAAAAAGAGAGGACCGGCGTTTGATGCCGTGTACTTCTGAATACCCTTTTTGCAAAAGCAGTTCAGCCAGATACGCCCCATCCTGGCCTGTAACACCGGTAATTAACGCTTTTTTTGACAAAATAATTCCCTTTCATGGAAGAGTTGAAGATTACAATCAAAGCCGATTTTTTATTCGGCATTGTGTAATTTATTAAAATATCAATATATACCATATTGTTCAAGTATATTTTATGTGGTATTGATGAAAAAATCATGATAAGAGTTGATGATGCATAATATCACTCAATTAAAATGACAATTTCGGCAAAAAAATGAACCCCAGAAAAACATTTCAAAACTTATCCAGGGAAAAACAGGAACGCATTACCCGGATTGCTGTTGAGGAGTTTGGCAATAAAGGATTTGACGGTGCCAGTATCAATGCAATGGTTGGCCGGATGAAAATTGCCAAGGGCTCTATATTTCAGTATTTTGGCGATAAGAAAGGCCTTTTCTTATTTGTTTTCAATCGGTCGGTGGACATGGTCAAAGAATATTTGCGAACCGTCCGGGACCAGTCTTCAGATGAAGATATTGCAACCCGCTTGAACAAAACCCTTTCCGCAGGAATCGCCTTTATTAAAAATCATCCTTTGCTGTACCGGCTTTATATGAAGGTACTGTTTGAACCCAAAGCCCCTTTTCGGGATGAAATATTAATTTCCTTACGTCAACACAGTACGGATTACCTAAGATCATTGCTGGAAAATGCGCTTTTAAAAAAAGAACTCGACCAGAATATTGATTTGGATAAAGCGGCTTTTGTTTTAGATGCAGTCATGGACAGATTTCTTTGTGCACATACCATCAAACATTTAGATTCAGGCCTTGGTATCTATGATGCGCCATCAGAAAAAACTGAAACCTGGATAACTGAAATTACAAAAATGATTTGTACGGGAATTGCAAAATCAGATATTTCTGAAAAAAATCTATCCGCATCATTAATAAAACCCTACATTCTGATCATAGCTGCAGTTGATGGTGAACTGGCCGGATTATGTCAAAAAATTGATAACCCCAGACAGTCAATTATCGGCAACCGAAATATTATATCCGGAACAATTGGCAATGTTCGTGTAAAGCTGCTGGTTGCCGGCCCGGGCAATGTAAATACAGCACAGGCACTGACAGCTGTGATTGAATCCGAACGGCCTCAGCTGATCGTTCAGACCGGGTGTGCCGGGGTGTTCAGACAATCAGGGCTTGCGATCGGTGATGTCGCTATTGCAACCGAAGAAATCGATATTCATACAGGCCTTGAATCTTCTACCGGCTCCTGTGTGCCGGATGAATTGCCGTTTGCCCTGATTAATACGACTAAAATGTTTAAAAACAAATCAGATGAATTTAAAAGCCGCTATCCTCTAAATGATAAACTGGTAAACTATGCGTATCAGATTCTGCAAGCAGATAATATTTTCTTAAATTCTCAGGTTAAAAAAGGGCCGTCTATCACGGTCTCGACCATTACCACGACCAATAAACGTGCGGACACCCTGTATGAAAATTTCAAGCCATGCATGGAACAGATGGAAGGCGCTGCTGCCGCCCATATTGCAATTATCTATAATATTCCGTTTATCGAAATAAGATCTGCCAGTAATTTTGTCGGTAAACGGGACACGGATTCATGGGACACAGACCTTGCTTTTAAAAATGCATGCGCTGCTGTTTATACATTTATACAGGACTTTAAGCTTGATAAGTTAAACAATTAAATTAATAAATTCATAATGACACAGGGTTACTTGTTTGAAGACTGACTGGTAACCAATAATGATAACAATAGAAATTGACAACAAACAATTATTTTTATGAACAAACCACTATCACTCGCCTATTCAACCTGCCCGAATGATACGTATATATTCTATGCGTTAGCCCATGGGAAAATTGACCTGGGCGATCTTTCGTTTAATATCATGTTAAATGATGTGGAGCATCTCAATCAGGAAGCAAAAAAAGGGATTGTTGATATATCCAAACTTTCTTTTACCGCCATCGGTCACCTGCTGGAAACCTATGGACTGCTCCGAAGCGGTGCTGCTTTAGGGCGTGGATGCGGCCCTTTGATTGTTGCGCGAAAAGGCACAGACTTGAACGATATTAAATCCGGTAAAATTGCGGTTCCGGGATTATGGACCACGGCAAATTTACTGCTGGGACTTTTTATCGACGGTACGCCGGATATTGTTCCCATGACCTTTGATAAAATCATGCCGGCTGTCACATCCGGTGAATATGATTACGGCGTCATTATTCACGAAGGGCGTTTCACGTATAAGCGCTATGGCCTGGAATGCCTGGTTGATTTGGGGGAATGGTGGGAGGCTGAAACCACGCTGCCTATACCTTTAGGCGGCATTGTCATGCGCAGAAACATTTCTCAGGAAATAATCTGCCGGGTTGAATCCGGGATCCGCAGCAGTATTGAATTTGCCCATCTCAACCCGTTGCAAACAAACCATTATGTCAAATCCCATGCCCAGGAATTATCCGATGATGTTGTCTGTCAGCACATCAACCTGTATGTCAATGAATTCTCATTAGATATTGGCCGAAAAGGAGAGGCGGCCATTGAGACCCTTTTTGCCAAAGCAAGAAAAAGAGGTATTTTACCCGAATGCGACAAAAGTCTGTTTGCATGTGAGAACAACAATTGATGGCCCGGTAAAAAGTCAGATTCAGAGTGATTAGCCGCAGACGCACACAGATAAACGCCGACCAAAATATTAAATCCGCCCTAAACAAAGCCATTGAATAATGAGAATCGTGAAATGCCTGACGCATGGTGAAAATTTTGAGAAACCGCAATGCAGTCGACATTTTTTTTAACGCAACATATTGTGTCACTCATGATAATAGAAAAATATGGCATGTTATCGATAGTGTGTACCTCTGAAAAATTTTGCAATAGTGTCGATTTGGCCACCAGTCTTCTATCGATGACGATCCCTCCAGAGGTTGGCCATATGTTAGCAAGTCAAGCCCACAACGACTGCACCACCTTGATAACAGGAGTTATAATGAGAAACCGAATAGATTTTGTTAAATTGGATTAATTCATTGCCTCCATTCAAATCCCCTACAATTAAAATAGAATTTACGAAATAAACATTTTTCCCTTTACTCGTTTTCTAATGAGGACTAAACTGACATTCTCTTGTGAATTGATTTTTTAGTTTCTTTCGAATAAATAGTCGGGGAGTGGATAGTGAAAACCCTCAGGAGTGACCTATAACTCGGTTCTTGCCCCTACAAGTCACCTATTGTTTGTACACTCCTTTTCAGAATTGCTGCTGTTAATGGCAATTCTATTTCTCCCCTAATTTTTTAATAATTTTTTGGTTGTGCCGATTTTATTTAGCTAAGTCTATTGATACCCGTTTGGATTATTGATCATAATAATTCATCGACGTGTTAAGGCAAAGCATATATCCGAATTAATGGGGTATTTTTGATGCGGAAAAAACTTTTAAAGAATGGATTCACGTTATTTTTATTGTCTTTGCTTTGTACTAATATTTTACAATGCAATATCGCTGAAGCAGCTAAAGGAAGAGTTATTACTGTTGATGGCATTAATCCAATATCCACCGCGACCGGTTCTATTTTCGGTGACTCAGGCACGGGTTATCTATATAATGCAATTGATTCTGATTGGCAAAGAGCTTTCCGTTATAACATAGGCCCAGTACAACCTTTTTATTGGGCAAATGACGCAAACTGGAACGATGCCGCCATAAAATTTCAGCCGCATCCCCAATTTTTAAGATATCACAGGGAAAACATATTTAAGGGCTAAGATAAAATCTTGCGATGAGTATCGAATTTTTATTTAGGATTTTAAAGTAATTCACAATCCAAGATGTGACACCAAGTATATTGCTGCGGAAACCAGACAAGACTTTAGAGCGTCTGGCATCCGGACTGCCTGCCGCAGCACCGCTTGAAATAACAGGAAAAAAAAGAGGAAACAAGATGAACCCAGACGCATTCAGCCTGTGGAACCTGTTGCCGGCATTCAAAAAATTTTTCAACGGAGGACTTGACGCCTCGGAATGGCTGAGCGCGTTTTTTATATCGATTCTAATTGCCGTATTTTTTCTTTACCTGATCTATGCCCTGCTGAAATACTTTGCATCCCTGTCGCAAATCAGATTTTACCTGAACCTTCTCGGGGATATCGGCCAGGATCAACTGGCCTCCCGCCAGCGGGAGCTGACCCAGAAAGCGATGGCGGGAAAAAAGAACGCATACGGAAAAATATGGAGAGAGTTTGATGAAACCCTGGTCTACTCGCCGTCCGGTCTCAAGGTTTTCAACACCCTCGATGCCACCCATTTCTTCAACACGGATTCACTGTCCAAAGGTCTGACCGAAAACCGTCTCCTGGCGGCGGTGCCGGGCATGCTAACCGCCATCGGCGTCATCGGCACTTTTGTCGGTCTGACCATGGGGCTCGCTACCCTGAAAATCACCCAGGACGCTGGTGTCGACGCCCTTCGCCACGGCATCGGCAATATGATCAGCGGAGCGTCGGTGGCCTTTCTGACCTCGGTATGGGGGGTCTCTTCCAGTGTTCTTTTCAATTTTTTTGAAAAACTGATGGAACGCCATATCCGGAAAAAAATTTCTCTTCTGCAGAACCGCATCGATTTTCTGTACCCACGCATAAACCCCGAGCAGTCGCTGGTAAAAATCCTGGACGCAAGCCGCCTGTCCGCGGAGACCCTCCAGGGCCTGGCTGAAAAAATCGGTGACCGCCTCCAGGAAGTGATGCTCCATTCCACCGAAATGATAACCACCGGCCTGGAAGACAGCCTCAACAAAGTCATGGTTCCGGCCATCCATTCTCTGGTTTCCAATGCTCACGAGGGATCGCAGGTGGCGCTGGAGAGCTTGCTGGACCGGTTTCTCGATGGTGTTGGGGAAGCCGGCAGTGCCCAGCAGCAGATGATGGAAACCACATCAAAAGATGTGCAGGAAGCTGTCGAAAACCTGGGGACCCAGATAAACGCATTTTTATCCAGCCTCGAGACCCAGACACAGGACATCCGGGAAGAATCTCACACCCGGCAGACAATGCTTGCCAGCCAGATCGAGGAGCGTGAAAAACAGCAAACCGCTCATCAAGAGCATCTTGAAGAACGCTTCGGCCACATGATCGACGGCCTGGTGGGAAAACTCGACGAGCACCACCGTCAATCCGTGGAGCTGGACACAAACCGGACTTCAGCTTTCGAAAGCCAGATTCAGCAAATGGTCAACAAAAGCAGTCATGTGGTTGAGCAGATCGGCAGTCATTTAACCGGTCAGATCGAAAAGGAGAAAGAACTGCATGACCAGCGTTACCAGGCCCTTGCTGATAACGTTGCCGATTCCAAGCACACGCAGCACGAACTCATCACTAGGGTAGAATCCCTGGTTTCTTTGCAATACGATCAGTCCGAACTGATCCGGCTGGGCCACACCGAGCTTTTGGAAAAGTTCCGACAGGTTGCCGAAGCCAATACCGCCGCTGGAAATGAAATGAATGCGTCAACGAGACAATTGCGGGAGGTTACCAATCAATTCGGACTCATGGCAGGATCATTCAAGCAGATATCTGAGCAGCTCTCGACTAACATCGGAAAGGCGGCAGAACTCACCGCCGACATGGCGGAGGAAAACCAAGCGGTAAGCAGAAATCTCCGGGAATCGCTGACGGGTTATCAGCAGCTCACCGTTTCCATGGGCGAGGTAGTAAACAAATTGTCCGGTGCGACCGAGAGCGCTGAAAGAGGTTTTGCAACCGTCCGGGATCACCTTGACGCATTCAGAAAATCGATGACGAACCACGTGGTGGAGCTTGACGAACATCTCCAGAAGCTGCTGATCAATTACGCTGACCAGGTGCAGAGCCAGACCATCGAGCGGCTGAATGTCTGGAACACCCAGACGAACGACTACATTTCCCAGATGACCGGGGCGGTCAGAGCATTGAACGACGTGGTCGACGAGCTTGAAAACAAAACCGGCAGGCGCCCATGAGACTCGGTGGATCTTCCAGCCCACATTCCTCGGACCATGACGACAATCCCTACTGGATTTCGTTTTCCGACATCATGGCCGGACTGCTGGTCATTTTCATACTGGCGTCCCTGGCGCTGATCCTCGAATTGACCGAGACCAAGTATGAGGTCAGCGATGCGATTCGCGAAATCGCAAAGGCCGAACAGGTCCGGCGGAACATCCTGAACGAAATCGAGGAGGACCTGAGAAAAAAAGATATCTACGTGGAGATCAGTGACAACCATACGGTGCTGCGCATACCCGAGGACATACTTACCTTTAAAAACAACAGACACTGTATCCCCAAGACAGAAGGGATGAGGGAAACAGCCCTCGAGATCGGCCACGCCCTGTTTCTGACCATAACCAGAAACTCCCGCTGGAAATACCTGGACACCATCTTTATCGAAGGGCACACGGACCGGCGCCCTTCACCAAGCCAGATGGGCAACTGGGGGCTCTCCACTCGCAGGGCCATTTCGGTCTGGAACTACTGGAACGAAAACCTGCCGGATGACCTGCTCCTCCACGACCTAAAAAACCACAACGGCGATCCCCTGTTTTCCGTGAGCGGATATGCGGAAACCAGACCAGCCCAGATTATCCAGGAAACCGAAGCCGACTTCAAGAAAAACCGACGCATCGACATCCGCATTACGGTACGACGGCCGGCCCTGGAAGAGTTTAAGAACATCAAAAAGCTGCTCGAGGAATAATCGATGAAAACGCTTCCTGAAATAAATTTTCAACTGCCAGAATGGCGACCGGCAGACTTTGCTCCTCTCGAGCGAAACAAACGCAAGATCAGGGATATATTGAAAAACACGGGCAAAGGTTCGGACAAATTCATCCGGGCCTGCGAGAAGATAAAAGAACTTCTAAGGACAGGCCGGCCGGACCTGATCCCGGGTACCATCAGGGCGGCTATCGACGTGCGGGCCCTGACCTATCTGATGGGCCGGAAGGAGTTCCTCCGAAGCGCCCGCATTACGAAAAAATTGCTCGAAAGTTTTTATAAACCGAGGCCAGGGCTGAGTTTGATCAGCCTGCTCCAGATGGTCTACGCTTTTTTCGAACATTTCGACCAGCTGGGTGGAGAGAAAACTTTTGACAGAACCATTTTCGATGCCGTCTGCCAACTCCTGCGCACCGAACTCGAAAGTCGGGAAACCGGAGGGGCCGGCCCGGAAATCAAGGGGCTCAATCGTTACAAGGATCTGATCTTCACATTGGACGGGCCTGAGCAAGTGGTTAACTATGCCAGGAACTGCAACATCGATCTCGATGCCGCATTTAAAGAACTGTCTCTGGGAAATTATCACGACACACGGTTTCACCGGCTCTGCCGGTACCGCTATTTTCTGGACACGCTGCGACACCTGCCGGTGGGCAGGGATGATCCAGTCCTGAAGGAAATCTGCAAGCAGGAAGTGTATGATGCGCTTGCCGGGGAGGGGCGGCTTTTGGGGCATGAAGCACTGTCTATACTGATCGACCGCGCTGCCAGCCGGGAAATTTCCGATTCTTGGCGGGGGGCCATCCTTTCCATTGCCGGGGACCCTCGGATTCCGGACAACAGCTCCCGGTTTCGAAAATGGTGGGCCATTCTGGGGACTGAACGCCAGAAAAAAGTGCGGGGATGGCTTTCCGGTTTCGACCTCATGCTTTTCCTGAAAGCGCTGGAGAATTACGGCGAGGTTTCCGGAAAAATGGACCTGCAGCGCATGTTCAGGGCCCGTAAAATTTTCCTGGAGGGCCTCCATTCACAGGGTTTGATACAGCATTCGCGCTTGTTCGTTGGCAATTACCCAGAGCAATATCTACAGAGAAACTATAAGCAAAACGAGCTGCCCGAATATGCAAAGGTCAAGGACCCCCATCGTTCCATGATTTACCTTCAGGTAGGGCATTGCCACATGATCGAGGGCAGTCACAGCTTCAAGCTCTGGCTTTTTCCGAATCTCCCTGAAAGAGCAACTATTATCGAATATTCAACCCGGGAATTTTCTCCTTACGCATTAAGCTACACACTTGAAGCAAACTACCATAAGGAATTCAGAAACCAAGACAGGCAACCGATCGCTATCATTCACTACCCAAATCTCCTCTGGCAGCACAAAGCCATCAAATTCCTCAAGAGTGAAGGCATTTACCCGGACATTGAAAAGCTATTCACACCAAAAGATTATGCCACCTATAAATATCGTTATGGACTCTCATAATTATGGATATAAAAAATTTCATTCGCAACCTGGTCGCAAGTGAAGGCGATGGCCCTTGTTTCAGGATCATCCCGGACAGCAGCGGGCTGAATTTGGTGCTGCCCTGGGAAGATTTCCAAAATTGCAAAAAGGGTGCAGGAAGCGGGCGACTTCTGCACCAGTACGTATGCCTTCGAATGCTGGAGGAGGAAGGGTATGCCGGGCAAATCGCCAACGGTTACACCATTTCATCCGACCTTGCGGTCGTCATCGAGGAGGATGCAAAATTTCTCCTGGGGTTTCCGCCCCCATATGTCGGGGATTTTCGTATCAGGGTTGATGGACAGACTTCCCGCACCGGGTTCTCCCTGCAAATCATTCCGCTCCTGCCGGATGGCAGTGAAATCTACAACTATGAATTAAAAGGACCTTGCCTGCAATTCAGCCCCAAGGAACAGTATCTTTTGAACGCAGCGGAATGGATTGCATTCAGTGCCCTCGACACCCACGGCAAACGCCACCCGGAGCAACGGACAGAGACGCACAACCTGAAACTGGTCGGCAGCCTGCAGGCAGCGAAAAGGATGGGGATGCGCATCGACCTGGCCCATTTCAACACCCTGGAAGTTTCAGAACCGGAAAAAATCGGGGTGGCGGTCATGCAGCAGGATGACGGCAGCCTTCTCCTGACGCCTTCTTTCGGTCCAGGGATCGATCCGGAAAGCGCACGGCGGCGCCTCGGCCAGCTCAAAGGCGCAGATGATATCGGTGTGATCCGGATACAGGACAGGATCGTCCTCTTGGATGAACAACGCCTGAAGGCGACCCATGAAATCATTTCCAACCGGGTCATCCCGCCCCAGCAGGTGAAGCGGTTCCTGGAATCCCCAACCGCTTTTCTGGACGCGAGCCTGGTTGATCTTGACGGCGGATTTTCCCTGCGGGTTCGCGGGGCGACCATTTTCAAACATGCCTATTTCGGTGAGACAGACGAATCCGGCATCAGCTGGTTCGAGAGCGCACTGCGAAAATCCGGAACGGTCTGCCACCCTTCCTTTCTGCACAAATTGATTGATAGCGAAGAAGATCTAATTTCCGCTCGGCAGCAGTTCACGGATGCAAAAAATAGCGGCGCTGCCGTGATAGACATCGGCGATAAATCCATCGACATCTCAGATTCTGAGGCGGTCGACAACATATTGAACACAATTGAAACCCGGCTGCAAGAGACACCCTATCCCGAAACGGATTCGAAAAAACCGTCGGATGAAACCCAGGAGAAGGAGAAAGCGGAAAAAGAGTATCCCGTCATCGTTGACATTACCAAGAATGACGAGGTGTTGGAGACCGGGGCGGACGACATTCCCGCACTGATCAGAGATATAGCCTACAAACCGGACATCGACTACACAACCTATAAACGCGCCCCCTTCCCGCACCAGGACGAAGGAATCCGCTGGATACTGGGGCTGGCCGAGTCGACATTCGCAAACGCCGATCAGGAGGAGAACCTTCTTGGCGCGCTGCTTGCCGACGACATGGGCCTGGGAAAGACCTACATGACGCTGGTGGCGATTGCGGAGTATTACTGCCAGTGCCGACAAAAAGGCATCGTCGAACGTCCGGTCCTGGTTGTAGTTCCCCTTTCCCTGCTGGAAAACTGGAAAACGGAGATAGAGCAGACGTTTCAGACCAGCCCGTTTGACAGTATCGTGCTCCTGCAGGCAGATGCAGACCTGAAAAAATTCCGCATCAAAGGCGCGAAGAGCGAAATCAGGCAACAGGCCGCCCAAACGATTTTGGAAAATTCAGAAAACCCAACCGTGCCGGAGTCGGCTATCCGCTATTCGCTCAAAATCGGGAAGGAATTCAACATCGATCGGCTGGACATGCCTCGCAGAATGGTGCTGACAACCTACCAGACCCTGAGGGATTACCAGTTTTCGCTCTGCCGCATCGACTGGTCTTTTGTGATTTTCGATGAGGCGCAGAATATCAAAAATCCGAACACATTGGCCACCAGGGCAGCAAAGGGGTTGAAAGCAAGATTCAAGATCCTGGCGACCGGTACGCCTGTTGAAAATCATCTTGGAGATTTCTGGTGTCTGATGGACACTGCCCGGCCTGGTTGGCTAGGGGCGTACCAGGATTTCCGACAGGAATACATGACGCCGATCCGCCTGGCTAATCCGGAGCAGATATCTGAACAACGTCTGGCAACCGGAAAAAAACTGCGAAACAAAGTCGGGGCACTGATGCTCCGGCGATTGAAGGAAGATAACTTAAGCGATCTGCCGAAAAAGCGAATCTACGCAGGATTCAGCAGCGACACCAGGAACGACTACCAATACAGCCCCCTGCTTGACAGGGAAATGTGCGGCGAACAACTGCAAAGATACAATACAGCCATCGATACGGTGCTTGAACTGCAGCAACACGAAGATGTTCCCAATCCGGTGCTTGCCGGTCTGCACCAGCTGCGTGAAATATCCCTGCACCCCCTGCTGCTGAATCAAGGCACCCTGGCCACTCCCGGTAATGCTTCGGAAGCACGTGAATTTTTCAACCTTTCCGGCAAGCTGGAAAGTCTGCTGAGTATCCTGGAAAAGATCAGGGAAAGAGAGGAAAAGGCCATTATTTTTCTGATAAACAAGAGACTGCAGCGTTTTCTAAGTACGGCTTTGCGAAAAATTTACGACATCCCAGTTGAAATAATCAATGGCGATACCAAGGCGATCGTAAAATCCAGGAAAAATGCGGCAAAGACCCGAAAGGGAATCATTGACGCTTTTGAGGCTGAACATGGGTTCGGGGTCATCATCATGTCGCCGATTGCCGCCGGAACCGGTCTCACTGTTGTGGCGGCCAATAACGTAATTCATATTGAAAGGCACTGGAACCCAGCCAAAGAAGATCAGGCCACAGATCGGGTTTACCGAATCGGACAGAAAAAGGACGTCAACGTCTATCTGCCGATTCTAAAACATCCGTCCATAGACTCCTTTGATGTTAACCTGCACAGGCTCCTGTCGAAAAAAGTTACCCTCAAGGACTCTGTCGTCACACCGGAAGAGGTTTCCAATGAGGAAATGACCAGGGCGACCTTTCGTGAGGCTGTTCAACCGGAAAATCAGATGCGTCCGCTCCGGGGCAGCGACATTTCATCATTGAGCTGGCAGGAGTTCGAAGCGCTGTGTGCCGAGCTTTTCGGCAGGCAATTCGAAGGAGATGCTTTTCTGACCCCGGCCAATGACCACGGCGCGGATGTTGTGGTGATGGGCCAGGAGAATGTCCTGGTGCAATGTAAGCACCAAAACACCTCGAACCGAAAATATGACAGTACCGATCCTCTGGTCCAGATTCATGGAGCTAAGCCGGCTTATGAAGAAAAAACAGGAAAATTATTTTCGAAACTCATAGTGGCAGTGAATACCGGGAATTTTTCAAAAAGGGTCTCAGCGGCAAGACATACTTACAACGTTACACTGATCGGCCAAAAACAAATAGACCAGCTGCTTCAGCGGTACCCGGTATCACGCAAACAGATTCAGAAGCGTCTGCTGACACCAAGATTGTTTGAAAGATAACGTAATCGAGCCCGACCCCATTCGATCCAATGCCTTTGACGGGTTTGTTCAAAACCGCACCATTTTGCATGCTGTCAGGACCACGTCAAAAAACTGGTTGAGTAGGTGTTTAGAAATGTATTCAAATAAAATGCACTTAAAAAGTGTTGTGGAGTAAATAGTAGAAGAAGAAAATGATATTAGGCAACAATTATTGTCGCGCATATATAAGTTAGTTAATAATTGAGCTAAAAAATGATTTGCAAGCAATCGCAGGAGGCAAGTTGTTTTCAAACGAAGTCTGTAAAATTCTGTGCAAGTTTTTTTGAAGGTGAGAATGTGTTGCTAACTAGATAGCGTTTCACGGTGGCATGCAAGATATAATGCGTGGTTTATTATACCAACGGCCATTATCACATATCTGTTTTTAGATCGTATTCCCCGTCTGTTTGTTTCATGAAATTTTTTGGTATCCGACAAAACAACATGTTAAGTCCTACTCTTTTCAAAGTAACAGGGTTAGTCATAGTCCATAATCCTTCTCCGCATCGTTTTGCATAACCCTTTTTAAACCAAATTGTCAGCAGTGCTCACTGTTAAAATTCACTCCTTCACTGAAGAATTCAATAGCGACCCGATGCCTTTCCAAAAAATCGGCAAAAACTCTCAATCTAGATGTTGTGGTCTGTCGAGATGAAGAATGCTGACAGGAGTTATCGATAGTCCGCACCTATGAAATATTTCAGAATACTTCATGTTTGATAAGAATTCTTCATAGGGAAAATTACAATAAATCGGATTTGATATATTTCACTACGAAATATCCGGAATTTTTTTCTCCAAAAATATTTAGTTGAAAAATATATCACTGAGTGCTATATAAAATTAATGACAAAACATTTTTCAAGATGGGCAGCCAAGCAGAAAATCCCAAAGCGCGAACTTGCCAATACCTTGACTGAAATTAAGGATGGAAACTTCGAAGCAACCTATATAAAAAAAGAGTCCGTTTAAAAGACCAAGGAAAAAGTGGCGGCGGACGAACTATTATTTGCTACAAAAAAGGCGATCGTTCAATTTTTGTTCATGGTTTTGCTAAAAATGAAAAATCGAATTTCTCAAAAAAAGAACTTATTGCTTTCAAGGAATTATCAAGAATTTTGTTAACACTATCTCCGGAAGAAATAGCGATAGCCATAGACAAAGATTTAATCGAGGTAAAATCATGAGAAAATCCATAGCAACATCAATTACAAATACAGTTAAAGATTTGCATAAAAGTGGTTTGGTTGTTGATATTACTATGAAAAATATCGAAAACCTATGCATACCTGAGGTCCGGGAATATACCCCTGAAAAAATTATTT